>JAEUOS010000132.1 GCA_016790695.1 Burkholderiales bacterium
CTGCACCACGTGCAGCACCTGCACCGGCACGTCGGCGTCGAGCGGCAGGCCGTGGCCCTCGATCGCGAGGTGGGTGGCGAGCCCGGTCTGGTGCTCGACCTGCTTCAGCGTGTGCTTGAGCGCGGGCTCGATGTCCTCGGCGTTGGTGCGCGTGCGGAAGTGCATCAGCAGCTCGCGCACGTCGCCGGTGGACTCGCGCAGGCCGGCGTCGAGCTCGCCCAGGGCCGCCTGCGCGCGCGCCGCGTCGCCGGCGCCGAGCGCCTCGCGCAGCAGCTGCGCCTGGATCTTGAGGAAGGCGAGCGACTGCGCGATCGAGTCGTGCAGTTCGCGCGCCAGCAGGCCGCGCTCGTCGGCCACCGCGGCCTCGCGCTCCAGCGCGCTGGCGCGCCGGCCCTCCATCGCGCTCGCGAGGTGGCTGGCGAGCGCGTCGAGCAGCCCGCGCTCCTCGTCGGACAGCGTGATCGCCTTGCGGTAGAACAGGTCGATCTCGCCCAGCACGCGGCCCTGCAGCAGCACCGGCACCGTCACCAGGGTCTCGAAGCCGGCGCGCGCGCAGTGGTCGAACGGCACCGGCTCGGCCGGCCGGATCGGGATCACGCGCGCGCGCGCGGTGGCGCTGGGCTGGCCGCAGTGGCAGGTGCCGGTGAGCAGGCAATGCTCGTCCCGGGCCATCGCCTCGGGCAGGCAGTCGCCGGCCATCAGCAGGTAGTGCTGGTTGGCCTCGTCGGACCAGCGCACCGCCGCGGCGTCGGCATGGGCGATCACGCGCACCCGGCGCGCGAAGCCGTGCGCCAGATCGTCGAGGGTCGCCGCCTTGGCCAGGAAGGCGCTGACGTCGTAGAGCGCGGCCAGGCGCGCGCGCTCGACCTCGAGATGCTCGGTCTTCTCGCGCACCTTGTGCTCGAGGTTCTGGTAGGCCGCCTGCAGGTTGCCGGCCATGCGGTTGAAGCCCGCGGAAAGGTCGCCGAACTCGTCGCGCGAGATGACGTCGACGCGCGTCGACAGGTCGCCTTCCTCGACCTGCTTCAGGCCGGCCTTGAGGCGGGCGAGCGGATCGAGCACGAACAGGTGCCCGAGGTAGAGCATCACCACCGCGCTGCCGATGGCCAGCGCCATCATCGCCAGCTGCACCAGGTTGAGCACCGCGGTCCAGTACGAGAGCTGCTGCTCGATCGACAGCACCAGGCGGTCGATCTCGGCGACGAAGGCGCCGGCGTCGGCGGCCATGCGGACACGCTCGTCGCCGCGCGGCAGCCAGCGCGCGCGCAGGTCGCGCCAGCGGCCGACCACGGTGTCGAACTGGGCGCGCGCCGGCGCCTCCCAGGCGACGAACAGCGGCCGCGACGGGTCGCCGACCCGGAGCAGGTCGAGGCTGCGGTCGAGTTCGTCGGCGAGGCGCGCCGCGGTCGTCGTGTCGCCCGCGTCGAGCGTCATCGCCAGGCGCCAGGTCTGCATGCGCAGCCGCCCGGCCTCGTTGATCGCCGCCGCGCCGCCCTCGAGCTGCCAGGTCACCCACAGGGTGAGGCCGATCGAGGCCAGCGCCAGCAGCAGGAACGTGGTGCCGATGGCGACGAGCTTGGTGGCGAGGGCGGTCGGGCGGCGCATGACGGCCCTATTATCCATCGTCGCGCCAGGGGCAATGCGCGCCGCGATGCCGGCGGGGCATAGCTGCTAGCGGGCGGCCTTCGTGACGGCGCGCGCGCGGCCGTGAGAAGATCGCGGCGCGGCGGCCGGCCGGTGCCGGTCGATCGCGTCGCCCGGCCGCCGGCCCCGGCGCTGCCGCCGCGTTGCTTCCGCCCGAGAGTCTTTCCGAGGAATTGCCATGAAATCGATCGCCAGACGCGCGGCCCTTGCCGCCTTCGCCGCCGCGGCGCTGCCGCTTGCCGCCCCCGTGCTCGCCCAGTCGTTCCCGTCCAAGCCGGTGCGCATCATCGTGCCCTTCGGCGCCGGCGGCGTCGCCGACATCACCGCGCGCACCGTCGCGCAGCGCATGAGCGAGACGCTGGGCCAGCAGGTGATCGTCGACAACCGCCCGAGCGCCGGCGGCATCGTCGCCTCGGAGGCGGTGGCCAAGGCCGAGCCGGACGGGCACACGCTGCTCCTGATGTCGAACGGCACCGCGGTGTCGGCGGGGCTGTTCAAGGCGCTGCCGTTCGACCCGGTCAGGGATTTCGCGCCGGTCTCGACGCTCGGCTTCTTCGACATCGCGCTCATCACCGGCAGCGAGTCGCGCTTCAAGTCGCTGCAGGAGGTGATCGCGTTCGGGCGCGCGAACCCCGGCAAGCTCAACATCGGCACGATCAACGTCGGCAGCACGCAGAACCTGGCCGGCGAGCTGTTCAAGACCTCGGCGGGGGTCGAGGCGCAGATCGTGCCGTTCAAGGGCACGCCGGCGGTGATCACGGCGCTGCGCGGCGGCGAGATCGACCTGGCGGTCGAGATCCTCGGGCCGGTGATGGCGCAGATCTCCGCCAAGGCCGTGCGCGTGCTCGCGGTGATGGGCGAGAAGCGCTTCGAGGGCCTGCCCGAGGTGCCGACGGTGCGCGAGGCCGGCATCGCGAACTTCAACGTCGCGTCGTGGAACGCGCTGGCGGCGCCGGCGAAGACCCCGCGCGAGATCGTCGCGCGGCTCAACCGCGAGGTCGTCGCCGCGGTCAACGCGCCGGCGGTGCGCGCGCGGCTCAAGGAACTCGGGGTCGAGGCGCGCGCGGGCACGCCGGAGCAGCTGCAGGAGCTGCTGGGCGCGGAGATCCGCCGCTGGACCGACGTGATCAACCGCGCGAAGATCGAGAAGCAGTAGGGAGCGGCCGGGGAGCGGCCGGGTCACAGCGGGGCCGCAGCGGGAACCCAGCGGGGAGGACCCCGCGGGGACCCGGCGGACTCGGGGCGGACCGGCAGCGCGCGCGCCGCGGCCGCGCGCCGGCGACGCCGCGGCTACGCCTGCTTGTCCAGGCGCAGCTTGGCGAACGACCCCGGCGCGTCTTCGAGCGCCTTGAGCTTGCCGCCCTTGGCCGGATTGCCGGGCACGCGCGCCGCCACCGGCCGCTCGCGGTTGTGCGCGCGGATCCACTGGTCCCAGTCGGTCCACCAGGAGCCCTCGTGCCGGGTGGCGCCGGCAAGCCAGTCCTCGGCGCTGGCGACGAGCTTGTCGTTGGTCCAGTAGCCGTACTTCTTCGCCGCCGGCGGGTTGACGATGCCGGCGATGTGCCCGGAGCCGCCGAGGACGAACTTGTTCGGCCCGCCCAGCACGCGCGCGCCGGTGTAGGTGGTGGCCCAGGGCGCGATGTGGTCTTCCACGGTCGAGATGAAGTACGCCGGCGTCTTCACCTTCGACAGGTCGAGCGGCGTGCCGGCCAGCGTCACCCCGCCCGGGACGACGAGCTTGTTCTTGATGTACATCTCGCGCAGGTAGAACAGGTGCATCGCCATCGGCATGCGCGTGGCGTCCGAGTTCCAGTACAGCAGGTCGAACGGGAACGGATCCTTGCCGAGCAGGTAGTTGTGCACGTAGAACGACCAGATCAGGTCGTTGGCGCGCAGCATGTTGAACGTGCCGGCCATCTCGCTGCCCTCGAGGTAGCCGCCGCGCTTCTGCATGCGGCGCTCGAGCGCGTCGACCTGGGCCTCGTCGACGTAGACGCCGAGGTCGCCGGGCTTGGAGAAGTCGATCAGGCTGGTGAAGAACGTGGCCGAGCGGATGCGGTTGTCCTTCTTCGCGGTCAGGTAGCCCAGGGCGCAGGCGAGCAGGGTGCCGCCCAGGCAGTAGCCGATGGCGTTGACCTCGCGCTCGCCGGTCGCCCTGGCGATGGCGTCCATCGCCGCGACCGGGCCTTCGAGCAGGTAGTCGTCGAAGGTCTTCCTCGCCAGCTTCGCGTCGGGCATCACCCACGAGATCACGAACACCGTGTGGCCCTGGTCGACCGCCCACTTGATGAAGGAGTTCTTCGGCTGCAGGTCGAGGATGTAGTACTTGTTGATCCACGGCGGGATGATCAGCAGCGGGCGCTTGAGCACGGTCGTCGTCGCCGGCTGGTACTGCAGCAGCTGCATCAGGTCGTTCTGGAACACCACCTTGCCCGGCGTCGAGGCGACGTTCCGTCCCATCTCGAAGGCGTTGGTGTCGGTCATCGCGATCGCGAGCCCGCCCTTGCCCTTCTCGAGGTCGCGCACCATGTTCTTCAGGCCCTTGATCAGGTTCTCGCCGCCGGATTCGGCGGTGGCCTTGAGCACCTGCGGGTTGGTGAGCGGAAAGTTCGACGGCGCGGCGGCGTCGAGCATCTGGCGCGTGTAGTACAGCGCCTTGTGGCGCGTCTGCGGCGAGACGCCGGGGACGGCCGCGACCGCGTCCTGCATGTGGCGCGCGGTCAGGGTGTAGGAGCGCGCGAGGAAGTCGAACCACGGGTTCGACTGCCAGGCCTCGTCGGCGAAGCGGCGGTCCTTGATCGGCTCCGGCCTGGCGCCGCCGCTGGCCGCGGCGAGGTAGGTCTGCCACAGGCCGCCCAGCTCGGCGACATAGCGCGTCTGCGCCTCGATCAGCCGGTTCGGGTCGGCGAGCATCTTCTGCATCACCTCGCCGAACGCCTTCTGCACGCCGAACTCGTCGGCCAGCGCGGACTCGAGGTCGGCGGCCTGGCGCTCGGCCATCTTCGGCGCCAGCGCCGCGGCGCGGCGGGCGACATCGGACAGGGCCTCGGCGAGGACGTCGGGCTTGATCAGGTGCGGCCCCTGGGCCGCGGCGGGCGTGGTCATGCTGCCTCCTCGGATGCGTCGGTGACCGGCGTCGGCGCGCCGCCGGTCAGCGCCGCGAAAAGCGGATTACACCATCCGCGCCTGTCGCGGAGCTTACCTCGCCGGCGCCGCGCAGGTAGTGCAGGTGCGCCAGCGCCTCGCCGATGGCGAAGGTGGCCTGGTGGGCGTCGAGCCCGCGCGGGAACATCACCGGGAGGATGTCGCCGGCCGAGGCCGCCTGCTCGCAGGCCGCCAGCGTCTCGGCCAGGCGCGCGTCGTGGTGGCTGCGCAGCTGCGCGACGCGCGCGCGCGCGCCACGGAACAGCCGGCCGTGCGACGGCAGCACCAGCACGTCGGCCGGCAGGCGCTCGTACAGGCAGATCGAGTCCAGGAACCATTTCAGCGGATCGGCGTCCGGCTCGTTGGGCGACACCGCGATGTTGGTGGAGATGCGCGGCAGCAGCATGTCGCCGGAGATCACGAGGTCGAGCTCCGGGCAGAACAGCGAGGCGTGCTCGGTCGAGTGGCCGTAGCCGCAATGCACGAGCCACGAGCGGCCGCCGATGGTCAGCGTGTCGCCGTCGCGCATGCGGTGAAAGCTGTCGGGCACCGCGGGCACCAGGGTCGCGAAATAGCGCCGGCGCCCGCGCTCGATCTCGTCGCACAGGGCCGGCGCCAGGCCGTGGCGGCGGAAGTGCGCGACCAGCGCGTCGTTGCCGAAGCCCGGCATGCCCTGCTGCACCACGCGTCCCCAGAGGTATTCGCCGGCGGTCGCGGTGAGGCGGCAGCCGTGGTCGGCGAAGCGCGCGCACAGCCAGTCGGCGTTGCCGAGGTGGTCGGGGTGGGCGTGGGTGATGATCACGCGCTTGATCGGCCGGCCCTCGAGGCCGGTGGCGAACACCTGTTCCCAGGCCGCGCGCGTCGGCTCCAGCCCGACGCCGGTGTCGACGGCGGTCCAGCACGGCGTGCCGTCGATCTCGTCCTCGAGCAGCCACAGGTTGATGTGGTCGAGCGCGAACGGCAGCCCCATGCGCAGCCAGCGCACCCGCGCGCCCGGCGCGCCCGCGACCTCGAACACCTCCCCGGGCGCCGGCACGCGGGCGAACGGGTAGGACAGCTGGGCTTCCTCGGGGCGTTCCGCCTTCGACTGCATGACCGCGGCCATTTTGGGTACACTTTCCGTTTACGTAAACGTCACCCTCGCATTGTCGCACGCGTGCGCGCCGCAGCCGGCGCCGGCCGCGGCGCGCGCTGCGAATCCACCGGAACCGCGCGTGACCCAGACCTACCGCATCGCCGACCTCGCGCGCGAATTCGACATCACGCCGCGCGCGATCCGCTTCTACGAGGATCAGGGGCTGCTCGCGCCCTCGCGCGAGGGGTCCGGCCTGAGCCGGGTCTACACCACGCGCGACCGCACGCGCCTGAAGCTGACGCTGCGCGGCAAGCGCCTCGGCCTCGCGCTCTCGGAGATCCGCGAGCTCATCGACATGTACGAGAGCCCGAAGGACGAGGCGGCGCAGCTGGCCAAGTTCCTCGAGGTGCTCGCGGCGCACCGCGCCCAGCTCGAGCAGCAGCGCGTCGACCTCGAGGCGCAGTTGAAGGAGATCGGCGCCTTCGAGAACCAGTGCCGCAAGCGCCTCGCCGAGGGCCGCGGCCGGCGCCGCTAGGGCGAGCCGCCGCGCAGGCCGCGCGACACTGCGCGCGGCGCAGGTTGACGTTTACGTAAACGTCAAGTAGATTGCGGCTCCCATGTCCGTTCCCGCCCCCCCGCGATTCACCGCGCCGGTCGCCGACTTCGCCGCGCGCGTGCGCGACAGCTTCGCGCGCCAGCCGGCGATGCACCTGATCGGCGCCGCCGTCAGCGCGATCGAGCCCGGCTACTGCGAGGTCACGCTGCCGGTGACCGAGAAGGTGACCCAGCAGCACGGCTTCGTGCACGGCGGCATCACCGGCATGATCGCCGACAGCGCCGCCGGCTACGCGGCGTTCTCGCTGATGCCCGCCGACGCCAGCCCGCTGACGGTCGAGTACAAGATCAACATGCTGAACCCCGCGCACGGCGACGCGCTGGTCGCGCGCGCGCGCGTCGTCAAGGCGGGCAGGACCCTGGTGATCACCCAGGGCGACGTGTTCGCCGTCAGGGACGGCGCCGAGCAGCTCTGCGCTACCATGCAGCAGACCCTGATCGTGATGCGCGGCGTGCCCGACACCCGGCGCGCCTGACGCGACCGCGAGGAGACGACCGATGATCAACCTCAACGCGCTGACCTTCAACCATTCGGAGGAGATCCGCGCGCTGCGCGCCGCGCTGCAGGATTTCGTCGCCGCCGAGGTCGCGCCGCGCGCCGCCGCGATCGACCGCGACAACCAGTTCCCGATGGACCTGTGGCGGAAGTTCGGCGACCTCGGGCTCCTCGGCATGACCGTCGAGGAGGAGTACGGCGGCACCCAGATGGGCTACCTCGCGCACATCATCGCGATGGAGGAGATCTCGCGCGGCTCGGCCTCGGTCGGCCTGTCCTACGGCGCGCATTCCAACCTGTGCGTCAACCAGATCCGCCGCAACGGCACCGAGGCGCAGAAGCGGCGCTACCTGCCGGGACTCGTCTCCGGCGCGAAGGTCGGCGCGCTCGCGATGAGCGAGCCGAACGCGGGCTCGGACGTGGTGTCGATGCGCACCCGGGCGGACTGGAAGGGCGACCGCTGGGTGCTGAACGGCAGCAAGATGTGGATCACCAACGGGCCGGATGCCGACGTGCTGGTGGTCTACGCCAAGAACGACCTCGAGGCCGGGCCGCGCGGCATCACCGCGTTCCTGATCGAGAAGGGCATGACGGGCTTCTCCACCGCGCAGAAGCTCGACAAGCTCGGCATGCGCGGCTCCAACACCTGCGAGCTGGTGTTCCAGGACTGCGAGGTTCCCGCGGAGAACGTGCTGGGCGGCATCGACGGCAACGAGTCCGCCGGCGTCGGCCGGGGCGTCAACGTGCTCATGAGCGGCCTCGACTACGAGCGCGCGGTGCTCTCGGGCGGGCCGCTCGGCATCATGGCCGCCTGCCTCGACGTGGTCGTGCCCTACGTCCACGAGCGCAGGCAGTTCGGCCAGCCGATCGGCGAGTTCCAGCTCATGCAGGGCAAGCTCGCCGACATGTACGCGGCCTGGTCGGCCTGCCGCGCGTACGCCTATGCGGTCGGCGAGGCGCTCGACCGCGGCGACCTGACCGGCACGGCCGCGCGCAAGGACTGCGCCGGGGTGATCCTCTACACCGCCGAGAAGGCGACCTGGATGGCCGGCGAGGCGATCCAGGCGCTGGGCGGCGTCGGCTACACCTACGACTACCCGACCGGGCGCCTGTGGCGCGACGCCAAGCTCTACGAGATCGGCGCCGGCACCTCGGAGATCCGGCGCATGCTGATCGGCCGCGAGCTGTTCGCGGAGACGCGCTAGGCCGGCGCGCGCGCCCGCGCCCCGCGCCAGCCACCGTCCACGCCCGGCCGCGCGTCCCATGATCGGCATCGACAAGCTCGCGCTCCTGGTGGCCGCGGCGCTGCTGCTGGCCCTCACCCCGGGCCCGAACTGGCTCTACCTCGCCTCGCGCACGCTGTGCCAGGGGCGGCGCGCCGGCTGGGTCTCGCTCGCCGGCACCAGCGCCGGCGTGAGCGTGCACATGGTCGCCGCCGCGCTCGGGCTGTCCGCGCTGCTGGCGGCCGTGCCGCTGGCGTTCGACGCGCTGCGCCTCGCCGGCGCCGCGTACCTGATCTGGCTCGCGCTCGCCACGCTGCGCGCGGGCGGCGGCGCGTTCGCGCCGCACGCGCTGGCGCCGGCGCCCGACGCGCTGCTGTTCCGCCAGGGCCTGCTCGCGGGCCTGCTCAACCCCAAGGTGGCGCTGTTCTACCTCGCGCTGTTCCCGCAGTTCATCGAGCGCGACGCCGCCTCGCCGCTGGCGCAGAGCCTCGTCGTCGGCGCGATCCAGATCGCGGTGGTGGCGTCGGTCGACGCGCTCCTGGTGCTGTGCGTCGCCGGCCTGGCCGGGCGTCTCGCGCGCCACCCGCGCTGGCTCGCCGCCCAGCGCTGGGTGCTCGGCAGCGCCTTCGGCGTGCTCGCCGCCTGGCTGCTCGCCGACGCGCGCCCGACCTGACCATGCGCTCGCTCGCCAAGCTCTTCGAGAACAACCGCGCCTGGGTCGAGTCGGTGACCCGCGCGGACCCCGCCTTCTTCGAGCGCCTCAAGCACCAGCAGCACCCGGAGTACCTGTGGATCGGCTGCTCCGATTCGCGGGTGCCGGCCAACCAGATCATCGGGCTCCTGCCCGGCGAGGTGTTCGTCCACCGCAACATCGCCAACGTGGTCGTGCACACCGACCTCAACTGCCTGTCGGTGATCCAGTTCGCGGTCGACTGGCTCGCGATCCGCCACATCATCGTCTGCGGCCACTACGGCTGCTCGGGCGTGCATGCGGCGCTGACGCGGCGCAAGGTCGGCCTGGCCGACAACTGGCTGCGCCACGTCCAGGACGTCGGCGAGAAGCACGGCGCCTACCTCGGCACGCTGGCCGGCGAGGCGCGCCGCCACGACGCGCTGTGCGAGCTCAACGTCGTCGAGCAGGTGCGCAACGTCTGCCACACCACCAGCGTCGCCGACGCCTGGGCGCGCGGCCAGCCGCTGTCGGTGCACGGCTGGGTCTACGGCGTGCACGACGGCCTGCTGCGCGACCTCGCGGTCACGGTCGCCGGCGCCGACGAGGTCGAGCCCGCGCTCGCCGCCGCCGCCGCGGCGCTGCGCGCGCGCGGGGCGACGCCGTGATCACCGTCGGCGAGACCGCCGAGAAGGTGCGCACCATCACCGCGGAGGACATCCGCGCCTTCGCCGCCATGAGCGAGGACTTCAATCCGCTGCATCACGACGATGCCGCGGCCGCGGCGTCGCGCTTCGGCGGCCTGATCGCGTCCGGCCCGCACTACGTGTCCCTGCTCCTGGGGCTCCTGGCCACGCACTTCTCGCGCCACGGGCCGCAGGTGGGGGTCGAATGCGCGGTCGCGTTCCGCAAGCCCGTGCGCCCCGGGGATACAATCACGTTTCGCTGGGTGGTCCGCGACATCGCGCCGAAATCGACGGGAGACCTGGTCACCCTCGACGGCCTGATCACCAACCAGGCGGGCGAGACCGTCCTCACCGCCGTCGGCAAGATCCTTGCCCTCAAGTAGCACTCATAGCACTCATTGCATGAAGGAGAACCCCATGTCCGATCCCGTCGTCATCGTTTCCGTCGCCCGCACCCCGGTGGGTGCGATGCAGGGCGAGCTGTCCGGCTTCGCCGCCCACCAGCTCGGCGCGCACGCGATCAAGGCCGCCGTCGAGCGCGCCGGCCTCAAGCCGGAGCAGGTGCAGGAGGTGATCATGGGCTGCGTGCTGCCCGCGGGCCAGGGCCAGGCGCCGGCGCGCCAGGCCGCGCTCGGCGCCGGGCTGCCCAAGTCGGCCGGCGCGACCACCATCAACAAGGTGTGCGGCTCGGGCATGAAGGCGGCGATGTTCGCCCACGACCTGCTCGTCGCCGGCAGCCAGGAGATCATCGTCGCCGGCGGCATGGAGTCGATGACCAATGCGCCCTACATGATGCTCAAGGGCCGCGGCGGCTACCGCTACGGCCACGCCACCGTGTTCGACCACATGGCGCTCGACGGGCTCGAGGACGCCTACGAGAAGACGCCCAACGGCGGCGGCAAGTCGATGGGCCAGTTCGCCGAGGACTGCGCCGGCAAGTACACCTTCACCCGCGCCGAGCAGGACGCCTACGCGATCGAGTCGACCAAGCGCGCGGTCGCCGCCAACAGCGACGGCAGCTTCAAGTGGGAGATGGCGCCGATCACGGTGGCCGGCAAGAAGGGCGATGTCAGCATCGAGCGCGACGAGTCGCCGTTCAAGGCCAACATCGACAAGATCCCGACGCTCAAGGCCGCCTTCCGCAAGGACGGCACCGTCACCGCCGCCACCTCGTCGTCGATCTCCGACGGCGCGGCCGCGATGGTGCTGATGCGCGCCTCGACCGCCGCGAAGCTGGGCCTGACCCCGGTCGCGCGCCTGGTCGCGCACGCGACGCATTCGCAGGAGCCGCAGTGGTTCACCACCGCGCCGGTCGGCGCGATCGAGAAGCTCTACGCCAGGACCGGCTGGAACACCGGCAGCGTCGACCTGTTCGAGATCAACGAGGCGTTCGCGGTGGTGGCGATGGCGGCGATGAAGGAGCACGGCATCCCGCATGCCAAGGTCAACATCCACGGCGGCGCCTGCGCGCTCGGCCATCCGATCGGCGCCTCCGGCGCGCGCCTGATCGTCACCCTGATCGGCGCGCTCCGGAAGACCGGCGGCAAGCGCGGCGTCGCGAGCCTGTGCATCGGCGGCGGCGAGGCCACCGCGGTCGGCATCGAGCTGCTCTAGCCGATGCTGCTGTCGGCCGAGCACGAGCAGGTCCGCGACGCGGTCCGCGCCTTCGTCGCCGCCGAGGTGGCGCCGCACGCGGCGGCCTGGGACCGCGACGCGGCCTTTCCGCGCGCCGCGCTGCAGGGGCTGGCCGCGCTCGGCCTGTTCGGCGTGTTCGTGCCGGAATCCCTGGGCGGCGCCGGGCTCGACTACACCGCGCTGGCCGTGGTGATGGAGGAGGTGGCAGCCGGCGACGGCGCCACCTCGACGATCCTGTCGGTCAACAACTGCCCGGTGTGCAACATCCTGCTCAACCACGGCAGCCCGGCGCAGCAGCAGCGCTGGCTCGTGCCGCTCGCGAAGGGCGCGATGCTCGGCGCCTTCGCGCTCACCGAGCCGCACGCGGGTTCCGACGCGTCGGCCCTCAGGACCACGGCGCGGCGCGACGGCGACGCCTACGTGATCGACGGCGCCAAGCAGTTCATCACCTCGGGCCGGCATGCGGACGTGACCATCGTCTTCGCGGTCACCGACAAGGCCGCCGGCAAGCGCGGCATCAGCGCCTTCCTGGTGCCGACGAGCACGCCGGGCTACCAGGTCACGCGCCTGGAGGCGAAGCTCGGCCAGCGCGCCTCCGACACCGCGGCGCTCGGGTTCGAGAACTGCCGCGTGCCCGCCGAGAACATGATCGGCGCGCCCGGCGAGGGTTACCGCATCGCCCTGTCCTCCCTCGAGGGCGGGCGCGTCGGCATCGGCGCGCAGGCGGTGGGCATGGCGCGCGCGGCGTTCGAGGCCGCGCTCAGGTACGCCAACGAGCGCACCGCGTTCGGCCAGACCCTCATCAGTCACCAGGCGGTGCAGTTCCGCCTGGCCGACATGGCGACGCAGATCGCGGCGGCGCGCCAGATGGTGCTGCATGCCGCCGCGCTCAAGGACGCCGGGCGGCCCTGCCTCACCGAAGCCTCGATGGCCAAGCTGTTCGCCTCCGAAATGGCGGAGAAGGTCTGCTCGGACGCGATCCAGATCCACGGCGGCTACGGCTATGTCGGCGACTTCCCGGTCGAGCGCATCTACCGCGACGTGCGCGTGACGCAGATCTACGAGGGCGCCTCGGACATCCAGCGCATGCTGATCGCCAGGTCGCTCGCGGCCTGACGGGCCGCCGTCCTAGCGCCAGACGCCGTCGACCCGGTCCCAGCTGTCCGCGCGCAGGTCGGGCTTTTCCTGCTGCAGCACCGGCTTCCTGATCTTGTTCGACGGCGTGCGCGGGAACTCGCTGCGGTACTCGATGTAGCGCGGCACCTTGAACGGCGCGAGCTGCGCCTGCGCGTGCGCGATGATCGCCTGCGGCGGCACGTCGTCGCGGGTCAGGCCCGGCTGCAGGATCACGTAGGCCTTGACCTCCTCCTTGCGGATCTCGTCGGGCACGCCGAGCACCGCCGCCTCGACGATCTGCGGCATGTCCTTCAGCACCGCCTCGACCTCGCGCGCGGCGATGTTCTCGGAGCTGCGGCGGATCATCTCCTTGACCCGCCCGACGATGAAGAAGTAGCCGCGCGCGTCCTGGCGGAACAGGTCGCCGGTGCGGAACCAGTCGCCATGGAACGCCTCGCGCGTGGCCTCGGGCTTGTTGAAGTAGCCCTGCAGGATGCCGCTGCCGCGCACGATCAGTTCGCCGATCTCGCCGCGCGGCACCTCGCGGCCCTCGGCGTCGACCACCTTGCACTCGCGGAACGGCCCGGCGATGCCGCACGAGCCCGAGCCGGTCATGTCCTCGACCTCGAGCGGCATGAAGGTGGCCGAGCCCAGCTCGGTCATGCCGAAGGCCTCGCGCGCGTTGACGTTGAAGCGCTTCTCGACCGCCGCGTGGATCTCCTTGCGCAGGCCGTAGACGTTGACGCGGCGGATCTCGTTGTCGCCGTCGGTGGCGGCGGGCGGATGCTTGAACATCACCTCCGCCGGCATCAGCGAGAACTGGATCTTCCAGGTGGCGAGCCATTCGGTGTAGCGCGTGGTGCTCTGCCGGGCCGCGATGAACGCGGTGGCGCGCTGGTGGAAGGTCATCAGCAGCAGCCACTGCGGGTCCATGTAGTAGAACGGCGTCGAGATCAGGATGCGCTCGTAGCGCAGCCCGTCGCGGAACGCGTTGATCCTGCTCTGCGTGATCCAGTAGCGCTGCGCCTGCAGCACGCCCTTGGGAAAGCCGGTGGTGCCGGAGGTGTACTGGATGTTGAGCAGGTCGTCGAGGCCGACCGGCTGCGGCGCGACGAAGTCCGGATCGCCGCCGTCGACGAGCGAGCGCCAGTCGCGCATGCCGGGCCGCGGCCGGCCGACGACGACGACGCGGTCGTCGGTGAGCGTCGCCGGCCGCGCGCGCATGCCGTCGGCGACCGGCAGGAACTCCTCGGCGATGACGAGGAACTCCGCGCGGCCGTCGCCGACGATGTAGTCGAGCTCGCGCGGGGTGTAGGACACGTTGACCGGCACCATCACCGCGCCCAGCCTGCCGATCGCGAGCCAGGTCAGCGGAAACTGCGGCACGTTGGGCACCATCACCGCGACGTGCGTGCCCTTGGCCACGCCGATCCGCGCCAGGCCCGCGGCGAGGCGGTTGACCAGCGCGCGCACCTCGCGGTAGGTGGCGGTCTCGCCGCTGTCGATGAAGCGCCAGGCGAGGCGGTCGGGCACCTCCGCCGCGGCCTCGTCGAGCAGCGCCGCGGTCGACGCCGGCAGCGGCTCGGCCTCGAGCTGGCGGCAGCGCTCGAGCGGGTCGGCGCTGTAGCGCGGCAGGCGCCAGGACGGCTGGATCGGCTTCTGCATTCAGGCCAGCCCCAGGAAGCGCGCCGCGTTGCCGTACAGCCACTTGCGCTTGACCGCATCCGGCAGCGGCAGCGCCTCGAACTCGGCGTAGGCCTGCTCGACCGGCTGCATCGGGTAGGCGGTGCCGGTGAGGATCTTGTCCTGCAGGACCTTGGCGCCGTACGCGAGCAGCGGCCGGTAGCCGGAGTCCTCGAGCGCGAGCAGCTTCGGGCGCACCGCGACGATGCCGATGTGGACGTTGGGGTGGCGCCAGGCGACGCCGATCAGCTCCTCGATCCACGGCCAGCCCGGCGGCGACGCGCACACGCGCAGCTCGGGGAAGTGCTGCATCACCTCGTCGAGGTAGGCCGGGCGGCCGTAGTCCATCTGCGAGGCGGTGGAGAAATTGATGCCGCAGTGGATGTTGACCGGGATGTCGAGCTCCACGCACTTGGCGTACAGCGGGTACATGCGCTTGTCGTTGATCGCCAGCTTGAGCTCGAAGCACTGCAGGTTGAGCCCGCGCAGGCCGAGCTCGCGCACCGCCGTCTCCAGCTCGCGCACCGCCGCCATCCCCTTGTGCGGGTCGACCCCGGCGAAGCCGATGAAGCGCGGGCCGTGCTTCCGGCAGAACGCGGCGGCGTCCTCGTTCCTCACCTTGAGGCCGAAGGTGGTCTCGTTGTCGCGCGCCTTCACCACCACGTGGCGCGCGCCGACCGCGTCGTAGGACGCGAGGTACTTCGCCAGCGCGACCCGCTCGCTCGCGGGCTTCTCCACCCGCGCCTCGCTCTTCGCGTAGACCCGCCGGTAGTTCGCCAGGTGCGCGGTCTGCGGCGGGTTGAAGCCGCGCGTCGGCGGCTTGCTGCCGTAGTCGATGATCATGGCCGGGCTCCCGCGTCCGTTCCGGGCGCCTGCCCGTAGACGCCGCGCGCCGCCTGTTCGTCGATCACGCCCTGCTCGAGGTCGCTGCGCACCCGCGCGGGGTCGCGCGCGCGCGGGTCGCCGAAGCCGGCGCCGCCCGAGGTCGAGACCACGACCAGGTCGCCCTTCTGCAGGCGCGCGCCGCGCTTGAGGTCGATGTCCACGCGCGCGCCGCCGCGCCACACCTCGGCGCGCGACAGCGCGCCCGCGGTGCCGCCGGCGAGGCCTTCCGGCGCGATCTCGAAGCGGTCGCCGTAGAGCGAGAAGTCGACGCCGTCCTCGAGGATCTCGTAGGTGCGGCGCATGCCGAGCCCGCCGCGCTGCCGGCCGTGGCCGCAGGAATCCGGGTTGAGCGCGTAGCCGGCGATGCGGAAATAGTCGAAGTTCATGTCCAGCGCCTCGATCGGCGAATTGGTGGTGTTCGACAGCGGCGCGGCGATGCCGTCGGCGCCGTCCCCCGACGCCGAGGCGCCGAAGCCGCCGCCGTAGGTCTCGAGGCAGACCCGGTAGCGCCCGTTGGCGAGCCGCGCCAGGCAGGTGATGAGCGCGTTGTCGAAGCCCGAGGCGATCACCCGCGCCGGCATCGGCGCGACCTTGGCCAGCGCCTTCATCACCGCGTCGTAGGCGCGGTAGCACGGCAGCATGCGCGCGCGCACCGGCGCCGGCGGCCGCGGGTTGAGGATCGAGCCGTACGGGACCTTGAGGCGCACCGGCCGGAAGCTGCCCTCGTTGAACGGCACGTCCCCGCCGATGAGCACGCCCTTGATGCAGCTCATCACCGCCGACTCGGTCGAGGCGAGCGGCGAGTTGATGTTGCGGGCGACCTGCGCGCAGGTGCCGGCGAAGTCGATCTCCATCTCGTCGCCCGCGACCGTCACCCGCGCCCGCACCCACAGCGGCGCGCCGCTGCCCTCGATGTCGTCGCCGGCATCCTCGCCGGTGTAGACGCCGTCGGGCAGGGCGCGGATCGCGGCGCGCAGCTGCCGCTCGGCGTAGGCGATCAGCTCGGCCATGGTCGCCTTGACCGCCGCCACGCCGTACTTGGCGCACAGCGCGCGCACGCGCTCGATGCCGATCGCCTTGGCGGCGAACTGCGCGTTGAAGTCGCCCAGGGTCTGGTCCGGCACGCGGATGTTGGCCGCGAGCAGGCGCTCGAAGGTGCCACCGTTCCAGTCGCGCGCGAGCGAGAACTTCAGCGGCGGCAGCAGCAGGCCTTCCTGGTAGACGTCGCTCGCGAGCGCGTTCAGTCCGGCGCTGCCGCCGCCGAGGTCGAGGTGGTGCGCGGTCGACCCCGCGAAGGCGATGAGCTCGCCGTCGATGAACACCGGGCGGAAGATGAACACGTCCTGCAGGTGCTGGCCGCCGTGGAACGGATGGTTGTTGACGAGGAAGTCGTCCTCGCCCAGCGTGTGCGCGGGGTACTGCGCGAGGCAGGCGCGCAGCGTCGTGTTCATCGAGCCCAGCTGCATCGGCACCATCTCGGACTGCGCGACGATGTTGCCGGCCGGGTCGAGGATCGCGCAGGACGCGTCGCGCGCCTCGCGCACGATGTTCGAGTAGGCCGAGCGGACCAGCTTGGTGCCCATCTCGCGCGACGCGGCCAGGAGCGCCTGGCTGATGACGGCGTAGTCCACCGGGTCGAGGGTGCTCATGATGCGTCTCCCGTGCGCCGCACGACGAGGTTGCCGGCCGCGTCGCTGGCCGCGCGCCAGCCGGGCGGCACGTAGATGGTGGCGGTCTCGTCCTCGACCAGCAGCGGCCCGGCGAGGCCGCCGGCGGCCTCGACCTGCGGCCGCGTGGCGACCGCGCAGTCGCGCCCGGCGCGGTTCTCGTGGATGCGCACGCGCCGCTGCGCGTGCGCGGCCGCGGCGGGCGGCTTCGGCGGCAGGATCGATTCCTCGGGCGCGGTCGCGCCGGCGCGAAAGCCCACGACCTCGATGCTCTTGCCGGCCAGGCCGGCGCCGCCGCCGGCCATGTAGACCAGGCGGTGCGCGTGGTCGAAGCGTTCGCGCAGACCCGCCTCGGTGAGCCCGTCCAGGTCGCCGGTCGACAGCGGCACGTCGACCTCGAAGGCCTGGCCGACGAAGCGCATCTGCAGCGTGTGCTGGTAGTCGAGCGCGCCGCGCATGCCCAGCGCGGCAAAGCGCGCCGCGAGCCGGTCGCGCAGCGCGCCCATGGCGTCGCGCACCGCATCGGGCGCCGCCGCGTCGACCAGGGTGCGCCGGGTCATCGTCTCGTACATGGTGAAGTCGGCGGCGAGCAGGCCGAACGCCGAGAGCACGCCGGCGTTCTGCGGCACGACGATGGTGCCGATGCCGAGGTCCTCGGCGATGCGGCCGGCGTGCAGCGGTCCGGCGCCGCCGAAGGGCACCAGCACGTAGTCGCGCGGGTCGCGCCCGAGCTCGGTCGAGATCAGCTGGATCGCGCGCACCACGTTGGCGTCGGCGAGCCGGATCGCGCTGTCGGCGATCGCCTCGAGCGACATGCCGAACTCGCGCGCGAGCGGCGCGTAGGCGCGCCGCGCGGCCTCGACGTCCAGGCGCATGCGCCCGCCGAGGAACGACTCGGGCTGGATGGTGCCGCGGATCACGTGCGCGTCGGTGATCGTGGGCGCCGTGCCGCCGCGCCCGTAGCACGCGGGGCCGGGCTCGGCGCCGGCCGAGCGCGGGCCGACGCGCAGCATGCCGCCGGGGTCGCGCCAGACGATGCTGCCGCCGCCGGCGCCCACCGAGGCGATGTCGACCACCGGGGTGCGGATCGGCAATCCGTCGACCGCGGTCTCGGGCGCGATGATCGGCGCGCCGTTGGTGACCAGGCACACGTCGGTGCTGGTGCCGCCCATGTCGAAGGTGACGAGGTTGGCGTGGCCCGACGCGCCGGCCTGGCGCACCGCGCCGGTGACGCCGGCGGCGGGCCCGGAGAACAGTGCCGAGATCGCGTTGCGCCGGATCGCCGCCGCCGGCAGGCGGCCGCCGTTGGATTGCATGATCGAGAAGCGTCCGGCGAAGCCCTCGCGCGCGAGCCGCGCCTCGAAGCGGCCGATGTAGCTGTCGATGATCGGCTGCACGTAGGCCGACAGCGCCGTGGTGGAGGCGCGCTCGTATTCGCGGAACTCGCGGCTGATGTCGGCCGAGCAGCTCACGTGCAGGTCCGGGAAGCGGCGCTTGATGATCGCCGCCACCGCGTGCTCGTGCGCCGGGTTGGCGTAGGCGTTGAGGAAGCACACCGCGACCGCCTGGTACGGCCGTGCCGCGAGCGCGGCCACCAGGGTGGCCTCCGCGGGGCCAGGGTCGAGCGCGGTCGCGACCGCGCCGTCGGCGCGCATGCGCTCGACGATCTCGACGACGTCGCGGCGCTCGACGACCGGGACCGGCTTCGCATAGAGCAGTTCGTAGACCTTGGGCCGGTCCTGGCGCTGGATCGAGAGCAGGTCGCGGAACCCGGCGGTGGTGACGAAGGCGGTCAGCCCGCCCTTGCGCTCGAGCACCGCGTTGGTCGCCACCGTCGAGCCGTGCACCAGGTCGGTGACGCGCGCGAGCGCGATGCCGGCGGCCTCCAGCGCGGCGAACGCGCCCTGCTCGGGCGCGGCCGGCGTGCTCGGCACCTTGGCGACGCGCACCTCGGCGCCGTCGATGGCGATCAGGTCGGTGAAGGTGCCGCCTACCTCGATGCCGACGCGCATGCCGATCCCCCCGTCGCGCTCACTGGTCGAGCTTGATGTTGAGCGGCGCCAGGACCTGGCGCCACATCTCGGCCTCGTCGGCGATCATCCGGGCGAACTGCGCCGGGCTCATGTTGCCGACCTCCGAGCCGTCGCGCGCCATGCGCTCGGCGGCCTCCCTGGTCTGGGTGTAGCGGTTGATCTCCTCGTTGAGCTTCTGGATCACCGGCGGCGGCGTCCCCGCGGGCGTGACGATGCCGTACCACGAATAGGCCACCATGTTGCCGAGTCCGGACTCGACGAAGGTCGGGATGTCCGGATTGGCGGCCATGCGCCGCTCCGACGTGATGGCGATCGCCTTCACGCGCTTGCCGGCGACGTTGGCGAGCGACGTGCCGACGCCGTCGAAGTGCAGGTCGGCGCGGCCGGCCATGATGTCGATGTTGGCCGGCGCGCTGCCCTTGTAGTGGACCGCGAACAGGTCGATGCCGGCGAGGGACTTGAACAGCTCGCCGACCAGGTGCGACGAGCCGGCCACGCCCTGCGTGGCCCAGTTGACCTTGCCGGGGTTGGCCTTGGCATGGGCGATGAGTTCGCGCACGGTCGACGGGGCGAACTGGAGCGAGGCCACCAGCATGAACGGCTGGCGCGCCACCAGCGCCACCGGCGCCAGCTGCTCGGGCTTGTAGCGCAGGTCCTTCATGGTGAGCGGATTCATCGCCATCGTGGTGACGGTCACCATCATGAGCGTGTGGCCGTCGGGCGCCGACTTGGCGACCTGCTCGGCGGCCAGCGCGGTGGCGGCGCCGGGCTTGTTCTCGACGATGAAGCCCTGGCCGAGCCGCTGCTGCAGGCCGGCGCCGACCATGCGCGCGAGGATGTCGGTGTAGCCGCCCGCCGGATACGGCACGACGATCCTGACCGGGCCCCTGGGATAGTCCTGGGCGGACGCGGTGCCGGCCGGCACGGCGGCGGCAAGCGCCGCACACAAGAGGACCTTCGATCGGCTCATGGCGTTTCTCCTGTCAGGCGGTTCGGGCGAAATGGGCCGCGACGCCCTCGCGGGTCACGGCGCGGAAGTACGGATACGGATAGGCCGCCTTCCCGCCCAGGTCCTCGGCGGCATGCCAGGGCCAGCGCGGGTCGTTGAGCATGCCGCGCCCGAGCGCGATCATGTCGGCGTCGCCGCCGGCCAGGATCGACTCCGCATGCCGCGGGTCGCGGATCTGGCCGACGGCGATGGTGGCGATGCCGGCCTCGCGCCGCACGCGCGCGGCGAACGGCACCTGGTAGCCGGGCCCGAGCGGAATGCGCGCCATGCTGTTGCCGCCGGAGGAGACGTCGACGTAGTCGCAGCCGAGCGCCCGGAGCGCCTGCGAGAACGCCACCGCGTCGTCCGGCGTGATGCCGGCGTCGTCCCAGTCGGTGCCGTTGCAGCGCACCCCGAGCGGACGCTCGGCGGGCCACGCCGCGCGCACCGCGGCGAACACCTCGAGCGGGAAGCGCATGCGGTTCTCGCGGCTGCCGCCGTAGGCGTCGTCGCGCCGGTTGGCGATCGGCGAGAGGAAGGAGCTCATCAGGTAGCCGTGCGCGTAGTGCAGCTCGATCAGGTCGAGCCCGAGCCGCGCGCAGCGCCGCGTGGCGTCGACGAAGGCGTCCTTGACGCGGTCCATGCCGTCGCGGTCGAGCGCGCGCGGCGTCTGCCATTCGGGGATGAACGGCAGCGCCGACGGCGCGACGGTCTGCCAGCCGCCCTCGCTCGCGGGAACGCTGCCGCGGCCGTCGGTGGGCTTCTTCTGCGACCCCTTGCGCCCGGCGTGGCCGAGCTGGATCCCGATCGGCATGTTCGCGTAGCGCCGCACCGTCGCGAGCACGCGCGCCAGCGCCGCCTCGCAGGCATCCGAATACATGCCGAGGCACTCGCGGCTGATGCGCCCCCCGGGCTCGACCGCGGTCGCCTCGAGGATCAGCAGGCCCGCGCCCGACACCGCCAGGTGCCCGAGGTGGATCAGATGCCAGTCGGTGGCGCAGCCGTCGACGGCGCTGTACTGGCACATCGGCGCGATGACGATGCGGTTGGGCAGGGTCAGCCCGCGCAGCGCCAGGGGCTGGAACAGCAGGCTCGACATGCGGGGCCGGTTCGCGCGGCGGCGTCAGTCGGGCTGCACGCCGGCGGCGCGCAGCAGGCTGCCGTAGGACTGCACCTGCTCGCGGATGAAGGCGGCGAACTGCTCCGGCGTCGACGGATTGGGCATGAACGCCTGCTTGTCCAGGGCCGCGATCACGTCGGGCCGGCGCAGGATGGCGCCGAGTTCGCGATTGACGCGGTCGACGATCTCGCGCGGCAGCCGGGCCGGGCCGATCAGTCCCATCCAGTTGGAGATGGTGAACTGCGGCACCCCGGCCTCGTGGATGGTCGGCACGTCGGGCAGGAGCGGCGAGCGGCGGCTGAGCGTGGTGACGAGCGCGCGCAGCTTGCCTTCCCGCACGTAGGCGAGCGCCACTGCGGGCGGATCCATCAGCGCCTGCACGCGGTTGGCGAGCAGGTCGGGCATGACCAGCGGCGCGGACTTGTAGGGCACGTGCAGCATGTCGAGCCCGAGCAGCGCGTTCATCTGCGCGAAGGCGACGATGCCGCTCGGATTGCCGGTGCCGTAGGCGAGCTTGCCGGGGTTGGCCTTGACGTGCGCGACGAACTCCTGGAAGTTGGTCGCCGGCACGGCGCTGTTGACGAACAGGAACACCGTGTAGCGCCCGATGTCGGTGATCGGCGTGAAGTCGCTGTTGACGTCGTACGGCGGGTTCTTGCGCAGCGCCGGCACGGCCGCCAGCGGGCCGCCGCTGCCGACTCCGAGCGTGTAGCCGTCGGGCGCCGAGCGCGTGACCTCGAGCGCCGACACCGCGCCGTCGGCGCCGGGGCGCGGTTCGATCACCACCTGCTGGCCGAGCGCCGCCGACAGCGGCGGCGCCAGCACGCGCATGACCGCGTCGGTCGACGATCCCGCGCCGAACGGCAGGACGATGCGGATCGGCCGCACCGGGTACTGCGCGGCGGCGCTCGAGGCGGCGACCAGCGCGGCGCAGAAGAGGATGAGGGATCGGGTCATGGCTTGCCTCCGTGGGAACTTCCGTAGTCGTCCTGTGCCGCCGCGCCGCTGACCTTGCCGTTCGCGACATCGGCGGCGAGCGCGTCGCGCGCGCGCTCCCGCGCCGGCCCGTAGCCGGCGCCGCCGGCGGTCTGCAGCACCAGCCGGTCGCCGCGCGCGACCGTGGTCACGCACTTCGAGATCGGCTCGACGCGCCCGTCGGCGCGGTGGATGACGGCGACCGACATCGCGCCGTCGGCACCGCCGGCGGAGCCGCGCGCGGCCGTGAAATGGCGCTCGCCGCGGAACGTCAGGCGGATGTCGTCGGCGAGGAATTCGTATTCGCGCACCACGCCCAGGCCGCCGCGCTGGCGGCCGGCGCCGCCGGAATCGGGGTGCAGGCCGAAACGCCGGATCCGGATCGGCGCGTCCAGGCACAGCGCCTCGATCGGCTGGTTCATGCTGTTCGAGCCGTCGGTCTGCAGGCAGTCGACGCCGTCGGCGTGCGCGCTCGCGCCGGTGCCGCCGCACACGAGTTCGGAGAGGATGAAGGGCCGGCCGTCGGCATGCCGGCCGCCGAAGGCCAGCATCACCGACAGCCCGGCCGAGGCGGCCGGCACGCGCGCCGGGACGGCGTCGGCGAAGGCGCCGATCATCGCGCCGCAGATCCGCTTGATGGTGGCGGTGCGCGCGTTGACCGCCGCCGGCGCCTGCGGGTTGACGATCGATCCCTCCGGCAGCGTGAGCGTCACCGGCCGGAAGCAGCCGCCGTTGGTCGGGATCAGCGCGTCGGTGAGCGCGCGCACCGCGTAGTAGGCGGCCGCCTGCGCGCCCGACGGCACGCAGTTGATCGGTCCGCGCACCTGCGGGCTCGAGCCGGTGAGGTCGAAATGGATCGTGCCGTCGCGCACCGTGGCGGCGACCTCGATGCGCACGCGGCGCTCGAGATCGACGCCGTCGTTGTCGAGCCAGTCGACGTAGCGGTAGGTGCCCTCGGGCAGGCCGCGCAGCGCCGCGCGCGTCATCTTCTCGGAGCGGTCGAGCAGGAGCGCGAAGATGCGCGTGACGAGGCCGGCGCCGTAGGTCCGGCACAGCTCGACCAGGCGCCGCGCGCCGACCTTGCAGGCCGACAGCTGCGCGTTGAGGTCGCCGAGGAAGGTGTCGGACAGGCGGATGTTCAGGCGCAGCATCTCGTGCAGCGTCTCGTTGACCCGGCCGGCGTCCATGTACTTGAGGGGCGGGATGCGCAAGCCCTCCTGGTAGATCTCGGTGGCGTTGGTCGGGATCGATCCGGGCGCCATGCCGCCCATGTCCTGGTGGTGCACGGTGGTGACGGAGAACCCGACCACCGCGCCGTCGGCGAAGACCGGGATGAACAGCGTGATGTCGGGCAGGTGGGTGCCGCCGGCGTAGGGGTCGTTGAGGATGTAGACGTCGCCTTCCGCCATCGCGCGGACCGGGTACTTCGCGAGCACCGCGGCGAGCGCCGGGATCATCGTCGCCAGGTGGATCGGAATCGCGGTGGCCTGCGCGATGGTCTGGCCGTCGGCGGTGAACAGCGCCGCCGAGCAGTCCATGCCCTCCTTGACGATCGGCGAGAACGCGCTGTGCAGCAGCGTCGACTGCATCTCGCCGGCGATGCCCTCGAGCTTGTTGCGCACCACCTCCAGGGTCACCGGGTCGACGCTGGCGAGCGCGGCATCGGCGCGATCGTTCATGGCTGCCTCGTCAGGATCAGGGACAGGTCGGGCGCGACGCGGCCGGACCAGCCGGGCTCGATCAGCGTCGTCGTGTCGCTCTGCTCGACGATCGCGGGCCCCGCCAGGGTGTCGCCGGGCGCGAGGCCGTCGCGGTCGACGACGACCGCGCGCATCGGTTCGGCGACGCCGGCGAGCAGGATGCCGCGCGCGCGGCGCGGCGCCGGGTTCGCGCCGGCGGCGCCGGGCCGCGGCGCGGCCGCCGGCTGGCGCGCCCGGTTCGGCGCGCGCTGCACCACGCGCAGATTGACGAAGCGCGCCGGCGCCCGCGTGTGGTGGCCGTGCACCTGGTCGTAGCGGGCGCAGAAGTCGTCGTAGAGCGTGGCCAGCATGTCCTGCGGCGCGTGCACGGCGAGCGGCACCTCGAGGTAGTGCGCCTGTCCGACGTAGCAGACGTCGGCGTAGCAGGTGGTTGCCGCGGCGTCGCCGGCGACGCCCTCGTCGCGCATGCGCGACGCGCATTCGGCGGCGAGGCGCGCGCAGGCGGCCAGGATCTGTTCCGGGTCGGCCGCGTCGAGCCGGGCGAGGAAGCCGGCCGCCGCCTCGTGCTCGATCTCGGCCGACAGCAGCCCGGCAGCGCACAGCACGCCCGGATGGCGCGGCACGACGACGGTGGTCATGCCGAGTTCGCGCGCCAGCGCGGTCGCGTGCAGGGCGCCGCCGCCGCCGAACGGCATCAGCGAGAAGCGCCGCGGGTCCATGCCGCGGCTGATCGACATCAGGCGGATGCCCTCGGCCATCTGCGCGTTGAGCACGCGATGGATGCCCAGCGCCGCCTCGCGCAGCGACAGGCCGAGCGGCCGCGCCACCCGGCGCTCGATCGCGCGCGCCGCGAGATCCGGGTCGAGCCGCAGCGTGCCGCCGGCGAAGTACTGCGGATCGAGGTAGCCGAGGACGATCGACGCGTCGGTCACGGTGGCCTCCTCGCCGCCGCGCCCGTAGCACGCGGGCCCCGGCTCGGCGCCCGCCGACTGCGGCCCCACGCGCAGGCCGCCGCCGGCGTCGATCCAGGCGATGCTGCCGCCGCCGGCGCCGATCGAGTTGACGTCGACCATCGGCACGCGGATGCGAAAGCCGTCGAGCAGGCCCTCGGGCCGGATCACCGGCGCGCCGCGCGCGATCAGCGCGATGTCGCAGCTGGTGCCGCCGATGTCGACGGTGATCAGGTCCTCGTGCCCGGCGGACCGGCCGGCGGCGCGCGCGCCGACCACGCCCGCGGCGGGGCCCGAGAGGAACAGGCGGATCGGGCGCTGCCGCGCCACGCGCGCGCCGCAGACGCCGCCGCGCGACTGCATGATCTGCAGCGGCGCGCCGACGCCGGCCGCGGCGAGGTCGCGCTCCATCGCGCCGAGGTAGCGGTCGAGGCCGGCCTTGACGTACGCATCGAAGGCGGTGACCACGGTGCGCTCGTACTCGCGGAACGCCGGGTCCACCTCGGAGGAGAGCGAGACGGTCAGGTGCGGATGGCGCGCGCGAATGAAGTCGGCGGCGGCGCGCTCGTGCACGGGGTTGGCGAACGCATAGAGGAAGCAGATCGCGATGGCGTCGACGCCGGCGGCGACGAGCGCGTCGACCGCGGCGCCGAGCGAGTCCGGGTCGAGCGGCGTCAGCACCGATCCGTCGGGCCCGACCGCCTCGACCACGCCGCGGCGCCGCGCGCCGGGCGCGAGGAAGGCCGGCGTCTCCGGCTTGAGCAGCAGCTCGTAGATCTGGCGCCGGTTCTGGCGCCCGATCTCGAGCACGTCCTCGAAGCCGGCCGTGGCGAGCAGCCCCAGGCGCGCGCCCTTGCGCTCGAGCACCGCGTTGGTCGCCACCGTGGTGCCGTGCGCAAAGCACGTGACCCGGTCGGCGTCGATGCCCCATTGCGGCAGCAGGCGCGCGAGGGCGGTGCGCACCGCCGCGCTCGGGTCGGCGCGCGTCGAGGGCAGCTTGGCGATGCGCTGGGTGCCGTCGTCGTCGATCGCGACCACGTCGGTGAAGGTGCCGCCGATGTCGATGCCGATGCTCGCCAAAGCGCGCTTCCCTACATGCCTGATCGGCCCATTATGGGAAAGCATGCCTATACTTGGCGTAGCACGATCTGAAACTCCAGGTTATCGATGAATCTGCGCCAGCTCGAGGTGTTCGAGGCGGTGATGCGCACCGGCTCGATCGGCCAGGCCGCGCGCGCGCTGGGCGTGAGCCAGCCCGCAGTGAGCAAGTCGCTGCGCCTGGCCGAGGAGGCGGCCGGGTTCGTGCTGTTCCGCCGCGTGCGCGGGCGCGTGTTCGCCAGCCCCGAGGCCGAGTCGCTGCTGCCGCAGGTCGAGCGCCTGCGCGGCGACCTCGACGGCATCGCGTCGCTGATCCGCCAGTTGCGCGACGGCAATGCCGGCAGCGTCACGGTGGCGGCGCCGGGCTCGGTCGCGCATGCGTTCATCACCCCGGCGCTCGCCGCCTTCGCGCGCGAGCGCCCGCAGATCCGCGTCGAGGTCATGATCCTCCCGACCGCGATGGTCGCCGACCGGGTCGCCGAGGCGCAGGCCGACTTCGGCGTGGTGCACCAGCCGACCGACAACCCGTATCTCGACGGCGAGGTGATCTGCGAGGCCGACGGCGTGTGCGTGATGCCGAAGCGCCACGCGCTGGCGCAGCGCCGCGCGGTCGGCGCGCGCGACCTCGCCGGCGAACGGCTGATCTGCTACCGCGAGGACACGGCGATCGGCTACCTGGTGCGCCGCGCGCTGCGCGCCGCGGGCGACCGGCGCGAGATCGACCTGGTGATCAACCAGTCGCAGCAGGCGCTCGACCTGGTCGAGGCCGGCGCCGGGCTGGCGGTGATGGACCCGTTCCTGCTCATGGCCGATCACCGCCCGGCGCTGGCCGCGGTCGCGTTCCGGCCGACGATACCGAATCGCCTGCGCATCATTCGTGCGCGCGAGCGCCCGCGCTCGCGCGCCGCCGCGCAGTTCGAGCGCAGCATCCTGGCGGTGATCCGCGCGCGCACCGCCGCGTCGCCGCTGGCGGCCCTGGTCAAGCGCGTCGCGGCCGGCGGGGCGCGCATTCGCCGCGAGCGCGCGAGCGCGGCCTGATACGATGCGTGACGGCCGCGGGAGGCGTCGAACCGCGCGCCGCACGCGTGCCGGAAGCGTGCCGGAAGCGGCAATGGCACGCGGATTGCTAAACTCGGGATTGCTAGAACCGGGATTGCCAACACCGGGCGACTGGCCTGCGGACGCTTGCTTCGTGCTCGGTCCGGCCGGCTTCACCATTCGAACAGTAGGGGATCGCATGCAGCGCACTCGCCGTCTCGCAGCCGTCACGATCGTCGCGGCCCTCGCCGCCGGGGCCTTCGGCAGCCCCGCGCAGGCGCAGGACAGCGTCAACGTCCGCTTCTCATGGAAGATGAAGGGCGAGTACGGCGCCTTCTACCAGGCGCAGGAGGCCGGGCACTACAAGAAGGCCAACCTCGCGGTGCGCCTGGGCGAGGGCGCGGGCGCGCCCGCCGCGCTCGGCGCCCTGGTGCAGGGCCAGGAGGACGTCGTCGTCCTGCCCGGCATCTTCGCGATCTCCGCGATCCAGAAGGGGATGCCGATCCGGCTCGTCGCGATGTACCACCCGAAGACGCCGTTCGCGTTCATCTCGCATCCGGAACGCCCGATCCGGGTGCCGAAGGACCTCGAAGGCAAGTCCCTCGGCACCTCGGTCGGCGACACCGGGACGACCTACCTGGACCTGTTCTGCAAGATCAACAAGATCGACTGCGGCAAGATCAAGCGCGTGCAGATGAATTCGCAGGCGCTGGTGCCGCAGTTCCTCGCGCGCCAGATCGACAGCACCAGCGTCTACCGCAGCAACGACCTGCCGGCGCTGATCCAGCGCGAGGCGAAGATCGTGGTGATGGACATCGTCGAGTTCGGCATGGCGATCCCGGGCATGGCCGCGGTGACCTCCGAGGCCAACCTCGCCAAGCGGCCCGAGGTGCTCAAGCGCTTCCTCGCGGCGACCGCCACCGGCTTCCGCGAGGCCAAGGACGACGTCGTCGGCACCTCGAAGGCGATCCTCAAGAGCTGGAACGCCGGGCCCGACATGGCGGTCGTGCTGGGCCAGGTGAAGGCGACCATGGAGGCGGTGCCGGTGTACCCGGGCAAGCGCATCGGCTGGATCGACGAGAAGCTCATCGCCTCGACGCTCGAGATGATGAAGGGCGTCGGCGAGATCGACAATCCCAAGCCGGTCGCGAGCTTCTACACCAACGCGCTCCTGCAGTAGGAGGCGCGATGGCGGACGCAGACGAGGCGCAGGCCGCGTTCCACGCGCGGCAGATCCGGCGCACCATCGCGCTGGCCTACCAGGGGTTTCGCAGCGGCAAGGGCCGCCCGTTCGGCGCGCTCGTCGTGCGCGACGGCGAGGTGGTCGCCGAGGCGCACAACGAGGTGCTCGCGCTGTGCGACCCCACCGCGCACAGCGAGGTGCTGGCGATCCGCCGCGCCGCCAGCGCCCTCGGCACGCGCGACCTGTCCGACTGCGACCTGTACGTGATCGGCCTGCCGTGCCCGATGTGCTATTCGGCCGCGACCTGGGCGCGGATCCGCAAGGTCTACTACGCGAGCACGCCGGCCGACCTGGCCGAACTCACCGGCATCGACGACGCGCGGCTGTACGCCGACCTCGCCAGCGCCGCGCCGGCGCGCACCCAGCTGCCGACCGAGCAGGTCGAGGCGACGCTGGCGGAGGCGAACGCCTGCTACCGCGAGTGGGGCGAGCTGAAGCGCCAGAACAAGGTGCTCTGAGGCATGCCCAAGCGCCGCAGTTTCGCCCAGCGCGCGCTCGAACCGCTCGCCGCCCCCGGCCTGGCCCTGCTGGTCCTGTGCGCCTGGCAGGTCGCGGTGCCGTTCTTCGGGCTCTCCGAGTTCGTGCTGCCGACGCCGTGGCAGATCGCGGGGCGCATGGTCAGCGACTTCCCGCTGCTGCTGTCGAACGGCTACGTCACGCTGTTCGAGGTGCTCGCCGGGTTCGCCTGCGCGATCGCCGGCGGGGTGCCGACCGCGCTCGCGATCTTCTATTCGCGGCCGTTCGAGCGCGCGGTCTATCCGCTGCTGATCGCGCTGCAGACCGTGCCGAAGATCGTGCTCGCGCCGCTGCTGGTGCTCTACATGGGGTACGGCTGGGCGCCGAAGATCTTCCTCGCGTTCCTGATCGCGTATTTCCCGATCGTGATCTCGACGGTGGTGGGCCTGCAGACGCTCGAGCCGGGCATGGTCAACCTGGTGCGCTCGATGGGGGCCAGCGAGGCGCAGACGTTCTGGAAGATCCGGCTGCCGGCCGCGCTGCCGAGCATCTTCGGCGGCTTCAAGGTCGCGATCGCGCTGGCGGTGATCGGCGCGGTGATCGGCGAGTACGTGGCCGCCGAACGCGGGCTCGGCTACCTGCAGCTGCAGGCCAACGCGAAGTTCGACACCACCCTCAATTTCGCCTCGGTGGTGATGGTGTCGCTGATCGGCGTGCTGCTCTACTCGGCGGTGATGTTCTTCGAGCGCCGCCTGGTCTACCGGCGCGAGGCGGCGCATTGAGCCGCGCGCGCGCGCCGATCGGCCTGGGCGTCCGCATCGACGGGGTCTCGAAGGCCTACGAGACGCGCGAGGGCGAGGACCTGCTCGCGCTCGACCGCATCGACCTCGAGATCCGCGCCGGGGAGTTCGTCGCGGTCGTCGGGCCCTCCGGCTGCGGCAAGTCGACGCTGCTGTCCATGCTCGCCGGGCTGATCCGCGCGACCAGCGGCACGATCCGCATCGACGGCGCGCCGCTGACCGGCCCGCACCCGGGCGCCGGCGTGGTGTTCCAGTCCGACCACCTGCTCTACTGGCGCACGGTGCTCGACAACGTGCTCCTGCCGATCGAGATCAAGCGCCGGCCGCTGGCCGGCTATGCCGCGCGGGCCGAGGAACTGCTGGCCCAGGTGGGGCTGGCCGGCTTCTCGGCGAAGATGCCGTCGGAGCTCTCCGGCGGCATGCGCCAGCGCGTCGCGATCTGCCGCGCGCTGATCCAGGAGCCCGGGCTGCTGCTGATGGACGAGCCGTTCGGCGCGCTCGACGCGCTCACGCGCGAGCAGCTGATCATGGACCTGCAGACCATGTGGCTGGCGGTGGGCAACACGGTGCTGTTCATCACCCACGGCATCGACGAGGCGATCTTCCTCGCCGACCGGGTGATCGTCATGTCGCCGCGCCCCGGGCGCATCGACCTCGACCTCGCGATCGACATCCCGCGCCCGCGCCGCTGGAAGGAGATCCACGAGAACGCCGCCTTCCTGGCCGCCGCGCGCAAGGTGCGCGAGATCTTCGAGGCCAAGGGCGTGCTCGCCGCGGACTGAGCCGCGCCGGCCGTCAGCCGAACGTGCCGTGGCGCCCGGCGCCGGCGGCGAAGCGCGCCGCGCCGGCCTTGGTCTCGCCGCTCGCCATCGTCGCGAGACCGTGCGTGAATTCGTTCTGCATCGCGCGCGTGAATTCCATGCCCCATTGCTCGATCGCGCTCCGCCGGTCCGAGCGCAGGCAGGCCTGCGGGAACCGCGCGAGGTCGCGCGCCAGCGCCTGCGCCGCGGCGAGCGCCTGGCCGTGCGGCACGACGCGGTTGGCGAGCCCGATGTCGAGCGCCTCCTGCGCGCCGACCGGCCGGCCGGTGAGGATCAGGTCGAGCGCGCGGCTCTGGCCGATCAGGCGCGGCAGGCGCACGGTCCCGCCGTCGATCAGCGGCACGCCCCAGCGGCGGCAGAACACGCCCAGCGTCGCGGTTTCCTCGACCACGCGCAGGTCGCACCACAGCGCGAGTTCGATGCCGCCCGCGACCGCATAGCCGGACACCGCCGCGATCACCGGCTTGGACAGCGCGAGCCGGGTGCAGCCCATCGGCGCGATCGCGTTCATGTCGGCGTGGATCGGGTTGGCGCGCGCGTCCTCGCCCATGCCCAGCGCGACCGCCTTCAGGTCGGCGCCCGCGCAGAAGGTGTCGCTGGCGCCGGCAAGGACGGCGACGTCGGCCTGCGGGTCGCGGTCGAAGGCGACGAACGCGTCGAACAGCGCCTGCGCGGTCGGGCCGTCGACCGCGTTCCGCGCGCCCGGCCGGTCGATGACGACGGTGGTGACGCGGTCCGCGGTGCCGACGTGGAGCGTCACGGCGCCCCGCCTCAGATGCGCTCGACGATGGTGGCGATGCCCATGCCGCCGCCGACGCAGAGGGTGGCGAGGCCGTAGCGCAGCTTGCGCGCGTGCAGCTCGTCGATCAGGGTGCCGAGGATCATCGCGCCGGTGGCGCCGAGCGGATGGCCGAGCGCGATCGCACCGCCGTTGACGTTGACCTTCTCGGCCGGCACGCGGAACTCCTTCATGAACTTCATCGGCACCGCGGCGAAGGCCTCGTTGATCTCGAACAGGTCGATGTCGTCGATCGTGAGGCCGGCCTTGGCGAGCGCCTTGCGCGCGGCCGGCATCGGCCCGGTGAGCATGATGGTCGGGTCGGCGCCGGAGAGCGCGGTCGCGACCACGCGCGCGCGCGGCGTCAGGCCGAGCGCGCGCCCCTTGGACTCCGAGCCGACCAGCACGGCGGCGGCGCCGTCGACGATGCCCGAGGAATTGCCGGCGTGATGCACGTGCACGATGCGCTCGACCTGCGGGTAGCGCGAGATCGCCACCGCGTCGAAGCCCATCTCGCCGATCTGCGCGAACGAGGGCTTGAGCGCGGCCAGGCCTTCCATCGTGGTGCGCGGCTTGATGAACTCGTCCTTCTCGAGGATCGGCATGCCGATCATGTCCCTGACCGGCACCACGCTCTTGTCGAACCGGCCGGCGTCGCGCGCGGCCGCGGCCTTCTTCTGCGAGGCGAGCGCGAAGGCGTCGACGTCCTCGCGCGTGAAGCCCTCGAGGGTGGCGAGCAGGTCCGCGCCGATGCCCTGCGGAATGAAGGCGGTGTCGAAGTTCGTCTGCGGATCCTGCATCCAGGCGCCGCCGTCGGAACCCATCGGCACCCGGCTCATCGACTCCACGCCGCCGGCGACCACCAGGTCCTCCCAGCCGGAGGCGACCTTCTGCGCCGCCAGGTTCACCGCCTCCAGGCCGGAGGCGCAGAACCGGTTCAGCTGCACGCCGGCGACCTGCCAGTCCCAGCCGGCGGCCAGCGCCGCGGTCTTGGCGATGCACGAGCCCTGCTCGCCGACCGGCGAGACGCAGCCCATGACCACGTCCTCGACCTCGGCGGTGTCGAAGTCGTGGCGCGCCTGCAGTTCGCGCAGCACGCCGGCGAGCAGGGTGATCGGCTTGACCTCGTGCAGCGAGCCGTCGGACTTGCCTTTGCCGCGCGGGGTGCGGATCGCGTCGAAAACGAATGCCTGGGCCATGGCGTGGATTCCTCAACAGGGCGATGGAAAGCAGCAATCATAACGCCGGACGGGCTGTGGCACACTCGCGGCGGCCGCCGGCGGGGCGGCGCACATCGCGGAGGCAGGGCATGCGCATCGCAGTCATGGGTTCGGGCGCCGTCGGCGGCTACTTCGGCGGCCTCCTGGCACTGGGCGGCCACGAGGTCAGCTTCATCGCGCGCGGCGCGCACCTCGAGGCGATGCGGCGCCAGGGCCTCGTGCTGGAGACGCCGGCCGGCGTGCGCACGGTGACCGGCGCGCGCTTCGTCGCCGCGCCGGCCGAGGTCGGCGCGTGCGACGTGGTGCTGTTCGCGGTCAAGGCCTACGACATCGAGTCCGCGGCGGCCGCGCTCGCCCCGCTCGTCGATCGCGGCGCCACCGTCGTCTCGGTGCTCAACGGGGTCGACCACCAGGACCGGATCGGCGCGGTGCTCGGCGCGCGCAACGTCCTCGGCGGCCTGGCGATGGTCTCGGGGGTGATCGTCGCGCCCGGCGTGATCCGCTACACCTCGCCGATGTCGTCGCTGCGCTTCGGCGAGGCCGACGGCAGCATGAGCGCGCGCGGGCTCGCGTTCCGCGACGCGTGCCGCGCGGCGGGATTCGAGGCCGAGCTGGTCGGCGACATCGCGGCCGCGCAGTGGGGCAAGTTCGTCGGGCTCGCGACCAACGCCGCCCTGTGCTCGCTGTTCCGCCTGCCCGCCGGCTACATCTATCACGATCCGGAGATCGTGCCGATGGCGCTCGCCGCCTTCGGCGAGGTCGCCGCGGTCGCGCGCGCCGAGGGGATCGCGCTGCCGGCCGACGCGCCGCAGCGCGCGCTCGCGATCCACCAGGCGTTCCCGCCGACCATGTACGCGTCGATGTACCACGACCTGGCGAAGGGCCGCCCGCTGGAGCTCGACAGCCTCTCCGGGCACGTGGTGCGGCGCGGCCGCGCGCTGGGCGTGGCCACGCCGGTCCACGAGGTCGCCTACCTCGCGCTCAAGCCCTACCTGCACGGGGCGCCGAAGCCGCTCGCCTGAGCGCCGGCGTCGGGTCGCGGGGCCCGGCGCTCAGGCGTCGGCCGGGTCGGCGGCGCGGAAGTGCACCGGGTACAGCCGTTCCACCACCGGCCCGGCGGACGACCACGCCCGGCAGCCGTCGATGAAATAGGGCTTCTGCGCATCGCGGTTCGGCCGCGCCTCGGTCGCGACGTCGCCGTCCTTGGGCCAGCTGCCCATGGTCTGGAACGCGACCGTGGCCGCCGGCATCAGCAGTTCCTTCAGGTGGGTGCAGCCCGCGGTGCCGCCGACGGCCTCCTGGACCGCGCGGCGCCAGCCGCGGCTCAGGCACGCGCCGATCAGCCGCTTGTAGGCGGGCGCCACCGTGAAGCAGGCGTCGTACGGCGCATGCGTGGTCGTGACCTCGATGTCGCGCACCACCTTGTCGGCGTCGAGCGTCAGGCGCAGGCGCATCTCGTGCACGTGCGAGCCGGCCGGCCGGTGGCCGCGGTAGGGCTCGTCGATCGCGTAGGTCTTCGTGTCGATCAGGTGCGCCTCGATGTCCCACAGGCCGTCGTCGCGCACATAGCCTTCGCAGGTGATCGCGCGTTTGTGCAGGGGGCGGCGGGCGGCGGGCGGCGGCAGGCTCATGCGGTGCGGTCGGGGACGGGGAAGGCCGCAAGGATACCGTGCCGCGGCGGCGGCACGGGCCCGGTCGCCGCGCCGCGCCGGCGGCCGTGCCGGGCCCGGCGCCAAAGAAAAGGGGGCCGCGAGGCCCCCGTGAATGCGGGCGCGGCGCCCTAGGCCTTCAGGTCCGCGTTCTTGATCGGCAGGTGGCGGATGCGCTTGCCGGTCGCGTTGAAGATCGCGTTCAGCACCGCCGGCGCCGCCACCGCGATGGTCGGCTCGCCGACGCCGCCCCAGAAGCCGCCCGAGGGCATGACGATGGTCTCGACCTTGGGCATTTCGGAGATGCGCAGCGGCTGGTAGGTGTTGAAGTTCTCCTGCTCGATGCGCCCGTCCTTGACCGTGCACTCCTGGTGCAGCATGGCGCCGAGGCCGTAGACGAACGAGCCCTCGACCTGGTGGGCGATCTGCTTCGGATTGACGGCGTGGCCGGGGTCGGTCGCGGCGACGATGCGCTTGATCGCGAGCTTGCCGGTCTTCGACACGCTGACCTCGGCGCAGGCGGCGATGTAGCTGCCGAAGCAGTAGTAGGCCGCGAGGCCGCGGCCCGAGCCCTTGGGCAGCGGCTTGCCCCAGCCGCCCTGGTCGGCGGCGGCCTTGAGCACCGCCCAGCCCTTGGGGTTCTTCGCCATCAGCTTCTGCCGCAGCTCGAGCGCGTCCTGGCCGGTCGCGTGCGCGATCTCGTCGACGAAGCACTCCATGTAGATCGCGTTCTGGTTGGCGTTGACGCCGCGCCAGAATCCCGGCGGCACGTGGGTGTTGCGCATCGCGTGGTCGATGAGCAGGTTGTCGAACGCGTAGCTGATCGCGTGGTCGCCGAAGCGCTCGTGCCCGACCGGCAGCAGGCCCTGGAAGGTGAGCAGGTCGGCGCCGTTGATGAGCAGCGACGGCAGCACCGCGGCGACGATCGACTGGCCCGAGATGCGCATGTGCAGCCCGGTGACGTTGCCGGCCGCGTCGATGCCCGCGGTGAGCTTGCACTGGGTGACCGGGTGATAGGTGCCGTGCAGCATGTCCTCCTCGCGGCTCCAGATCAGCTTGACCGGGGTGCCGGGGATCTGCTTGGCGATCGCGACCACCTGGCTCACGTAGTCGCTGCGGCCGCGCCGGCCGAAGCCGCCGCCGAGGTTGATCTTGTAGACGTCGCACTTCTCCAGCGGCAGGCCGGCCGCCACCGAGGCGGCCGAGAGCGCGGCGTCGCCGTTCTGGGTCGGGCACCAGACCTCGCACTTCTCCGGGGTCCACAGCGCCGTCGCGTTCATCGGCTCCATGGTGGCGTGGTTCTGGAACGGGTAGCTGTAGACCGCCTCGATCTTCTTCTGCGCGCGGCCGATGGCGGCGCCGGCGTCGCCGACCTTGTTGCCGACGAAGGCGTCGGCGGCGTCGAGACCGGCCTTGTTGCGATCGGCGATGGTGGCGCTGGACACCGCGGCGTTCGGCCCGAGGTCCCAGTTGATCGGCAGCGCGGCGAGCGCCTTGTTGGCGCGCCACCAGGTGTCGGCGACGACCACGACCGCGTCGTCACCGACCTTGAGCACGTGCTTGACGCCGGGCATGCCGCGCACCTTGTCGGCGTCGAAGCTCACCACCTTGCCGCCGAACACCGGGCAGGCCTTGATCGCGGCATTGAGCATGCCGGGGAGCTTCAGGTCGGTGCCGTAGACGCGCGAGCCGTCGACCTTCTCCCGCGTGTCCAGGCGCGCGACGCCCTTGCCGATCAGCTTCCACTCGTTGGGATTCTTGAGCCGGACCTCCTTGGGCGGCTCCATCTTCGCGGCGGCGGCGGCGACCTTGCCGTAGGTCGTCTTGCGGCCGGTGAGGTTGTGGGTGATCACGCTGTTCGCCGCCGTGCACTCGGCGGGCGCCACGCCCCACTCCTTCGCCGCGGCGGCCACGAGCATCTCGCGCGCCATCGCGCCGCCCTGGCGCACGTAGTCGTGCGAGCCGCGGATGCCGCGCGAGCCGCCGGTCGACATGTCGCGCCAGACGCGCTTGCGCGCCAGGTTCTGCCCCGGCGTCGGCTGCTCGGTGGTCACCTTGGACCAGTCGCACTCGAGCTCCTCGGCGACCATCTGCGCCAGGCCGGTCAGCGTGCCCTGGCCCATCTCGGAGCGGGCGATGCGGATCACGACCGTGTCGTCGGGATTGACCACGACCCAGGCGTTGATCTCGGGCTTGGTCAGGTCGGCCCCGCGGTCGACCTGCGCGAAGGCGCTGCCCGACGGCAGCGCGAAACCCAGCGACAGGCCGCTTGCGGCGGCGCCGGAACCGACGACGAACCTGCGGCGCGACTCGTTGATCTGCGGAATCATGTTCGGTCTCCTCGTCTCACGCCTTGCGGCCGGCGCTGCCGGCGGCCATGTGGATCGCCGCGCGCACCTGCTGGTAGGTGCCGCAGCGGCAGATGTTGGTCATCGCGTCGTCGATGTCCTTGTCGGTGGGCTTGGGCTTCTTCTTGAGCAGCGCGGCGGCGGCCATGATCATCCCGGACTGGCAGTAGCCGCACTGCGGCACGTCCATCGCGAGCCACGCCTTCTGGATCGCGTGGCTGGCGTCCTTCGACAGGCCCTCGATGGTGACGATCTTCTGCGACGGCTTGACCGCCGAGACCGGCATCACGCACGAGCGCACCGGGGCGCCGTCGATGTGCACGGTGCAGGCGCCGCACTGCGCCAGGCCGCAGCCGAACTTGGTGCCGGTCAGGCCGACCTGCTCGCGCAGGACCCACAAGAGGGGGGTGTCGGGTTCGGCGGCCACATCGACCGCTTTCCCGTTGACGTTGAGTTTTGCCATCGAGCGGATCTCCAGGGGACAGGTTGGCGAAAGGAGGGTGCGGTGAAGCGAACACGCCCGGACGACGGTTTCATCCAGGCGCGGGTGCGCTGCATTAGACACAAAATCGCGGCGCTTGTGTGCGGCGGTGTCGGGCCGCGCATGTTGCGTTGCGCAATGTCGTGTGCGGCGCCGGTGCGCGGCCCCGCGCGCGGGTCTGGGATAATTTTTGCGTGCCGCCCCGTTCCTGCCTGCCCCCGTCGCGCCCGCCGTCCGGCGGACGCCGCCTGCGTCGCGCGCTGGCCCTGCTCGCCTGCCTGGTCGCGCCGGCCGTCGCCGCGCAGCTGCCGCCGTACGTGATCGAGGACGGCGGCATCGCCGCGCCGCTGGCCGCGCCCGGTGACGCCGCGCGCGGCCGCGCGCTCCTTGCCGCGCGCGACCCGGCCAACTGCATCCTGTGCCACGCCGCGCCCGGCGTGCGCTTCGCCGGCGACCTCGCGCCGCCGCTCGACGGCGTCGGCGCGCGCCTGACGCCCGCGCAGCTGCGCCTGCGCCTGGTCGATTCCTCGCGCATCAACCCGGCGACCATCATGCCGGCCTACTACCGCACCGAGGGCCTCACCGAAGTGGCGGCCGCGTGGCGCGGCCGGACCGTGCTCACCGCCGCGCAGATCGAGGACCTGGTGGTGTATCTTTCGACGCTTCGCTAGACCTGCCGCCGCCATGCGTCCGCGCTCCCCGTCCCGTCGCCGTGCCATCGCGGCGGCCGCCGTGCCGCTCCTGCCCCTGCGCGCGCTCGCGCAGGCCGAGCCGGAAGTCGCGGCGATGAAGGCCTTCGTGGGCAATCGCCCGGTGCGCGCGGGCCGCCTGGTGCTCGACATCCCGCGCATCGCCGACAACGGCAACGTCGTGCCCGTGCGCATCGCGCTGCCCGGGCCGTTCGCGCCGGGCGCCGAGGTCAGAAGCATCCACCTGTTCTCCGAGAAGAACCCGGTGCCGCAGATGGCGGTGTTCCATTTTCCCGCGCCGGTGGCGAAGGTCGAGGTCGAGTCGCGCGTGCGCCTTGCCGGCACGCAGCGCATTGCCGCGGTGGCGACCCTGGCCGACGGCACGCTGCACGCCGCCACCGCCGACGTGGTGGTGACGATCTCGGCCTGCATCGACGGTAGCTAAGCTGATGGCCGACGCCCGCGTGCAGGTGCCCGCGCAGGTCCGGCGCGGCGAGTCCTTCGAGGTCAAGATCCTGATCCGCCATGCGATGGAGACCGGGTATCGCCTCACCGACGAGGGCAAGCCGATCGCGCGCAACGTCATCCGCGAGCTGACCTGCCGCTACAACGGCGTGCTGGTGTTTCGCGCCGAGCCCAGTTCCGGCATCGCCGCCAATCCGCTGTTCACCTTCTTCGTCACCGCGGGCGATTCGGGCGAGCTCGTCTTCGAATGGGTCGACGATGCCGGCGCGCGGGCGAGCGAGCGCGCCAGCGTGACCGTCGCGCCGTAGACCGCCCCGCATGGTGCGCGGCGTCGGCGCGTTGCTGCTGGGTCTGGCGTGCGTCGCCGTGCCGGCGCAGGAGCGCAGCCTGCCGGCGGGCGCGCTGCGTTCCGGCAGCACCTACCTCTCGCCCGAGCTCAGGGCGATGCAGGAGGACGGCTTCGCCAATCCGGGCATGCTGTGGGTCGAGAAGGGCGCGAAGCTGTGGGGCGTCCGGGCGGGCGCCGACGGCAGGTCGTGCGCCGACTGCCACGGCGACGCGCGCGCGAGCATGCGCGGCGTCGCCGCGCGCTATCCGGCGTTCGACCGCGCCGCGAACCGGCTGCTCGATCTCGAGGGGCGCATCAACCAGTGCCGCGCCGAGCGCCAGCGGGCCGCGCCGTTCGCCTTCGAGTCCGAGGAACTGCTCGGGCTCACCGCGCACGTCGCCAGCCAGTCGCGCGGCCTGCCGCTGAAGGTCGCGGTCGACGGGCCGGCGGCGCCGCACTTCGCGCGCGGGCGCATGCTCTTCGAGCGCCGCATCGGCCAGATGAACCTCGCGTGCCTGCATTGCCACGAGTGGAACGCCGGGCGCCGCCTGCTCGCCGAGACGATCAGCCAGGGCCATCCGAACGCCTACCCGATCTACCGCCTCGAGTGGCAGTCGGCCGGCTCGCTGCAGCGGCGCCTGCGCGCCTGCTACTCGGGCGTGCGCGCCGAGCTGCCGGCCTACAATTCGGCCGACCTGCTCGACCTCTCGCTGTTCCTCGCCTGGCGCGCCGAGGGCCTGGCCATCGAGACGCCGGGCGTGCGGCGCTGAGGCCGGCCGCGCCGCCGCCACCCCTTCCACGGATCCTCCCGCCATGACCCTGCTCGCCCGACTGCTCGCCCCGCTGCTGTGCGCCGCCGCGCTCTCCGCCCAGGCCGCCTTTCCCGACAAGCCGGTCAAGATCATCATCGGCTTCCCCGCCGGCGGGCCGCTCGACCAGCACATGCGCCTGCTGTCGGACCGCCTTGGTGCCAACCTCGGGCAGCCGGTCATCATCGACTACCGCAGCGGCGCCGGCGGCGCGGTCGGCGCCGACGCGGTCGCGAAGTCGGCGCCCGACGGCTACACGCTGCTGCTCGCCAACACCGGCACGATGGTGATCAACCCGGCGGTCTACACCCGGCTGCCGTACCAGACCCTGCGCGACTTCGCGCCGGTCGCGCGCACCGCGCAGCAGCCGCTGCTCCTGATCGTCAACCCCGCGGTGCCGGCGCAGACGCTGCAGGAGTTCATCGCCCATGCGCGCGCCAATCCGGGCAAGGTCAACTTCGGCTCGGCCGGCAACGGCGGCATCTCCCATCTGGTGCCGGAGATGCTGAAGCAGGCCACGGGCATCGCGATGACCCACGTGCCCTACAAGGGCAGCGCGCCGGCCTTCGTCGACCTGATCGCCGGCCAGGTGCAGTTCATGGCCGAGTCGGTGCCGCAGGCGGCGCAGTACGCCAGGCAGGGCAAGGTGCGCGCGCTCGCGGTGACCAGCCGCGAGCGCAACATCGCGGTGCCCGAGGTCCCGACCATGGCCGAGGCCGGCGTGCGCAACTTCGAGGTCGTGGGCTTCTACGGCATCCTCGCGCCGGCGGCCACGCCGCGCGAGGCCGTCGACCGGCTCTCGAGCGCCTTTCGCCAGGTGATCGGGGAGGCCGCGATCCGCGAGCGCATGGTGCAGCAGGGCGCCGACCCCGCGTTCCTCGGCGCGGCCGACTTCGCCGCGTTCCTGAAGGCCGAGATGCCGCGCTGGGCGGCGGCGGTGGCGGCGTCGGGGACCCGACTGGACTGATGGAGACAACGGTGTTATTTCTGTATTGACAGAATCGACGGAAATAATATAATCAACCCATGGAACTTTCTGCGACAGCACGCCGGTTTGTGTTGCACTGGGGCGAAATGGGCTCGGCCTGGGGCGTGAACCGGACCGTCGCGCAGATTCATGCGCTGCTGTTCGTGCACGGCGCACCGATGCACGCCGAGGAGATCGCGGACACGCTGGGCGCGGCGCGCTCGAATGTCAGCACCAGCCTCAGGGAACTGCAAAACTGGAAGCTGATCCGGCTCGCGCCGGTGCTTGGCGACCGACGCGACTATTTCGAGACGTCGAACGACGTCTGGGAGTTGTTTCGCATCATCGTGCGCGAACGCAAGCAGCGCGAATTCGATCCGACCGTCCGCATGCTGCGCGAACTGGTGGCCAATCCCGAGTTCGTCAGCGAGCCGCCGGATGCCCAGGACCGCATCCGCGAGACGCTGCGATTCATGGATGCGCTCGGAACCTGGAGCAACGAGATGCTGCGTTTGACGCCGGGGACCCTGGAGAAGGTGCTCAAGCTCGGCGCGTCGATTCAGAAGCTGCTGCGCCAGGACGGAACGTCGCATGCAGCGGCGCCTGCCGGCGCGCCGGAGTCCCGAGACTAGCTTTTTTTTGACATTGAATTTCTTTAATTTCAGAAATTTCAAACAATCATGACTGACATCTTTCCACTCACGCTCTATTTCGATGGATCCTGCATCTTGTGCCGCGCCGAGATGGAGAACCTGCGGCAGCGCGACGCGCGCGGGCTGTTGCGGTTCATCGATATCTCGCCGCGCGACTTCGAGCGGACGCCGGTCGGCGTGACGCGCGATGACCTCATGGCACGCATTCACGCGACGCGGGCGGACGGCGGACTGGTGGTCGGCGTCGACGTGTTTCGCCTTGCCTATCGCGCGGTCGGATTGGGCTGGGTCGCGCGCATCACGGAATGGCCCGGACTGCGCGCACTCGCCGAAGGCCTCTATCCATGGCTCGCGCGCTATCGCCATCGCCTGCCGCGGCGGTTGCTGGCCGGGGCATTCGATCTGCTGGGGCGCGGTGCGGCGCGGCGTGCGGCCGCGAGGCGCTGCGGCGCGACCGGCGCGTGTGAACGACGAGATTTTTCCAGCGACAGGAGGCAATCATGAACACGACGCTTTTTCTGGTATCCATCGCGATGGCGGTCATCGGGCCGGCCGTTGCCCTCACCTACCTGCGGCCGATCCTGGTCAAGGTTCTCGTCGCGCTGTGCGATGCCGACGGCGGGGCCGAGTTCTGGGTGCGCAGCGCCTATGTGCTTTCGATCAGCGGGACATTGATGCTGGTGCTGCTGTTCGGCAGGTTCGCCGAGGACAGCCATGTCGTCGACGTTCTGCGGCGGACCATGTTCCTGGTCCTGCTGGGTGTGTTCGTCGGCATCGCGTTCATCGCGATCCGGGTCTGGGACAGGGTCGCGGCCTCGCTCAAGGCCGCCGTCGACGTTCCGGCGGCGCAGTGACGGCGGCCGGAGAGGGCACTCGCGCCGATGTGGCCGACTGCGCCGCGGTCCTGAAGGCCGAGATGCCGCGCCGGGCGGCGGCGGTGGCGGCCTCGGGGACCCGGCTGGATTGAGCGCCGCGTTCGCCGGCGTCGCGCTCAGGCGCGAAACTCGGTCTTCGCGGTTCCCTGGTACAGCGCCTTGACCTGGCGGCCCACCGCGTCGGCGTGCGCGGCGAGCGCGCCGGCGTCGAGGTCGGCCGCGGGCCGCGGCTCGGGGTCGAAATGGCCGTGGCGGTCGGTGCCGCGCACCAGCATCGCCGAGTCGCGCACCTTGAGCTGGCGCACGCTGGTCGGGATGTAGCGGATCGCGAGCCCGATGCGGCGGTCGGCGCTGCGGTTCGGCGCCGAGCCGTGCACCAGCTTGATGTGGTGCAGCGACATCTCGCCGGCCGCCAGCGGCATCGCCACCGCCTTCGACGTGTCGACCGGCACCGCGATCTCCTGGCCGCGCGAGAGCAGGTTGTCCTTGTGGAAGGTGTCCAGGTGCGGCAGCTGGTCGACGCGATGGCTGCCCGGGATGACTTCCATGCAGCCGTTCTCGCGGTTCGCGTCGGTGAACGCGACCCAGGCGGTGACCACGTCGTCGGGGTCGAGCCCCCAGTAGGTGGAGTCCTGGTGCCAGGATACGAACCCGGGGCTCGCCGCCTCCTTGATGAAGAAGTTCGTGGTCCAGCACAGGATGTCGGGCCCGATCAGGTCCTCGACCGCGTCGAGGATGCGCGGGTGGTGCACCAGCATGTCGGCCCAGGTGAACAGCAGGTGGGTCTTGTGGCGCCAGTTGCCCTGCAGCGGCGTGCCGGTCTTGCGCTCGTGCGCCTCGAGCGCGTCGCGCCAGGCGCGCGCCTCGGCGGCGTCGCCGACCTTCACCGGGAAGACGAAGCCGTCGCGGTGGTAGGCGGCGACGGCCGCCGGTTCGAGGATGCGTGTCATCGGTTGCTCCCGGGCTCAATCGGCGGTGATGCCGGTCTGCCGCACGAAGGCCGCCCAGCGCGCCGACTCGCTCTTGACCAGGCTGGCGAATTCCTCGGCGCTGCCGCCCATCACGTCGATGCCGGCGTTCTCGAAGGCCTGGCGCACCGCGCTCTGGCCGAGCACGTCGCGCGTGGCGCGGTTGAGCACCTCGACGATCGCCGGTGGCGTGCCGGCGGGCGCGACCAGGCCGGTCCAGCTGTAGACCTCGACGCCGCTGATGCCGGACTCGGCGAGCGTCGGCACGTCGGGGATCGCGGGCACGCGCTGCGGCGCCGCCACCGCCAGCGCGCGCAGCCGGCCGTTGCGCACCAGGGGAATCGCGGAGTTGCCGATGCTGAAGATGTAGCTCACCTCGCCGCGGCCGACGTCGGTCAGCGCGACCGTGAGCGCCTTGTAGGGGATGTGGCGCGCGTCGGCGCCGACGGTGCGGCGGAACAGTTCGCCGGCGATGTGCGCGGGCGTGCCGTTGCCGCCGGAGCCGAAGGTGTGGGCGCCGGGCGCGGCCTTGAGCATCTGCGCGAGGTCCGCGACGCTGCGCGCCGGCGAGCCCGGCCCGACGCACAGCACCGTGTATTGCCGGCCGATCAGCGCGAACGGCGCGGTGTCGCGCACCAGGTCGGCGACCGGCTTGGCCTGCATCGCCTGCGCCACCGTGTGCGCCTGCAGTACCAGGCCGATGGTATGGCCGTCGGGCGCCGCGCGCGCGAGCTCGGCCAGCCCGATCATGCCGGTCGCGCCGACCCGGTTCTCGACCACGATGTTGGTGCCGAGGCGGGTCGCGAGGCCTTCGGCGACGCGACGGCCGATCGTGTCGGGGCCGCCGCCGGGGGCAAACGGCAGGATCATGCGCATGGTGCGTGCGGGAAAGGTGGGGGCCTGCGCGCGGGACGTGCCGGCGGCGGCCGCCGCCAGGATGCCCAGCAGCGCGCGGCGGCGCGGGTGGCGGGGAAGGTTCATGGCTGGCAGAAGTGGTCGGCCAAGAGGTCGGTGATGAAGCTGTGCGCGGGCGCGTGCGCGATCATGAGGTCGATGCCGGCGGCTTCGGCGGCCGCCTGCGGCGTCACGCCGCAGGCCCAGAACACCGCGATCCTGTCCGGCGGCACGCCGTCGACCGGCGGCCCGAACAGCGGCGCGGCGAGGTCGGCGCCGATCGCCGCCGGGTCGCCGATGTGGATCGGCGCGCCGTGGTTGAACGGGAAGCGAGCGCTCACCTGCGTGGCAATGATGGCCTGTTGCGGTGTCAGGAACCGCATCGTGACCACCATCGGGCCGCGGAAGGCGCCGGCCGGTTCGGTCGGCAGGGTCGAGCGCAGCACCCAGCGGTCGCGGTCGGTGGGCACGCCCGCGCGTTCGAGCGCCTGGTCGAAGGTGATGCCCGAGCCGATGAGGAACGCGGTGAAGTCGTCGCGCCAGAGGCCCAGCAGGTCGGTGACGTCGGCCTCGCGCCGGCCGGCGCGGTACACCGCGTAGCGCGCGAGATCGGTGCGCAGGTCGGCGCCCGGCGCGAGGCGCTTCGGCTCGGGATCGCCGGGGTCGGTCACCTCCAGCAGCGGGCAGGCGCGCGGGTTGCGCTGGCAATAGAGCATGAAGTCGAACGCCTGCGCGCGCGGCAGGATCACCAGATTGCACTGCACGTAGCCCAGCGCCAGGCCGCGCGAATGGCCGGTGTGCCGGCCGTCGCGGATGTCGCGGCGGGCCTGCTGTGCCGGGGAGAGGGTCATGCGCCGAGTCCTGGTAGCCGCCGCCTGCTAGCGCTTGAGCCGCATCAGCCGGATCGCGTTGCCGAAATAGATCTTGCCCTTCTCGTCCTCGGGCAGCCCCAGTTCCTCGATCGCCTGCGGGATCGTGCGCAGGAACATCGGGCCGCCCTCGGGATCGAACGGGCAGTCGCAGGCGAAGAGTACGCGGTCGGCGCCGAAGAAGTCCAGTCCGCAGCGCAGGCCCGCGCGGCCGCCGGCGAGCGCGGTGTCGGCGTAGAACATGCGGAAATAGTCGATCGGGCGCTTCGCCATGCGCCGGAGCAGGCCCTCGTAGTCCTCGTCGGAGGTGCGGCTGCCGAGCTGGTCCAGGCCGGGGCCGACGCGGCCGTCGAAGAACGGGATCATCGCGCCCATGTGGTGGGTGATCAGGCGCAGTTCGGGCAGGCGGTCGAAGAAGCCCGAGAACACCATGCGCGTCATCGCCGCGCTGGTCTCGTAGGGCCAGCCGAAGGTCCACCAGATCTCGAACTTCGACTTCTTCTCGCCCAGGTAGTCGGGGAAGTTCGCGCCGCGCGCCGGGTGCATCCACACCGGCACGTCGTGCACGCGGGTGGCGCGCTCGAAGATCGGCCAGAACTCCGGGTCGTCGAGCGCGCGGCCGTTGACGTTGGTGAACACCTGGATGCCGCGCGCGCCCAGCACGCCGATCGCGCGGTCCATCTCCTCGAGCGCGGCGGCGACGTTGTTCATCGGCAGCGAGGCGACGAACGCGGGAAAGCGGGTCGGGTGCGCATCGACGATCTCGGCCATGCCGTCGTTGGCCAGGCGCGCGAGCGCCGGCGACTCCTCCGGGCCGGCGATGAACTCGATCGGCGGGCTCGACAGCGTGAGGATCTGCTGGTAGCCGGGAAACGCGTCCATCATCGCGAGGCGCGCGTCGAGGTCGTAGAGCACCGGGATCGTGAGCCAGCGCTTGATCGCGCCCTGGTCGCGCGCCAGCGCCTTCATGCGCTCGAAGTACGCGGGCGGGAACAGGTGCGAGAAGACGTCGATCTTTCTCAAGGCGGGGGGCTCCGGCTGGGCGTTGGTCAGGACGCGGCGGGCGCGTCGAGGAGGCACTCGAAGACCTGCGCGTGGCCCGACGCATCCGAGGTGTAGACCACGCGCGTGCCGTCGGGCGAGAAGCGCGGATGCGGATGGGTGTGCTGCGGCGCGTAGACCTCGCGCGGGCCGTCGTTGTACGGGAACGGGCCGCCCCAGTGGTCGCCCGCGTTGCTCGCGCGCGGCTGGCACAGCACGCGCGGCGCCGCGCCGTCCGGCGCGATCAGGTGGATGCCGCGGTCGGGGAAGGTGGTGTCGCAGACGATGCGCCGCCCCGCCGGGTCGAAGATCGCGTGCCAGGCCGGGAACGCGGTCAGCGCGCGCACGCGGCCGCTGTCGACGTCGACCGCCTGCATGCCGCGCGGCCAGTCGACGAAGGCGAGCTCGCGCGTGCCCGGGATCCAGGTCTCGTGGGTGATCCACTGCGTGCGGTCGGTGCGCGGGTAGGGGTTCCAGTGGCGCGTGCCGTCGCGCGCGACGCACCAGATGCGGTTGGTCAGCGGCCCGGCGTAGAACAGCAGGCCGGCGTCCGACGGATGGAACTGCGGGTGCCCGATCGACGGCGCCTCGAGGATCACCGTGCTGCCGCCGCGCGCGGTGTCGATCACGTGGAAGCGCGAGACGCCGCCGGACCTGACCGGCACCGCCCAGTGGCGGTCGTCGTGCGACAGCGCGGTCGTGCCCATCGCGGCGCCGACCATGCCGCGCTCGCGCATCTCGGCGTCGCCGAAGTCGGCGAGGCGCTCCTCGGCGAAGGTCGCGGTGTCGACGCGCCAGGCGCCGCTGCCGGCGACGAAGTACACGTGCCGGCCGTCGTGCGACGGATGGATCGACCACTCGGCGATGTCGTCGCGGTCGGTCAGCTGCACGAGCCTGCCGTCGGCGCGCGACTCGGCGAAGATCTGCGCGCTGCCGGTCCGATGCGAGATGAACACCAGGCGCTGCATCGCGTCGTCGAAGCACGGCACGAAGAAGAACGGATGGTGGTGGATCGACGGGTGGTCGGTCACCTGGCGGATGCGCGCGCCGGTGTCGGGGTCGCGGAAGGTGCGCGCCTCGGACGCGCTCACGCCGCCCTTCGGCATCTCAGCGCGGCGCGTCCGCGGCCGTGCCGCGCGCGGCCCAGAGGGTCCAGCCGGCGAGGAGCGCGCAGGCGACGCAGCCGGCCGCCCACAGGCCGCTGCCGGTCGGCGCGAACAGGATGGTGAGCGCCGCCGCGCCGAACAGGCCGCGCAGCACCAGCCCGATCGCGCCCGCCAGGTAGCCCTCGAGCATCACCGCCCAGGCGAAGGTGGCGACCATCATCGAGGCGAACGCGAGCGCGATCCAGCCCGGCGGCCCCGACCACAGGAGCGCCGGATCGAACGCGAACGCGAACGGGATCAGGAACAGCACGAACGAGAGCTTGAACGCGATCCAGCCGGTCCGCATCGCGTCGGCGTTGGCCAGCCCGGCGGCCGCGTAGGACGCGAGCGCGACCGGCGGGGTGATCATCGACAGCACGCAGTAGTACATCACGAAGAAATGCGCGGCCAGCGGCGTGACGCCGAGCTTGGTCATCGCCGGCACGAACAGGATCGCGCCGATGATGTACGCGGCCACGGTCGGCAGGCCCATGCCCATCACGATGCAGCCGAGGATGATCATCAGCATCGCGCCGATCAGCGTGCCGCCGGAGAGCGCGATCAGCTCGGTCGAGAACTTGAGCGCGAGGTTCGACTGGATCGCGATCGCGACGATGATGCCGATCGCGATGATCGGCACCGCCACCTGCGCGGCCTGGCGCGCGACCTCCTCGACCATGTCGAGCCAGCCGGCGAGCGAGAGGCGGGTGGCGCGGGTGAAGTAGCAGGTGACGAGCGCGACCACGCACGCCGCCATCGCCGCGGTGGTCGCCGAGTAGTCGGTCGCCAGCAGCGCGATCAGCACCAGCGGCGAGGCGTAGAGGTGCAGCCGCGGCGCGAGCGGCGCGATGTCCTTCAGGTCGGCGGCCGAGAGCGTGCCGATGCCGCGCCGGCGCGCCTTCAGGTCGACGATCATGTAGAGCGCGAAGTAGTAGGCCACCGCCGGGATGATGCCGGCCAGCGCGATGCGGCTGTAGGGCACCGCGAGCAGCTCGGCCATCACGAAGGCGGCGATGCCCATCACCGGCGGCATCAGCTGCCCGCCGGTCGAGGCGGTCGCCTCGTGCGCCGCCGCCTCCTCGGGCGAATAGCCGGTGCGCTTCATCAGCGGGATGGTGAAGATGCCGGTGGCCACCACGTTCGCCACCGCGCTGCCGCTGATGGTGCCGAACATCGCCGAGGCGACGATCTCGGACTTGGCCGCGCCGCCCTTGCGCTGGCCGACCAGCTTCAGCGCGCTGTCGATGAACAGCTGCCCGCCGCCGGTGGCCGAATAGACCACGCCGAAGAGCAGGAAGTACCAGACGAAGTCGACCGAGGTCTGCGTGGTCACCCCGAGGATGCCGTGGGTCGCCATGGTCATGAACTCGATGAACAGCGCGTACTCGAAGCCCTGGAACGCCATCCAGCCGGGGAACCAGCGCCCGAGGAAGCCGTAGGCGACGAACGCCGCGATCACCCAGATGAGGCTCCAGCCGACCACCCGGCGCACCGCCTCCATCAGGATCACGAGCACCAGCGTGCCCATGACGAGGTCGCGCGTCATCACCTCGTCGACGTTCTCCATGCGCCCGGCCAGGCGCGCCGCGTCGGCGAGGTAATAGGCGAGCACCGCGAAGGCGGCGAGCGCCAGCAGCCAGTCGAGCGCCTTGTGCCAGGCGCGCGCGCCCTGGAGCGGCTGCCACAGGAACACCGTCGCGAGCGCGAGGCAGATGTGCACCGGCCGCGACACCTGCAGCGGCAGCGGGTCGTAGAGCAGGTAGAGCTGGAATGCGAGCCAGGCGAGCGCGATCAGGTAGCGCGGGCTGGCGAGCCGCTTCAGGTGTTCCATGGCGTCGCGGTCGGCGCGGCACGCGGGGCCGGCGCCCCGCGCGGATCGGCTACATCCAGCCCTTCTCCTTGTAGTAGCGGATCGCGCCCGGATGCAGCGGAATGCCGACGTTCTCCGGCCGCCAGGCGTCGCGCGCGACGAAGCCCGCCATCGCCTTGTTGTCGGCGACGATCGCGTCGCGGTTCTCGATGATCGCCTTGGTGATCGCGTAGGCGACGTTCTCCGGCATGTCCTTGTGGACGATCAGGTTGGTGCCGAAGTCGGCCGACTTGGTCGGCCCGTTCTGGCCCTTGAACGAGGCCGGCAGCGGATGCACCTTGAGCCCGTTCCTGCCGAGCACCGCGAGGGTCTTCTCGGGCAGGTCGAGGAAGCGCAGCGGCACCGTGAGGGTCACCTCCTGGGTCGCCGGATGGCCCGGCGAGACGCTCTCGAAGTAGAGGTCGGCGCGGCCGTCGCGCATCATCGACGGGATCTGGCCGACGTCGACCTGGATGATCTGGCCGCCGGCGGCGCGGTACTTCTCGAACGACAGCCCGAGCGACTCGTAGATCAGGCGCACCGTCGGCGGCACCGTGCTGCCGGCCGGCTTCATGATCACGCGCGGCGGGTTGCGCGAGGTCAGCGCCTTCTCGAGCGTGTCGTTGCCGGTGCGCTTGATGTAGTCCTCCGAGAGCATGGCCGCGATCCACACCTCGTTGAGGCCGCCCAGCAGCGCGCGGATGTTCGGGTACTTCTTGCCCTTGTAGATCTCCTCCTCGCCGTTCATCGCCCAGTAGGCGGTGATCACGTTGGCGAACGCGACGTCGGCCTTGTTGTCGTTGACCACGATCGGGTTGCCGATGCCGCCGCCGCGCGCGATGATGTCGACCTTGGCGCCGGGCGGCAGGCCGGCCTGGATGTGCTTGGCGAAGCTGGCGGCGAACACGTACCAGATCGAGCCCAGCGGCATCGCGCCGAACTTGAGCTCCTGGGGCGCCTGCGCCTGCGCCGGCACGCCCGCCAGGGCCGCGCCCAATGCCAAGAGAATGCTCCCCGCCCGTGTGCGCCACCGCATGGCTGTTCCTCCGCGTCTGAACTGGTTCGAACGATGCCGGGCGCGGCGCGTCTTCGGCGCGCGGCCGGCAAACGCCGAAGCTACACCACCCCACCCGGCACCACAATCTTGCGCTGCAACATCGCGGGACGGACCGCGTGCTGCGGCACAATGGCGGCTTTGCCGCCTCCGGAGAGTCCCGATGTCGCCCTGCTTCCGTCTTCCGTCCGCCGCGCTCGCCGCGGCGCTGCTTGCTGCGCCGCTCGCGGCCGCGGCGCAGGCCTTTCCCGTCAAGCCGATCCGCGTGATCGTGCCCTTCGCGCCCGGCAGCGCCACCGACCAGACCGGCCGCGCGTTCGGCGCGAAGATGGCCGAGCACCTCGGCCAGCCGCTGGTCATCGAGAACCGCCCGGGCGCCAACGGCATGATCGGCGCCGACACCGTCGCCAAGGCCGCGCCCGACGGCTACACCATCCTGTTCGGCACCAACAGCACCAACGCGGCGCTGAAGAGCCTGATGAAGAAGCTGCCCTACGACCAGGACACCGCGTTCACGCCGATCGGCTTCATGGGCGCGGTGGCGCTGATCGTCGCGGTCAACAACGACTTTCCCGCCAGGACCCTGGGCGATCTGATCGCGATGGCCAAGGCGAAGCCCGGCGCGATCACCTTCGCGACCGCCAGCACCTCGCAGCGCATCTCCTCGGAAATGCTCGCCAGCATGGCCGGCATCAGGATGACCCACGTGCCGTACAAGAGCTCGCCCAACGCCATCACCGACCTGATCGGCGGGCAGGTCAACATGTTCACCGCCGATTTCGCGGTGATGCTGCCGCAGGTGCAGGCCGGCAAGGTGCGCGGCCTGGCGGTGACCTCGATGAAGCGCTCCGCGGTGCTGCCCAACCTGCCGACGGTCAACGAGGCGGCGGGGCTGAAGGACTACGAGCTCATCGCCTTCTTCGCCGCCTACGGCCCGGCCGGCATGCCGCGCGAGGCGGTGACGAAGCTCAACGAGGCGATCAACGTCGCCGCGCGCTCGAAGGAGATCGCCGACCGCTTCATTTCGATCGGCATGGAGGTCGCGCCCGGCACGCCGGACGACCTGGCGCAGCGCACCGCGCGCGAGACCGTCAAGTGGGCCAAGGCGATCCGGGACGCGGGCATCGAGCCCGAATAGCCGGCGGCGGCGCGCCGCGCCGGGTCCGCGCGGCACCGGCGCGTCAGTCGCGTCAGACCGCGCCGATCTGCGCGCGCAGCGTCGCGCGGTCGTAGTAGAAGCGCTCTCCCGCCATCAGCCCGTCGGCGAAGGTCACGACGATCATCACCGGCAGGTCGATCGGCCGCCCGCTCGGGGCGACGCCGTCCCAGGCGCCCGCATGGCGGCCGACGAAGCGCGTCTCGACGATCAGGGTCGACGGGTCGGCGACGTAGCGCCGGCTCTTCTCCGGCGCGTTGCCGAACGCGGCCCACCAGCGCGCGTAGTAGTCGCGCACGCCGGCGTGGCCGCGGTGCACGGCGCCGGTCGGCATGTCCTCGAAGACGCAGTCGGGCGTGAGCGTCGCGAGCGTGGCTTCCATGTCGTGCCGCGTCTCCGCGGCGACGTGGCGCCGGAGCACCTCGAGGTTGGCGGGCGTCAGTTCGGCCATGGTCGTGCGCTCCGCGTGTCAGGCCGGGATCGGCGGCGCGAAGCGCAGCGGCGCGGCGATGCGGTTCCAGGCATTGATGTTGGCGATCGCCGCGGTGAGCGCGGCGATCTCCGTGCGCGTGAACTCCGCGCACAGCGCCGCGTACAGGTCGTCCGGCGCGCCGTCGGCGGGCCGCGCGGTGAGCGCCTCGGTCCAGGCCAGCGCCGCGCATTCGCGGCCGCTGAACACGCCGGCCTCGCGCCAGACGCACGCGAGGTCGAGCTTGACCTGCGGCACCCCGAGCGAGCGCGCGAGGTTGAGGTGGTACTGGACGCAATAGCCGCAGCCGTTGATCTGCGAGGCGCGCAGCTTGACGAGTTCGAGCATGCCGCGGTCGAGACCCGCGGCCTCGACCGCGCTGCCGAGCGCGCGCAGCGCGGCGACGGCCTCCGGCGCCAGCGCGTAGAACTCGCGCGAATCGATGCGCGGCGCGGGGTGCGAGGACGCGGGGTGCGAGGACGCGGAGGGCGAGGACGCGGAGGGCGGAGGCGGGGCGGACATGGGGCGCTCCTGGCCGGGCGGGACCGGTGTAATATCAGGGTTCGAACATCATATTCGAATTCGAATACCATGCGCAAGCCCCCGCCGGCGAGTTCCCCGCCCCCGCCCCCCGTGCTGCCGCGCGCCGGCCAGGGCATGCGCGGCGCGGACGGGCACCTGGGCTACCTGCTGCGCCAGGCCGGCACGGCGCTGCGCCGGCGCATGGAACTCGCGCTCGCCGACCTCGCCGTGACGCCGCCGCAGTTCACGGTCATGACCATGCTCGCCGCCTATCCCGGCGCCTCGGGCGCCGACGTGGCGCGGCTGGCGCTCCTGACGCCGCAGACGCTCACGGTGATCGTGGCGAACCTCGAGCGCGCCGGTCTCGTCGCGCGGCAGGCGGACGCGGCGCACGGGCGCATCCGCCGGATCGCGCTCACCGCCGCGGGCGAGCGGCTGCTGCGCGCCTGCCGCGCGCGCGTGGCCGGGATCGAGCGCGAGATGGCCGCCGGGCTCTCGGCGGCGGAGGAGCGCGCGGTGCGGCGCTGGCTCGCGCGCGTCGCGGCCGCCGCCGACGGCGCCGGCTGAGGCGCGCCGGGGTGGCGAGGTCGGCGCGGTCCGCGTAAGCTTCGGGCCCCGAGCCGGCGGCACCCTGCTGCCGGCGCCCGTTGCTTCCCTGTCTTCCTTTCGATCCCTGTTTCCGGAGCCGCTGTCATGACCCACCTCCTGCCCCGCCTGCTCGGTGCCTGTGCCCTCGCCCTCGCCGCCGGCGCCGCGCACGCCCAGGCCTTCCCGACCAAGCCGATCCGGCTGATCTGCCCGTTCCCGCCGGCCGGCGCGGTCGACATCGCCTCGCGCGCGATCGCCAACGAGATGTCCAAGGTGCTCGGCCAGCCCGTCACCGTCGACAACCGCCCCGGCGCGGGCGGCAACATCGGCGGCGCCGAGGCGGCGCGCGCCGCGCCCGACGGCTACACCCTCTTCATGACCACCAGCGGCATCAACGCGATCAATCCCGCGCTGTACTCGAAGATGCCGTTCGACCCGAACAAGGACCTGGTGCCGGTCGTGCCGCTGGTCTCGCTGGCCAACGTGCTGGTGCTGCACCCGTCGGTCAAGGCCGGTTCGGTGGCCGAGGTGATCGCGCTCGCGCGCGCGCAGCCGGGCAAGATCAACTACGCCTCCTCGGGCTCGGGCACCAGCATCCACATGTCGGCCGAGATGTTCCAGTACCTGACCAAGGTCAGCATGACCCACATCCCCTACAAGGGCAGCGCGCCGGCGGTCACCGACCTGCTCGGCGGCCAGGTCATGATGATGTTCGACAACATCCCGTCGGCGCTGCCGCACATCCGCGCCGGCAAGCTGCGCGCGCTCGCGACCACCGGCGCCAGGCGCGACCCGGCGCTGCCCGACCTGCCCACGATCGCCGAGGCCGGCGTCGCGGGCTACGAGTCCGGCGTCTGGTTCGGGCTGGCGGCGCCCGCCGGCGTGCCGCGCGAGGTGCTGGCGCGTCTGAACGACGCGGGCAACCGCGGCGCCAAGGCGCCGGACTTCGTCAAGCGCATGACCGAGCTCGGCTACAACATCATGGGCGGCAGCCCCGAGCAGATGGCCGAGCTGCTGCGCCAGGAGGTCGGGCGCTGGGGGCCGATCGTCAAGGCCTCAGGCGCCCGGGCCGACTGAGCCCGGCGCCGGCGCGCCGCCGCAGAGCTCGAGCGCGGCCAGGCCGCGCAGGTTGACCAGCGGCCGCCAGCGCACCGGTTCGGCGGCGAGCCGCAGCGCGGGGAAGCGCGCGAACAGGCGCGTGAACGCGATCTCCGCCTCGAGGCGCGCGAGCGGCGCGCCGATGCAGTAGTGCACGCCGCCGCCGAAGGCGAGGTGCGGATTGGGCGCGCGCGCGATGTCGAAGCGCGCGGGGTCGGCGAACACGCGCGGGTCGCGGTTGGCGATGCCGGTCAGGCAGTACATCAGGTCGCCGGCGCGGATGCGCGCCGCGCCGAGGTCGATGTCCTCGTGCGCGATGCGCGCGACCACCGTCACCGAGCCCTCGTAGCGCAGCATCTCCTCGATCGCGCCGGGGAGCAGCGCCTGGTCCGCGCGCAGGCGCGCGAGCGCCGGCGGGTGCCGCAGCAGGCAGAGCATGCCGTTGCCGATCAGGTTGGTCGTGGTCTCGTGGCCGGCCACGAACATCAGCATCAGGTTGGCGAGGAGCTCGTCGTCGCTGGTGACGCCGTCGGCCGCCTGGGCGTCGAGCATGCGGCCGATCAGGTCGTCGCTGCGGCGCGCGCGGCGCTGCGCGAGCGCGTCGCGCAGGTAGTCGAGCATGCCGGCGGCGGCGCGGTCGGAGGCCTCGCGCGCCTTGCGCGAGGCGGCCGGCTCGACCACCAGCGCGAGCGCGTCGGACCACGCCTTGCCCTGCGCGAAGTCGGCGGCGGGCAGGCCCAGCAGGTCGCCGATCACGCGCACCGGGAACGGCTGCGCGAAGTCGCGCATCAGGTCGAAGCGGCCGTCGGCCGGCAGGCGCGCGATCAGTTCGGCGGCGGTGGCGTCGATCGCCGCGCGCAGGTCGCGCAGCGCGCCCGGCGCGAACGCGTTGCCGGCGAGCCGGCGCAGCCGCGTGTGCACGGGCGGGTCGTTCATCAGCATCCAGCGCTCGACGCTGCGCTCGAGGGTCGAGTCGGCGAGGTAGGGGCGCACCTGCGCATAGCCGGGCCAGCGCCGCGGGTCGCGGCCGTGGCGCGGGCTGGTCAGGATCGCGCGCGCCTCCGGATGGCCGGTCACGAGCCAGACGCCGGTGCTGTCGCGCTGCACCGGACCGAGCGCATGCATGCGCGGCGCGAACGCGTGCGGGTCGGCATGGAACGCCGGGTCGCGCAGGTCGAAGACGGCGGGGGCAGGCGAGGCGGGGGCGGGCGAGGCGGGGGCGGGCGAGGCGGGGGCGGGCGAGGCGAGGACGGCGGACATGGCGTGCTCCGGGGCGGGGGGAAGGGGCGGTCGCGCAGGACCGTCCGCGCATCCTCGCGCGCGCCGCGCGGCGCGCCCATCCGGGCGACTACGGTAGTCGCGCAGCGGCGGCGTGTCCGGCTACGGTAGCCGCGGCGCGGCGGCACGGGCGCGCGGCGGCGGCCGCGCGCGCGGGTCGCGTCAGCGCGCCCTAGTCGAGCAGGCGCCGCTGCAGCGCCGCCGCCACCGCCTCGGCGCGCGTGCGCACGCCCAGCGCGGCGAGCGCGTTCGCGACGTGCATCTCGACCGTGCGCGGACTCAGGCCGAGCGCGCGCGCGATCGCCTTGTCGGTGCCGCCGGCGGCGACCTGGCGCAGCACCTCGCGCTGGCGCGGCGTCAGCGCCGCCGCGGCCGGCAGGTCGTCGAGGCCGGCCAGGAAGCCGCGCAGCTGCGCGCGCGTCGCCTTCCAGGCGGCCTCGCGCTCGAGCGGCATGTGGTTGGCGCTGTCGATCTCGACGAAGCGCGCGCCGGGGATCAGCGCCGCGGTCAGGCGCCCCTCGGCGGCGAGCACCATGCGCTCGTCGCGGCTGTGCATGACCAGGGTCGGGCAGCGCACGCGCGCCGCGGCGGCGCGCGCGTCGACCTCGTTGAACACGCGCATGTAGCGCGCGGCGACGTCGCCGGCCGCGGTGTGGCGGTGCAGGCGGTCGAATTCGCGCTGCTCGTCGGCGCTGGCGCCGGGGAACAGGCGCGTGACGAACAGGGTGCGGAAGGTCTGGTTGTCGGTGCCCCAGCCGAGCTCGGCCAGGCGCACCATCTCGTGCGCGGCCTTGGTCACGCGCTCGCTCGCCCCCTGCTTCAGGATGCCGCGCAGGAACGCGCCGTACAGCAGCAGCCCGGCGACGCGCTCGGGGTGGCGCGCCGCGTACTCGACCGCCACCGCGGCGCCCTGGGAGAAGCCGAACAGCACGAAGCGCGCGTGGCCGGCGGCGTCGGCGACCGCCTCGAGGTCGCGCACCCAGGCCTCGAGCGAGATGTCGGCGACCGTGCGGTCCGACAGGCCGCAGCCGCGGCCGTCGTAGCGCACCAGGGTGTGGGCGCGCGCGAGCTCGGCGACCCAGTGGCGCCCGACCGGCGAGGTGTCCTCGGCCTGCATGTGGGACATCCAGTTGGCGACCTTGATGATCGCCGGGCCGCGCCCGTCGGCGCGCAGCGCGAGCCGGACGCCGTCGGCGGCCGTGCAGTAGCGGATCGCGGCGGTCAAGGCCCCGCGGCCGCTAGGGCCGGAACGCGCGGCGCAGCTCGGCCGCGCACAGGCGCACCGCGGTGCGCGCGTCGTCGAGCACCCGGCCCATGGTGATGAAGCCGTGGATCTGGCGCTCGAAGCACACGTGCACGGCCGGGCTGCCGGCCGCGGTCAGCGCGGCCGCGTACTCGAGCCCCTCGTCGCGCAGCGGGTCGAAGCCGGCGGTGACGACCAGCGCCGGCGGCAGCCGCGACAGGTCCTGCGCCAGCAGCGGCGAGGCGCGCCAGTCGAGGTCGTGGCGGGCGTCGTCGATGTAGTGGTCATGGAAATAGTCCATGGTGTCGCGCGTGAGCAGGTAGCCCTGGCCGTTGGTGGTGTGCGAGGCCTGGCCGCGGCGCATGTCGGTGGCGGGGTAGATCAGCAGCTGGAAGGCGAGCGGCGGGTCGCCGGCGTCGCGCGCCGCGATCGCCATCACCGTCGCCAGGTTGCCGCCGGCCGAATCGCCGCCCACCGCGAGGCGCGCGGGATCGAGCATCAGGGCGGCGGCGTTGTCGCGCACCCAGGTGAGCGCCGCGCGGCTGTCGTCGACCGCGGCGGGGAACCGGTGCTCCGGGCCCATGCGGTAGTCGACCGCGACCACCGCCGCGCCCGAGTCGTTGGCCAGTTCGCGGCACAGCGTGTCGTGGGTCTCGAGGTCGCCGATGGTCCAGCCGCCGCCGTGGTAGTAGACCAGCGCCGGCAGCACGGCGTCGGCGGCGCTGCCCGCGGGACGGTAGAGGCGCAGCGGCACCGGTCCGTGCGGGCCCGGCGCCGACAGCGCGCGCACCTCGGCCACCGGCGGCGGCTCGGGCTGGGTGTAGGCGCGGCGTTCGCGGTACATGCGGCGCGCCTCCGCCGGCGGCAGGGTGTGGGTGGCCGGCAGGCCGGAGGCTTCGATCAGGTCGAGCAGGGCGCGGGCTTGCGGATGCAGCACGGGACGGTCCTCGCGGGAAACGGGCGCCAAGGTTAGCGCATTTGCGCGGCGCTGCGCGCCGCGCCGGTGCGGCCGCGCTCGAGCCGCGCGCGGTAGGCGAAACGGTCGGCACGGTAGACGCTGTGCTCGAGGTGCAGGGGCGCGCCCTCGGCGCCGAACACCAGGCGGCGCACGGCAACCAGCGGCGCCCCCGCGGCCACGCCCAGGGCGCTGGCCTGGCGCGCCGTCGCGGCGCTCGCGCCGATCGACACCTCGGCATGGCCGATCGCGATGCCGAGCAGGTTCTCGCAGATGTCGAGCACGTCGCGGCTCGCCAGATCGTCGCGCCGCAGGCGCGCGCCAGGCTCGAGCGGCAGCCACGAGCGATTGATCGCCAGCGGCACCCGGTCGAGGTAGCGCAGGGTGCGCAGCTCGATCACCGCCGCGCCGGGCGCGACGCCGAGCGCGCCCGCGATCGCGGCGCCGGCGCGTGCGCGGCCGAGCGCGAGCACCCGCGTGTGGACCGCGTGTCCGGCGCCATGCATCGACTCGGCGAGGCCGGCCAGGCGGGTCAGGTCCTGTGCCACCGCCGGCCGGGCGACGAAGCTGCCCTTGCCGTGGCGCGTGACCACCAGTCCCTCGCGCTGCAGGTCGGCCAGGGCCTGGCGCACCGTGATCCGGCTCACCGCGTGGGCGGCGGCGAGCTCCGCCTCCGACGGCAGGGGGGCGCCCGGCGCGCGCCTGCCGCCGAGGATGTCGGCCTTGAGGCGCTCGCGCAATGCGGCATAGAGGGGCACGGCGGCAGGCACGATTCTGGCTTGCTTGTTGTCACTTGTTATAACAAGTATAGTGCGTCGGCGCGGCGGCCGGTGGTTGCCGTCCGCGCGCGGCGCGATTCCCGTGGGTCCGCACTGTCCTGGAGCACCGTCATGACGATTTCCGCATCGATTCGAAACCTCGTGGCCGGCGTCGCCGCGCTTGCCGCCTGCGCCGGCGCCGCCGCGCAGGGCGCCTATCCCGCCGGCCCGGTCACCGTGATCGTGCCGTTCGCCGCCGGCGGCAGCGTCGACGTCGCCGCGCGCATCGTCCTTCCCCGGCTGGCGGAGCGCCTGAAGGCGGCGGTGGTGATCGAGAACGCGCCGGGCGCCGCCGGCACCATCGGCACCCAGCGCGCGGTGCGCGCGCGCCCCGACGGGCAGACCCTGCTGTTCGCCGTCGCCAGCCCGATCACCGTGGCGCCGCAGGTCTCGCCGACGACGGTGAAGTACGACGCGCTGAAGGAACTCGCGCCGATCGCGCCGGTCGGCGTGGCGCCGTTCGTGCTCATCGGCAAGCCGGGCCTGGCCGCGGCGAACACCAGCGACCTGGTGCGGCTCGCGAAGAGTCAGCCGGGCAAGCTCAATTACGGCACCGACGGCGTCGGCACCTCGATGCACGTGTCGATGGAGCTGGTCAAGCAGAACGCGCGCATCGACGTGGTGCACGTGCCCTACAAGTCGGGGCCGCAGGTGCTGACCGAGCTCGCGGGCAACCAGATCGACCTCGCGGTGCTGCCGGTCTCGCTGGCGCAGGCCTTCATTCGCGACGGCAAGGTGAAGGCGTTCGGCGTCACCTCGAAGACGCGCTGGGCGAGCCTGCCCGGCGTGCCCAGCCTGGCCGAGGCGGCCGAGCTCAGGGACATGGACGTCGAGTCCTGGTACGGCCTGCTCGCGCCGGCGCAGGTCGATGCCGCGATCCGTGAGCGCCTGGCGCGCGAGATCGCCGCCGTATTGGGCGAGCCCGACACCGTCAGGCGCATGGAGGACGCCGGCCTGAAGCCGCTGTCGATGACGCCGGCGCAGTTCGGCGCCTACCTGCAGCGCGAGAAGCAGATGCTGGGCGCGGTGATCTCCGCGGCCGGCATCAAGACCGAGTAGCGCGGCGACCGCGCGGCGCGCCATGACGCTTGCCGCGGCGCTGGTGGTGGTGTTCGCCGGCCTGGCGGTCGGCGCGACCAGCATCGGCGGCGTGCTGCTGGTGCCGGCGCTGACGGTGCTCTCGGGGGTGCCCGTGGCCGAGGCGATCGCCGCCTCCAGTTTCAGCTTCGCCTTCACCGGTGCGGCCGGCATCGTGCTGCAGCGCCTGCGCGGTCCGCACGCGGGCGAGGCGCCGCCGCCGGCGCTGTACTGGGGCGCGCTGGCCGGCGCGGCGGCGGGCGCGCTGTCGCTGCCGTGGCTGCCGCCGCTGATGCCGCGCCTGGCGGTGGCCGGCCTGTCGCTCTCCACCGGGATCCTGGTGCTGCTGCCGGCGGGCCGGCACGAGGTGCCCGGGCAGGTGCTGCCGGCGCCCGCGCTGATCGGGCTGGTGGTCGGCTGCGGCTCGGCCTGGTCGGGAACCGGCGGCCCGATCGTGCTCCTGCCGATCCTGTTCTTCCTGCGCGTCCCGACCCTGGTGGCCGTGGCGGCGTCGCAGGCCCTGCAGCTGCCGATCGCGGTCGCGACGGTGGCGGCGAACCTGGCCTCGGGCACCCTCAACCTGGGTCTCGGCCTTGTGCTCGGCGCGCTGCTCCTCGCCGGCTGGGTCGCCGGCGCCCGCCTCGGGCGCAGCCTCCCGGTGGCGCGGCTGCGCAAGGGCATCGCCTGGGGCCTGATCGCCGTCGGCCTCTGGTTCGGATGGCAATCCCTCGGAGGTGTGCTGACATGATCATCGATCCCCGGATGCTGCGCGATCGCCTGGCCGCGCCCGAAGTGCTGCTGGCGCCGCAATGGCTGATGCTCGCCGACGGCCCGGTCGCGGGCCATGCCGTGCTGGTGCGCGACGGCCGCTTCGCCGCGGTCGGCACGCGCGCCGACCTCGCGCATGCGTACCCGGCGTGCGCGCCGCTCGACCTGCCCGACATGCTGGTCATGCCCGGCTTCGTCGACACCCACCACCATCTGACGCAGTCGCTCGGCAAGGCGCTCGCGTTCGGCGAGCCGTCGGAGATCTTCCGGCGCATCTGGGTGCCGCTCGAAGCCAGCCTCGACGAGCGCAGCCTGTACGTGTCGGCCAAGCTGGCCGCGCTGGAGGCGCTGCGCGGCGGCTTCACCACCGTCTGCGACGCCGGCACCCGCGCGCACGGCGGGCTCGAGGCGATCGCGCGCGCGACCGGCGATGCCGGCATCCGCTGCGTGCTCGGCCTCACCTGCAACGACCTCGGCAGCGCGGTGCCGCGGGCGCAGCTGCTCGCCGAGGCCGAGCGCTTCCTCGCCCGCTGGCCCGCCGACGGCCTGGTCCATCCGTCGCTGGCGATCTCGATCGCCGAGGCGGCCAGCGACGCCCAGCTCGCCGAGATCTCCGCCCTCGCCGCGGCGCGCGGCGCGGTGTTCCAGATCCACGTCAACGAGCACCTGGCGTCGGTGGAGCGCTCGCTGGTGGCGCGCGGCCAGCGCCCGCTCGAGCACCTCGACGCGGTCGGGGCGCTCGGGCCCCATGCACTGGTCGCGCATGCGACGCTGATGGCGCCGCACGAGTACAACCTCCTGCGCGAATCCGGCGCGGCGGTCGCCTACAACCCGGTGGCGAGCGCCTGGAAGGGCAATGCGGTCGCCAACGCGCCGCTGCTGGCGGCGCTCGGCATCCGCTTCGGCCTGGGCACCGACGGCACCCGCAGCGACGGCTTTCGCCTGATGGATGCCGCCGAGACCGCGCAGCGCCTGACCGCCGGCATCGCCAACGGCGACTCCTCGTGCGGCGGCGGCTGGCTCTGGCTCGACCGCGCCACCCGCGGCGGCGCCGACGCGGCCGGGCTGGGCGCGTGCACCGGCGCCATCGCGGCGGGGCGCGCCGCCGACTTCCTGCTCGTCGACCTCGACGTGCCGGAGATGAAGCCGTCGTGGGACCTCACCTGGGAACTCGTGCGCTTCGGCGCGCGCGACCAGATCGTCGCGGTGCACGTGGCCGGGCGGCTGCGGCTGTGGCGCGGCGCGCCGGTCGACTGGGACCACCGCGCGCTGCTCGCCGAGGTCGACGCGATCGCACGCGAGGCGGTGGCACGGGCGCCGATCCAGAAGATCCACCCCGGGTCGCGCGAGCATCGCGCGGCGATGCGCGCGCGCGGGTGGGAGAAGCCGGTGTAGCATGCGCCCGCAGGTCGCGCGCCCGCCGGGCCGCGGCCGCCTCCCCCGTTCCGCCGAACCCGCGAAAGGTGCCCCGATGAGCGCACGCACCATCACCACCCTGTACGACGCCTTCGCGCGCCTCGATGCCGACGCGATGGCGGCCTGCTATGCCGAGGACGCGCGCTTCGACGACGAGGCCTTCTCGCTCGCCGGCCGCGCGCAGATCGGCGGCATGTGGCGCATGCTGATCGACGCGATCAACACGCGCGGCCGCGACGTCTGGCGCCTCGAGGTGAGCGAGGTCACCGACCGCAGCGCGCACTGGGAGCCGCGCTACCGCTTCGGCGCCACCGGCCGCATCGTCCACAACGTCATCGACGCCAGCTTCACCTTCGACGCCGCCGACCGCATCCTGACCCAGCGCGACCGCTTCGACTTCTGGCGCTGGTCGCGCCAGGCGCTCGGGCCCGCGGGCGTCGCGCTCGGCTGGACGCCGTTCCTGCGCGCGCAGGTGCGCCGGCGCGCGGCGGCGAGCCTCGCGGCCTACCTCGCGCGGCCGCGCGCCTGAGCGCGGCGCGGCGTCAGGGCGCGGTCTGCGCCAGCAGCGGGTACCCGACCGTCTGCGCCAGCACCACGCGCTGGGTCGGCTCGAGGTTCATCGCGCGCGACAGGGTGTCGCGGTCGATCAGCGTGCGCAGCACCGTCGCCAGGCCGGCCGAGGCCGCGTAGAGGTAGACGTTCTCGGCGATCGCGCCGGCGGAGGCGGCGGCGAGCGTGTCGCGCTCGGCCGTCGGCACCAGCATCATGCGGTTGTGGTCGGCCACGTACACCAGGTCGAGCGGCGCGTCGTCGACCAGCTGCTGCACCCCGGTCAGGCAGCGCACGTCGTGCGGCGCGACCAGCAGCAGGCAGTGGCCGTGCGGATCGTAGCGGTACAGGCCGTTCGGCAGCGCCGCGTAGATGTCGATCTCCTGCTGGTTCAGCGCCGACGGCGCGGTGCGGCCGTCCGAGGCCGGGCGGTTGATGCCGAAGGCGGCCCACAGCAGGTTCGACAGCACGTCGTCGGGCAGCGCGCGGCGCGCGAACTCGCGCCGGGTCGCGCGCGCCGCCAGCGCCTCCATCACCGGCATGCCGCCCTCGCGCTGCGGCGCGGGCAGGGTGATGACGTCGCTGCGCGCGCCGCTGCCCGCCTTCGGGCGCAACAGGCCCATCAGGTCCAGGGCCACCTTGTCCGACGATGTCACGGCCGACTCCGCAGATGCGCCGCTCGGCGCCACGCGCGCATCTTACCGCCGGGCGCCGGCGCGGCCGATTGCGCGACAATCGACGCCGTCCCCCTGCCCGCCGCCCGCGCCATGCCCGCCACGCTCGACCCCCTGCCCCTGCCCGCCGGCGTGCGCTCGCGCCTGGTCGCGGGCGTCAACGGGCTCGCGATGCACGTGCTCGAGGCCGGCCACGAGCCGCCCGGGCGCCCGGCGGTGCTGCTGCTGCACGGCTTTCCCGAGCTCGCCTACAGCTGGCGCCACGTGCTGCCCGCGCTCGCCGCGGCCGGCTACCACGCGATCGCGCCCGACCAGCGCGGCTACGGCCGCACCACCGGCTGGAGCGCCGACTACGATGGCGACCTGCGGCCGTTCGCGCTGCTCTCGCTCGCGCGCGACGCGCTCGCGCTGCTGCACGCGCTCGGCCGCACGCATGTCGAGGCGGTGGTCGGCCACGACTTCGGTTCGCCGGTCGCCGCCTGGTGCGCGCTGACGCGGCCCGACGTGTTCCGGCGCGTGGTGCTGATGAGCGCGCCGTTCGGCGGCCCGCCCGCGCTGCCCTTCGCCACCGCCGACGCGCCGGGGGCGGCGCCCGCGCCGTCGCCGGTGCAGCGCGTGCTCGACGACCTGGCGCGCCTGCCGCGGCCGCGCAAGCACTACCAGTGGTACTACTCGACGCGCGCGGCCGACGCCGACATGCGCGACGCGCCGCAGGGCCTGTCCGACTTCCTGCGCGCCTACTACCACGTCAAGAGCGCGGACTGGGCGGAGAACCGCCCGCACCCGCTGCCCGGCTGGAGCGCCGACGCGCTGGCGCAGCTGCCCACCTACTACGTGATGGACGCCGCGTGCACCATGGCGGAGACGGTGGCGCCGCACATGCCCGCGCCGGCCGCGGTCGCGGCCTGCACCTGGCTCGGCGCGGCCGACCTCGCGGTGTACGCCGCGGAATACGCGCGCACCGGCTTCCAGGGCGGCCTGCAGTGGTACCGCTGCGGCACCTCGGGGATGTTCAACCCCGACATGCAGCTCTACGCGGGCGCCGCGATCACGGTGCCGGCGCTCTACATCGCCGGTGCCTGCGACTGGGGCATCCACCAGAAGCCCGGCGACTTCGAGGCGATGCAGACGCGCGCCTGCGCGCGCTTCGAGGGCGCGCACCTCGTCCCGGGCGCCGGCCACTGGGTGCAGCAGGAGCAGCCGCAGGCGGTCAACGCGCTGCTGCTGGCGTTCCTCGCGCGCCGGCGCGCCGGCTGAGCGCGGCGCCCGTGTACGAGGCGCTGCTGCGCCCGCTGCTGTTCCGGCTCGACGCGGAACGCGCGCACGGCCTGGCGCTCGCCGCCGGCGCGCGCCTGGGCGCGCACCGCGGCGGCCGCGCCTGGCTGCGCGCGCGCTACGGCGTCGAGGACGCGCGCCTGCGCACGCACATCGGCGGCTTCGACCTGCCGAACCCGATCGGCCTGCCGGCCGGCCTCGACAAGAACGGCGTCGCGGTGCCTGCGCTCGCCGCGCTGGGCTTCGGCATGATCGACATCGGCTCGGTCTCGGCGCTGCCGTCGGCCGGCAATCCCGAGCGGCCGCGCCTGCACCGGCTGCCGGCCGACCGCGGCATCGTCGTCAACTACGGCGTGCCCAACGACGGCGCGGCGGCGGTGGCGGCGCGCCTGGCCGGCTGCGACCGGCCGGTCCCGCTCGGCGTGAGCCTGGTCGAGACCAACACCGGCCGGCCCGTCCCCACCGACGCGGTGATCGCCGAATTCGTCGCCGCCGCGCGCGCGGTGCGCGCGCACTGCGACTACCGGATCCTGAACCTGTTCTGCCCGAACTCGCCGGCCGGCATCGCGCATTTCGACGACCCCGCGCGGCTGCGCGCGCTGCTGCAGGCGCTCGCCGACACCGAGGCCGGCGCCTGCGTGTTCCTGCGCCTGGCGCCGCCCGCCGACGACGCGCGCATCGACGCGCTGCTCGGCGTCGTCGACGCGTTTCCCTTCGTGCGCGGCATCGGCTTCTACGTGCGCCCGCCAGACCTCGAGCAGCGCCTGGCGACGCCGGCGGCGGCGCGCGCGCACCTGCGCGGCAGCTTCTCCGGCCCGGCCAGCCGCGACGCCACGCTCGCAACCCTGCGCCAGTGGTACCCGCGCATCGACCGCGCGCGCCTCGCGCTGATCGGCGTCGGCGGCGTGTTCAGCGCGGCCGACGCCTATGCGTGCATCCGCGCCGGCGCGACGCTGGTGCAGGTCCTGACCGCGCTGGTCTACCGCGGCCCGGGCGTGGTCGGCGAGATCAAGCGCGGCCTGGCGGCACTGCTGGCGCGCGACGGCTTCGCCAGCGCCGCCGCGGCCGTCGGCGCCGACCACGCGTGAGCGCTGGCGCCGACGACGCGTGAGCGCTGGCGCCGAAGACGCGTGAGCGCTGGCGCGCTCGGCGCCGGCCGGCCTCACGCGGGCAGCGGCTCGATCGTCATCCCGGCGTCGGCCAGGCGCCGCGCGTAGGGCGCGCCGAGCGCGCTGGCCGGGGTCAGCACGCCGCCGCGCCGGCGCCCGCCGGGCAGGCGCGCCGCATCCTCGGCGAGCGTCAGCGCCGCGGCGCAGACGAACACCGTGGTCGCGCGGTTGCCGGGGTCGCCGCGGCCGGCGATGCGCGCGCGCACGACGCTGCCGCGCTCGCCGCGCGCCACCAGGTCGCAGCGGAACGACCCGCCGTCCATGCGCGCTTCCGACGGTCCGGCGCCCGGCGCGGGCGCGGCCGCGCGCAGCGCCGCGCGCAGCGGCGCGAAGCGCATCGCCTCCTGGCCGGCGGCCATCGCCACCGCGGTGCCGGCGGCCGCGACCGCCGCCGCCGCGCCGCGCCCGATGCGCAGGTATTCCTGGTAGCGGAATCCCGGCGCGTAGGGCGTGTCGGCATCGCCCTGCGCGAGCGCGGCGCTGCGCCGGACCACGCGGGTGTTGATCGGCCCCATGAAGAACGGTCCGAGCCAGGCGTCGAAGTCGGGGTCGTGGCGCGCGCCCGCGGGATCGGCGTGCGCCGCGGGGTCGGCGTGCGCGGGCGGCGCCGGATCGAGCAGGAACGGGTCGGCCAGGCGGCGCGACTGGCCCGACTCCCACATGTTGAGCGCGGAGGCGAGGGTGCCGCCGTTGAAGCCGCCGCGCACCGAGAAGGCGGCCTTGGCCTCGACGCAGCGCTCGCCGTGGCGCGTGTGCAGCGCGTGCGCGGCGAGCCAGGCGCCGAGGTCCGACGGCACCGAGTCGAAGCCGCAGCACGGCACGATGCGCGTGCCGTCGCGCGCGGCGTCGGCGTGGTGGCGGTCGATCAGGTCGCGCACCCACGGCGTCTCGCCGGTGATGTCGACATAGTGCGTGCGCTGCCGCACGCAGGCCGCGACCAGGCCGCTGCCGTGGAGCGCGAACGGGCCCGCGGTGGCGAGCACCACGTGCGCGGCGGCGGCCAGGGCGTCGAGCGCGGCGTCGTCGGCGCCGTCGGCGACCAGGATGCGCGCGTCGTCGAGGCCGAAGGGCGCGGCGACCGCGGCCAGGCGCGCGCGCGAGCGCCCGGCGATCGCCCACGGCAGCGACCCGGCGTGGCGCGCGAACCAGGCGACGGTCTGGCGGCCGACGAAGCCGGTGGCGCCGTGGAGCACGACAGCGAAGCGACGGGACATGGGCGGACGGCGGCCGGCCGGGCCGGCCGCGGGAGGGCGATGCGCGAGCTTAGCCGGTCTTTCCCGCCGATGCCGCGGCGGTGCGCCCCGTATACTCCCCGGGGTCCGCGGCCTGCGCGATGCGCGCCGCCGTCGCCCGGTGTGCCGCGCCGGCGTCCGCGGACCCCTGCCCCGTCCACCCGCCCGCCCCCATGAACTATCCGGTTGTCGACGCCCAGGTCTCGCCCGAGGGCCGCATGGAAATCCTCTCGGCGGCCGAGGTCGGCCGGCTGCTCGACACCAGCCAGGGCGGGCTCTACCAGCTCTTCCGCAGCTGCTCGCTGGCGGTGCTCAACACCGGCAGCCGGCTCGACGACGGCAAGGAACTGCTCGAGCGCTACCAGTCGTTCGCGGTGTCGATCCTGCAGCGCGAGCGCGGCATCAAGCTCGACATCCGCGGCGCGCCGGCCGGCGCCTTCGTCGACGGCGAGATGATCAAGGGCATCCGCGAGCACCTGTTCGCGGTGCTGCGCGACGTGATCTACGCGGCCGACGAGATCGGCGCGAATCCGCGCTTCGACCTCGCGACCTCGTCGGGCATCACCGACGCGGTGTTCCACATCCTGCGCAACGCCGACGTGCTCAAGCCGGTCGACCAGCCCAACCTCGTGGTGTGCTGGGGCGGGCATTCGATCTCGCGCGAGGAGTACGACTACACCAAGGAGGTCGGCTACGAGCTGGGCCTGCGCGGCATGGACATCTGCACCGGCTGCGGGCCGGGGGCGATGAAGGGCCCGATGAAGGGCGCGGCGGTCGCGCACGCCAAGCAGCGCAACGCGCTCGGCCGCTACCTCGGCTTCACCGAGCCCGGCATCGTCGCCGCCGAGGCGCCGAACCCGATCGTCAACGGCCTGGTGATCCTGCCGGACATCGAGAAGCGCCTCGAGGCCTTCGTGCGCGCCGGCCACGGCATCGTGGTCTTCCCGGGCGGCGTCGGCACGGCCGAGGAGATCCTCTACCTGCTGGGCATCCTCCTGCACCCGGAGAACGCCGAGCTGCCGTTCCCGCTGATCTTCACCGGCCCGGAGGACGCCGCGCCGTACTTCGAGCGCATCGACCGCTTCGTCGCCGCCACGCTGGGCGGCGCGGCGCGCGCGCGCTACCGCATCATGATCGACGACCCGGAAGGCGTCGCGCGCGTCATGCAGCAGGGCCTGCGCGAGGTGCGCACCTACCGCAAGGCGATCGGCGACGCCTACTACTTCAACTGGCACCTGCGCATCGACCCCGAGTTCCAGCACCCGTTCCGCCCGACCCACGAGGCGATGCGCGCGCTCGACCTGTCGCTGGCCGCGCCGGTGCACGTGCGCGCGGCCAACCTGCGGCGCGCCTTCTCCGGCATCGTCGCCGGCAACGTCAAGGACCACGGCATCCGCGCGATCGAGCGCCACGGCCCGTTCGTCCTCGACGGCGACGCCGCGCTGATGCGCGAGATGGACGAGCTGCTCGCCTCGTTCGTCGCGCAGCAGCGCATGCGCCTGCCCGGGGCCGCCTACCATCCGTGCTACCGGCTCGTCGCCGGCGCGCCCGCCTAGGACCCCGTCCGCCTCCGGAGCCGAACGCCCCGCCCATGCGCCTGCTCGTCATCAACCCCAACATCAGCGAGTCGGTCACCGACCTGATCCGCGCCGAGGCCGAGCGCGCCGCCGCGCCCGGCACCGCGCTCACCGTGCTGACCGCGCCCTTCGGCGTGGCCTACATCGAGACCCGCTTCGAGGCGATGGTCGGCGCCTACGCGACCGCGCAGCTCGCCGCCGAGCACGTCGACGGCCACGACGCGGTGATCGTCGCCGCCTTCGGCGACCCGGGCCTGGCCGCGCTGCGCGAGCTGCTGCCGGTGCCGGTGCTCGGCATGAGCGAGTCGGCGCTCGCCTCGGCGTGCCTGCTCGGCCACCGCTTCGGCATCGTCGCCATCTCGCGCCGCATCACCGCCTGGTACCGCGAGACCGTCGAGTCGCACGGGCTGATCGGCCGGCTCGCCGGCATCCGCCACCTCGACGCGCCGCTCGCGCGCATCGGCGGCGTCCAGGAGGACCACGGCGCCGCGCTGGTCGCGCTGTGCGAGCGCGCCGTCGACGAGGACGGCGCCGAGGTCATCATCCTCGCCGGCGCGCCCCTGGCCGGGCTCGCGCGCAGCCTCGCCGGCCGGCTGCCGGTGCCGGTGGTCGACGGCGTCTCCTCCGCGGTCAGGCACGCCGAGTCGCTGGTCGCGCTCGCGCCCGGGCGCGCGCAGCGCGGCAGCTTCGCGCCGCCGCCGGTGAAGCCGCACCGCGGCCTGCCCGAGGCGATCGCGCGCCTGCTCGCGCGCCGCTGAGCCGCCGGGGTCGCCGTGTTCTCGCTGCCGGTCGCCGCCGCCCTCGCCGCGTCGGTCATCGCGACCTCGTTCATCTCCGGCATCTTCGGGATGGCCGGCGGCATGATCCTGATGGGCATCCTGCTGCTGTTCGTGCCGGTGGCGCAGGCGATGATGCTGCACGGCGCCGCGCAGCTCGCCTCGAACGGCTCGCGCGCGTGGCTGTGGCGCGCGCACATCCGCTGGCGCAGCGTCGGCTACTACCTGGCGGGCTCGGCGCTGCCGGTCGCCGCCTTCGTGCTCGTCGGCTTCGCCGCCTCCAAGCCGGTGGTGCTGCTCTCGCTCGGCCTGATGCCGCTCGCGGTGATGGCGCTGCCCGCGGACATCAAGCCCGACGCCGAGCGCGCCGGCGCCGGCATCGCCTGCGGCGTGGTCTGCTCGACCCTGCAGCTGCTCACCGGGGTCTCGGGGCCGGTGCTCGACAGCTTCTTCACCGGCTCGCCGATGGACCGCAAGTCGCTGGTCGCGACCAAGGGCGCGATCCAGACCTTCGGGCACCTGCTGAAGATCGCGTACTTCGGCCAGTTCGTGACCCTGGGCGGCGACGGCGTGCCGCCGCTCGCGCTCGGCGCCGCGGTGCTGCTCGCGGTGTTCGGCACCAACCTGTCGAAGAAGCTCCTCGAGCGGATGAGCGACGTGCAGTTCCGCGCCTGGACCCAGCGCCTGATCCTCGGGATCTCGCTGGTCTACGTCGCGCAGGGGCTGTGGCTGCTGTGGCGCGGCTGAGCGGCGCGCCCGGGGCCTGTGGACACCCCGCCGCGCGCATCGCGCATTGACCGGCCCTAGTCGAGCTTGGCGCCCGAGAGCTCGACCATGCGCCGGGACTTCGGATAGTCGGCCTTGAAGCGCGCCGCGAAGTCGGTGCTGCCGAGGTTGACCACCTCGCTGCCGTCGGCCTGCAGGCGGTCGCGGAACGCGGGCTCGGCCAGCGCGCGCGTCAGTTCGGCGTCGAGGCGGCGCACCGCCTCCGCCGGCATGCCGGCCGGGCCGATGATGCCGAACCACGACATCAGCTCGTAGCCGGGCACCGCATCGGCGACCGCCGGCACCTCGGGCAGCGCGTGGTTGCGCCGGGTGCCGGTGACCGCGAGCGCGCGCAGCCGTCCCGCGCGCACCAGCGGCACCGCGGTCACCAGGGTCGGGAAGCCGAAGTTGGTGGTCTTGCTGATCACCGAGTTGACGATGTCGGGCGCGCCCTTGAACGGCACGTGCACCGCGTCGACCGCGGCCAGCCCCTTGAACAGCTCGCCCGCCAGGTGCGCGCCCGAGCCGTTGCCGCCGGACGCGTAGTTGAGCTTGCCCGGCGCCTCCTTGAGCGCGCGCACCAGGTCGGCGGTGCTGCGCTGGGGCGCGTCGGCCGCGACCACCAGCAGGTGCGGCATCGCGGTGCTCATGTTGACGTAGGTGAAGTCGGTGAGCGGGTCGTAGCCGACCTTGCGGTACAGCCACGGGTTGGTCGAGACCGCCGAGGTCGCGAGCCCGATGGTGTAGCCGTCGGCGGGCGCCTTGGCGATCAGCTCGGTGCCGATGTTGCCGCCGGCGCCGCCGCGGTTCTCGATGACGATGGTCTGCCCGAGCGCGGTGGTCAGGCGCTCGGCGAGCGTGCGCGCCAGCACGTCGGGCGCGCTGCCGGGGATGTAGGGCACGATGAAGCGGATCGGCCTGGCCGGCCACGCCTGCGCGCGGACGATGGCGGGAAAGGCGGCGGGAAGGGCGGCGGCCGCGAGGGCGGCTTGCAGCAGGCGGCGGCGTTGCATGGCGGGCCTCGTCGGGGGCGCGGGGAGTGCGGGAGTATATTCCGCGGACCCCGAACGTCAACCACACACGCGATGAAACCGCAGAATCTGATCATCTTCTTCTCCGACGAGCACAACCCCAGGGTGCTGGGCGCCGCCGGCCATCCGTTCATCGCCACGCCCAACCTGGACGCGCTGGCCGCGCGCGGCACGCGCTTCACCCAGGCCTCGACGCCGTGCCCGATCTGCGTGCCGGCGCGCGCCGCGCTCGCGCTCGGGCGCTACAACCACGAGATCGGCTACTGGGACAACGCCGATGCCTACGAGGGCGCGACCCCGAGCTGGCACCACCTGCTGCGCGCGCGCGGGCACCGCGTGGTGTCGATCGGCAAGCTGCACTTCCGCGGCCGGCCCGGCGACGACCACGGGTTCTCCGAGGAGCGCATCCCGATGCACATCGTCGACGGCCTCGGCGACCTCCTCGGCCTGAACCGCGGGCCCGACGCCCCGCCGCGCGGCGGCGCCTACAAGATGATCGGCATGGCCGGGCCCGGCGAGTCCGACTACACGCGCTACGACCGCGACATCGCGGCGCAGGCGCAGATCTGGCTGCGCGAGGAGGCGCCGAAGTACGCGGACCGGCCGTGGGTGCTGTTCGTCTCGCTGGTGGCGCCGCACTTCCCGCTGACCGCGCCGCCCGAGCACTACTACCGCTACGCGAAGATGGGCGTGCCGCTGCCCAAGCAGTACGCGCCCGAGGAGCGGCCGCGCCATCCCTACCTGGTCGACTACGCGACCACCGTGCCCTACGACGCCGGCATGAAGGGGCCGGCCGACGTGCGGCGCGCGCTGTCGGGCTATTTCGGCCTGGTGAGCTTCATGGACGAGCAGGTCGGCAAGGTGCTGGCGGCGCTCGAGGACACCGGGCTCGCCGCCAGCACGCGCGTGCTCTACACCACCGACCACGGCGACAACAACGGCGCGCGCGGCCTGTGGGGCAAGAGCACGATGTACGAGGAGAGCGTCGGCGTGCCGATCATCCTCGCCGGCGCCGAGGTGCCCGCGGGGCGCGTCGTGCGCACGCCCGCGAGCCTCGTCGACGTCTTCGCGACGGTGCTCGACGCGGTCGGCGCCGACGCGGCGCCGTCGTCCGGGCAGTCGCTGCTGCGCCTGCTGCACACCCCGGACGCCGACCGCCTCGTCTTTTCCGAGTACCACGCCACCGCCTCGCGCGAGGCGATCTTCATGGTCCAGGACCTGCGCTACAAGTACGTGCGCTGCGTGAGCTATCCGGCGCAGCTGTTCGACCGCGAGACCGACCCCGAGGAGCTGCGCGACGTCGCCGCCGACCCCGCCTACGCGCCCGTGGTCCGGCGCATGGAGGAGGCGCTGCGCGCGCGCCTCGACCCGGCCGAGGTCGACGCGCGCGCCAAGCGGCGCCAGGCCGAGGTGCTGGCCGCGGCCGGCGGCTGGGAAATCGCCGTCAAGCGCGGCGACCTGCCGTTCTCGCCGCCGCCGGGCACCCAGGCGGCCTGGAGCTAGGCGCCGTCGGCGCGGGCGAAGAGCTTCAATCTGCGGTACCCAACCAGACGGAGGAATGCGCATGGCCAAGCTCGTGGTGATGTACAACAAGCCCGCCGACGCGGCGGCGTTCGACGCCCATTACTTCAACAGGCACGTGCCCCTCGCGAAGACGATCCCGGGCCTGCGCGCCTACGAGGTCAATGCCGGGCCGGTGGCCACCCCCGCCGGCCCCGCGCCCTACCATCTGATCGCGACCCTGACGTTCGATGACATGGCCGCCATCGGCGCGGCGTTCGCGTCCGCGGAAGGGCAGGCCACCGCGGCCGACCTCGCCAATTTCGCCCAGGCCGGCGTGCAGATGGTGATGTTCGAGACGCGCGAGGTGTAGCCGGTCCGGCCGCCCGGCGCACGCGCGCCGCCGTCAACCGATGCCGCCGCCGGGGCGGCCAACGTTCACGCCGAAGGAGAAACCACATGCTCTATGCCGTCCTCGCCGTCGTCCTCGTCGTCGCCATCGTCCTCGCGCTTGCGCTGCGCAAGCCCGCCACCTTTCGCGTCGAGCGCCGCGTGGTGATCGACGCGCCGGCGGCCGCGGCGCACGCGCGCGTCGAGGATTTCCGCCGCTGGGCCGAGTGGTCACCGTGGGAGAAGCTCGACCCGGCGATGCGGCGCACGCATTCCGGCGCGGCCGCCGGCGTCGGCGCGGTCTACGAGTGGTCGGGCACCGGCAAGGTCGGCGCCGGGCGCATGGAGATCCGCGAATCGACGCCCGCGCGCATCGTCATCCAGCTCGACTTCATCAAGCCCTTCGAGGGCCACAACATCGCCGAGTTCGACTTCGCGCCCGAGGGTGCGCGCACCGCGGTGCGCTGGGCCATGCACGGGCCGGCGCCGTTCATCTCGCGGCTGATGCAGGTGTTCATGAACATGGACGCGATGATCGGGCGCGACTTCGAGGCCGGGCTCGCGAACCTGAAGGCGGCCGCCGAGGCCGCGCCCGCTACCTGAACAGCCCGCGCACGGCGCCGCCCGCCTTCTCGAGCGCGCCGCCGACCGACTTCATCAGCGCGTCGAAGCTCACCGCGGCCGCGAGCCGCGCCTTGAGCGCGCCGACGATCTCCTGGCCCAGTTCGCCCGGCGTGACGCCGCCCTTGGCCTTGCCGATGTTGCGCAGGACCAGGTCCGGCAGCTTGACGCCGACGGTCTTGCCGTCCATGAACGCGGCGCTGGCCTCGGCGCGGGTGCCGGTGATGGCGAGCTCCTCGACGATGAGCTTCCTGCCCTCGCCGTCGCGCGCGCCCGGCTTCGACGGCCCGAGGTAGTCGGCGATGTTCTTCTGCACCGCGTCGACGTTGGTCATCGCGTCGCCCTTCTCGTAGATCAGGTGCGCGGCGCGGACGCCGATCTTCCGCACCGTGATCGCCGCGCCGGTCAGGCTCGCGAGGTCGATCGCGATCTCGATCTCGCCGACCTGCGCGAGGTGCGCGGTCCTGAACCCGGGCGGATTGCCCACGACCAGGCCGCGGATCACGCCGCGCCCGTCGGCCGGCGCGATCCGGACCGACTCGACGCTGACCTTCGCGCCGGTCATCGCGCTGCCGTACTTCTCGATCGCGCCCTTGACCAGGCCGTCGAGGTTCTGGTTGAGCCAGAACACGCCGCCGGCGACGGCGAGGACCAGCACGACGGCCGCGAGGGCGAGCTTCTTCATCGGAATCTCCGTGGTTCGGGTCCGGCGCCGGCGGCGCAGGCAGGCCGCTGCCGGCGTGCGGACCAGCCGCCTGGCCGGAGCGCGGACAAGCCGCCCGGCCGGAGCGCGGACAAGCCGCTGGCTGGAGCGCGGACAAGCCGCTGGCTGGAGCGCGGACAAGCCGCGCATTGTGCCAAAGTCCGGCGCCGCCGCGCGGATGCGGCGAATAGCGGGCCGGCGCGCGCGCTGTTCGCGGCCTGGCGCGCGCGGCGGCGCGGCTACGATGCGCTCGGGCCGGCGCATCGCCGCGCCCGCCCGGCCGTCGTCGCCGGTGCGCGTGCGATCCGAACTCCCGGCCCTGCGATCCCGATGCCCTCGAAGAAGATCCCCGCAGCCCAGTTGCGCCTCGGCATGTACCTGGAGCGCATGGAAGGCTCGTGGCTGCAGCATCCGTTCCTGCGCTCGAGCTTCCTGATCAAGGACGCGCGCGACCTGGT
>JAEUOS010000187.1 GCA_016790695.1 Burkholderiales bacterium
CGAGTCCGACCCGAAACGGCGCACCGAACTGATCCGGCAGTTCCAGCTGGCGTACCTCAAGACCCACTACCAGATCAACCTGGCCTGGGTCGGCTATGGGGCGGCGCACGCGACCGCGATGCAGGGCTGGACCGCGACGCCTGACTTCTACGCCAACATGCAACTGGGCGAGGTCTGGCTGGACGCGTAACCGGCGGCGCCGTGCCCCGGCAGGCACAGCACCGCAGCAACGGCTGACGCACGGCTTGCACGCGCCGGGCCTGTTCCAGATCGTCGGCAGTCACAACCCACGCGACGACGTAGTCCATCTGCTCGACCGGACACTCATGGCGCTCGCGCTGCTGCGCGGCCGCGGCGTCGCGCACCGGGTATGCGTCCCGGATTCGATTAGCAGCGTCGCGCATGGTCGCGAAGAAGGCATCTCACCAACTTCGAAAGAATTCACGCAGTGTAAGTAATGCAATGACGATGGCAAAGACCCCGAGGAGTACTTCCCCACCAAGCACTTTGACTACAAGCTTTTCCAATATGCCATTGTGGTTCGTTCGCCCATTGAAACGATGCCACAGTCTTGAAGATAGGATTGCCGCGAGTGCAATCAGCAATCCAGCGAAACTCACTGCGAGAATGTCGATCACTTGGTTTGCCTCCTTTCTCGTGCCCCAACCGTCGTCTTTGGCGGCCAGCGATGCCACCCATTAGCACGGGAGCGCCAAGCCGGCGGCGGGGGCGAGGTCGATGATGACGTAGGTGCCCACGCCGGCCGGCGGACTCACCGCATGGCCGGAGGTGAAGCCGCCGCCGCCGAGCCTGCCAGTGGTCGCGGCCCAGGCTTCGACGATGGCGTCGAGCTTGCCGTCGGGATCGTCAACGTTGTGGCGCTGCGCGGTGCGCGTGGTGCCGGCACCAAAGCTGGTCACCGCCGCCACCAGGTCTGCCGAGGGCGTGCCGGTCACACCATTGGCCAGGCTCATCGCCTCGCGCAGATCCCTCACCCAGCCGCTGCCCTGCATGTCCGGCACCGCCCTGGCGGCCGCCGTCAACGTGACCGCGTCCGCGAACGTACGGCGGAACGGCGCATCCATCAGGTCCAGAATCTCACCAGCAGCAAGACCGGCGGCAACCGCTGTAACCGTCAGTGGTCCCGTACCGATGAAGGCTGCCGTAACCGCAACCCCTACGGCGACGGAACCGACCGCCCGATACACGTCGGTAACGCTCGTAGGCTTCATCAAGTCCCAGGCGCTCTTGGCATCATTCGCTTTTGCCATTAGCACAATCGTGCCTGCTGGTGCCATGTAGGTGTAGTAGGCAGTATCGGCGGCGACGCTTTCCGCGATGGCAGTGGCAGCTGAGCCGGCATTGGCCTCCACAACCCCATTCTTGAAAAAGGTAGACAGGCGTGACCTATTCCTTGAGGCAGAAAGCTAGGAAGACGACAAATGACTCAAAAGCAAGATTGACTTGAAGAATCGCCATTCCTCCAGCAAATACGCTGAAGGGCACCTTCGCGACAAATGCTTCAGAGAAAAACGGCATACCTACAAACGAAAGACTGCCAAGGAAAAGGAGAGCGATCCACTGCTTGCTGGCAACCCAGTACTTCAGCACGTCATTTGCGAAGAAGGGTCCTGTGCACACCTGTTGCTTCGCAGAACTTCCAAGTGCGGATCGTAGCGTTTCCAAGAGCCCGATCATGTTTGGTGCAGGAAAATAGTGATAGATGTGTCTGAGCATGTACCGTTCAAAAGAATCCGTAGCGGGTACGAACTGAATGGTTTGGCCCCGCTTTAAGCGACTTCGGACGCCTACGAACAACAACGAATGAATGAGAACCGACAGTAGCCAAATCAGAGCAAGACAATCCCTTAGGTCGGAATCGCCACCGTATCCAGACGTCGCCTTCCCTACAAAGGGAACAGCAACAACGAGGTCAAGCAACAGGCCGAATCCAACAGCTCGACAATAGGAGGCTAGCTGGACCCCAAAGTCGAATGTAATGATGGAGAGGATCAGGAGGAGCCATGCTGCCCAATACGTAAGTCGCACGATTGTCTCGTTTGCGAATTTCCTCATTGCCGGCACCTCGCTCTCAGGCTGTCCGCCGGACGCACAAGGACAGCATTCAACTCACAACTGATGTTCGAGCTGCCGCCGACGAGCTTGCCGGTGGTCGTGGCCCAGGCGTCGACGGTGGCGTCGAGGTCATCACGCTGTGCGGCGCGCGTGGCGCCGGCACCAAAGCTGGTCACCGCCGCCACCAGGTCCGCCGACGGCGTGCTGGTCGCTCGATTGGCCAGGCTCATCACCTCGCGCAGGTCCCTCACCCAGCCGCTGACCTGCATGTCCGGCAGCGCCTTGGCAGCGGGTGCCAGGAAGAGGACAGGGACGCCAATCAAGCGTCCAGCTTGGCACCGTCGGGCATCGCGGACCCCAGCATGCGCACGAAGTTCTCCAGCGGCTCGCGCTCGGTGCGAAAGCCGTTGATCGGCGCGGCGGTGTCGGCGTAGCCCAGCGACATGCCGGCAAACACCGTGTGGGTCTCGGGCAGATCCAGGAACGAGGCGATGGTCCTGGGCCAGTTGGCCCAGATCTCCTGCGGACAGGTGCCAAGGCCGCGCTCGACGGCGAGCAGCATCACCGTCTGCATGAACATGCCGAGGTCGGCCCACTGTGGCGGGCCGACACGGCGGTCGAAGCAGACGAACAGCCCGACCGGCGCGTCGAAGAAGGCGTAGTTGCGCAACTGCAGCAGGCGCTGCGCCTCGTCGCCTTCGCCCTGTCCGAACGCGGCGTAGCGTTGCGCGGCGGCCCGGCCGCGCCGTGCGCGCAAGGGCTCCCACAGGCGCGGCGGATAGACCGCGTACTCCGGCTTCTCCACCGCGCCGGCCTCGAACCTGGTGCGGACCGTGGCCTTGAACTCGGCCAGTGGCGCGCCGGCCAGGACGTAGACGAGCCAGGGCTGCAGATTGCCGCCGGACGGCGAACGCGCCGCGGTCTCGAGGATCTCGCGCACCAGCGCGGGGTCGACCGGGTCGGGGAGAAAGGCGCGCACCGAGTGGCGCCGACGGACCGCTTCACTGACATCCATGGATGGCTCCCCGGCAGGTGGTCATCGCGCCGGGCCGCGCGCGGCTGCCGCAAGCGGCGCGGGCACCGGCACCGGCATCGAAAGCAGGATCTGCGCCATGCCCTTGCCGAGCGGGTCGTTGCGCAGCGAGGCCATGCCGCCGCCGCCGAGCGCCTGCTCGCAGACGAAATTGAAGGCGCGGATGCCGGGCAGTTCGTGACGCGTGACCCGGCCCTTGACGGCGTGGGCCAGGTACTGCGCGACCCGCTCGGCAGTGAGCCAGGCGCGCAGGAACTCCCAGGCCGCCGCGTCGCGCGCGACGATGCCGATGTTCGAGATGTCGCCCTTGTCGCCGCTGCGGCCGTGCGCGATGGCGACGAGCGGCACCTCGACCGAGCCGGCGTTCGCGGGCGCGGCGGCGCCGGGCGCGCGAGCGTTCGCAGCCGCGGGGTCCGGCGCCGGCGCGGTGCCCGCGGGGATGGCGACGGGGTGCGCGGTCCCGTCGACGACCACCGTGGCCGCCAGGCGCGCCTTGTCGATCAGGAAGGCGTACTGCTGGATCGACGGCGTCACGTCGGGCCGGCCGCCGCCGCCGCCGGTCGTGCCCGGCGCGAACGAGGTGCCGGGGGCGGCGAACTCCTTGGCGAAGATCTCGAGCGCCGCCTTGACCGGGTGGCGCACCGAGAGGCGCATGATCACCTCGCGCGCACCGTGCGCGCGCGCATGCGGGCCGTACGCGGATTCGGCGCCGAGCGCCTCGATGTGGGTCGCGCTGTAGTCCGGCAGGCCGGCCGCGCGGAACAGCGCGCGGGTGCGCGCGAGCAGGGCCTCGGCGCTGCGGCGCGCCTTGGCGGCGGCGTCGAAGCCGATGATGGTCAGCTGCGCGGTGGCGCGAAAGCCGTCGGCATACGTCGCCGACACCTTGTAGGACGCGGTCGGCGGCCGCCCGCGCGCGCCGGTGACCGCAACCCGGTCCGGGCCGGCGGGTTCCAGGCGCACGTCGCGGAAGTCGCACACCACGTCGGGCAGGATGTAGCGGGCCGGGTCGTGGATCTCGTAGAGGATCTGCTCGGCGATCACCGGCGGCGTGACGAGCCCGCCGGTGCCGGGGGGCTTGCCGACGGTGAAGCTGCCGTCGGCGGCGCACTCGACGACCGGGTAGCCGATGTCCTCCCAGCCCGGCACCGACTCCCAGTCGGTGTAGAGGCCGCCGGTGGCCTGCGCGCCGCACTCGATGATGTGGCCGGCGAGGCTGCCCTGGGCGAGCCGGTCGTAGTCGTCGGCGCGCCAGTCGAACGCGTGCATCAGCGCGCCCAGCGTGACCGCGCTGTCGACGCAGCGTCCGGTGACGACGATCTGGGCGCCGGCGTCGAGGGCGGCCTTGATCGGCAGCGCGCCGAAGTACGCGTTGGCGGAGAGGACCTTCTCCGGCAGCGGCCGGCCGCTCTGCAGCTCGGTCACGCCCTCGGCGCGCAGCGCGGGGATCAGCGGCAGCACGTCGTCGCCCTCGACCACCGCGACGCGCACCGCGACGCCGAGCTCGGCGGCGAGCTTGTCGATCGCGCGCGCGCAGGCGCGCGGATTGACGCCGCCTGCGTTCGAGACCACCCGGATGCCGCGCGCGACCACCTCGGCGAGCACCGCGCGCAGCGTCACGGTGACGAAGTCGAGCGCGAACCCGGCCTCGGGATTCTTCATCTTCTGCGCCGCCATGATCGACATGGTGAGCTCGGCCAGATAGTCGAACACCAGGTAGTCGACCGCGCCGTCGCGCACCAGCTGCGGCGCGCCGATCGACGAATCGCCCCAGAAGCCCGACGCGCCGCCGATGCGAACCCGATCCTTCATTGCCGTTCCTCCCCGCGGTGACAGCGCACGATTGTGCCACGCGCGAGGGCGCCGCCCGCGCCGCGGCGCCGGGCGCGCCGGCCTAGAATCGGCGATTCGCATCGGACGGGAGGAGGCCCCCGATGTACACCCCGATGGACACCCCGATGGACACCCCGATGGACAGCGCGATGGCGCAGGCATCGGCCGGCGCGGCGCGCATCGCCGCCGCGATCGGCACGGTGATCGCCGGCCAGGACGCCACGCTCGCGACCGTGCTCGCCGCCTTCCTCGCGGGCGGCCACGTGCTGGTCGAGGACAACCCCGGCACCGGCAAGACCACCCTGGCCAAGGCGCTGGCCGGCGCGGTCGGCGCGCAGTTCAAGCGCGTCCAGTTCACGCCCGACCTGCTGCCGTCGGACATCGTCGGCGTCTCGGTGTTCAACCCGCGCGAGCAGAGCTTCGACTTCCACGCCGGGCCGATCTTCACCCAGGTGCTGCTGGCCGACGAGGTCAACCGCGCCTCGCCGCGCACCCAGTCGGCGCTGCTCGAGGCGATGGCCGAGGGCCAGGTCACCGTCGAGGGCCGCACCACGCGCCTGGACGATCTGTTCTTCGTCATCGCCACCCAGAACCCGGTGGAGTTCCGCGGCACCTATCCGCTGCCCGAGGCGCAGATGGACCGCTTCGCGGTCCGCGTCGCGCTCGGCTACGTGAGCGCCGAGGACGAGGTCGCGATCGTCCATGCCCAGGGCCGGTCGCACCCGCTCGAGGCGCTGCGGCCGGTGACGGGGCCCGACGAGGTGCGCGCGCTGCGCGCGGCGGTGCGGGCGGTGCGGCTCGCGCCCGAGGTCACGCGCTACGCGGTCGACCTCGCGCGCGCCACCCGCGCCGTGCCCGGCGTCCAGCTCGGCGCCGGCCCGCGCGCGTCGCTGGCGCTGACGCGGCTGGCGCAGGCGCTCGCACTGCTCGAGGGCGGCGACTTCGTCACCCCGGACCACGTGCGCGCGCTCGCGCAGCCGGTGCTCGCGCACCGCCTCGCGCTCGATCCGCAGGCGAAGTTCGGCGGCGCGACCGCCGCGGCGGTCGTCGCCGACGTGCTCGCGCGCGTGCCGGCGCCGGCCTGACGCGCGGGCGAGTGGCGCGACGCGGCACGCCGATGCGCGCCTTCCTGTACCGCGTCTACCGCGCGCTCGCCGCGCTGGTGCGCTGGAGCCGGCGCACCTTCACGCCCGCCGGCACCCTGGCGCTGGCGGCGCTGGTGCTGACCGGCGTGTTCGGCATCGACACCACGCAGAGCACCGCCTATCGGCTGTTCGCCTTCCTCGCGGTGCTGCTGGCGGTCGCGCTCGTCGGTGCGCGCTTCGCGCGCGGGCGCTTCGCGGTGCGGCGCGAGCTGCCGCGCCTGGTGAGCGCGGGCGAACCGTTCACGTACCGGCTGGTGCTCGCCAACCGCGGCGCGCGGCCGGCGCGCGCGCTCAGCATCATCGACGACCTGCACGAGGACGCGCCGGCGCTGGCGCAGTTCAGCGGCCGCTGGCGCGTCCCGACCTACCGGCGCTGGCAGGCGCTCGCCGCGCGCAATCGCGCCGGCCGCGTCGACGTGCATGCCTGGGCGGCGCTGGCGCCGGGGGCCGTGGTCGAGCTTCCGATGCAGGGCCGCGCGCTGCGGCGCGGGCGCCTGCGCTTCACCGGCGTGAGCATCGGCTGCGACGAGCCGCTCGGGCTCGCGCGCGGGATCGTGCGCGTGCCGCTGGAGGCCAGCCTCACCGTGCTGCCGCAGCGCTACCGCCTGCCGCCGGTGCACCTGCCGGGCGGGCGGCGCCTGCAGCAGGGCGGCGTGGCGCTGGCGTCCTCGGTCGGCGACTCCGAGGAGTTCATCGGCCTGCGCGACTACCGGCCCGGCGACATGCTGCAGCGCGTGCACTGGAAGAGCTTCGCGCGCACCGGGCGGCCGGTGGTGCGCGAGTACCAGGACGAGTACTTCGAGCGCCATGCGCTGGTGCTCGACACCTTCGCCGGTGCCGGCGACGACGCGGCGTTCGAGGAGGCCGTCGCCGTCGCCGCGTCGTTCGCCTGCACCATCGACACGCAGGAATGCCTGCTCGACCTGATGTTCGTCGGCACCGAGGCGCACACCTACACCGCCGGGCGCGGGCTGCTGTCGGCGGGCAGCCTGCTCGAGGTCCTGGCCGGCGTGCGTCGCTGCGAGGACCAGCCGTTCCGCGTGCTCGCCGAGGCGCTGCGCGCGCGTGCCGGCGGGATGACCGGCTGCATCTGCGTGCTGGTCGGCTGGGACCGCGACCGTGCCGACCTCGTCGATGCCCTGCGCGCGCGCGGCGCCGCGGTGCGCGTGCTGTGCGTGGCCGCGGCCCGGCCTGCCGCGGCGCCGTCCTGGGTCACGCACCTCGTCCCCGGTCGCATCCAGGAAGGACTGGCGGCCCTGTGAGCACGGCGCCGGCGACGCCCCACACGGTCCCGCCGCGCCTGCTGCTCGGCGCGGCCGCGCTGCTGTGGGGCTGGCAGACCGGGTTCTGGCCGCTGGCGCTCGCCGCGGCGCTGGCACTCGAGGCGCCGCACTGGAGCGCGCGCCGCGTCGACCTCGACCCCGCGCGCCAGCGGCGCGTCGGGGACCTCGCGGTGGTCCTCGCGGCGCTGGTCGGCGTCGGCTGCTATGTCGCCTACGGCAACCCGCGCGCGATCGTGCTGTTCTTCCTCTGGCTGCCGGTGGCGCTGCTGCCGGTCGGGCTGATGCACGCCTGGGGCAGCGCGCGCGCGCTCGGCCTGGACGTGCTGTTCTGGGGCCTGCGCAGCGCCCGCGCCGGGCCGGCGCCGGCGCTCCACCCCGGCTACGCGTATTTCGTCCTCTGGCTGGTCGGCGCGGCCGCGGCCAACCAGCGCGGCGCGGCCGCGACCGGCGCGGCGGTCGCGCTGGGCGCGTGGGCGCTCCTCGCGGCGCGGCGCGACCGTTCGCGGCCCGGGCTCTGGGCGCTCGAGATCGCGCTGGTCGCGGCGCTCGGCTCGGCGCTGCACGTCGGCCTGCACGGCGCGCAGCTCTGGCTCGAAGGCGCTGCGCCGGACTGGATGACCGGCGCGGGCGGCACGCGCACCAATCCGTACCGCGCCAGCACCGACCTCGGCACCATCGGCGCGCTGCGGCAGTCGGGCAACATCGTGCTGCGCGTCGCCGCGGGCGGCAGGCTCGATCGGCCGCTGCTGCTGCATCGCGCGAGCTACAACGACTATGGCGGCACCGCCTGGGTCGCGCGGGGCGCCCGCTTCGCCGAGGTGCCGCGGGCGGCGCCGGCAGCGCCGTGGTCGCTGCGCCCGGGCGCAGCGACACGCACGCTCACGATCGCCGAACACGCGGCGCACGGCAACCCGGTGCTCGCGCTGCCCGCCGGCGCGCTCTCGGTCGACGCCGACATCGTCTCGCTCAAGGCGAACACCCTGGGCGCGGTGCAGGCGGAGGCCGCGCCCGGCTGGGTGATCGCGCGCGTCGGCGTCGGCGACGGCCCGCCGCCGGCCGCGCCGCCGGGGCCGGGCGACCTCGCCGTGCCCGCGCGCGAGCGCGCCGCGATCGACGCCGCGCTGGCCGAATTCGGTCTCGGCGCGCAGGGCGGCGCCGATGCCGTCGCGGCGCTGCGGCGCGGCTTCGCCGCGCGCTTCGCCTATGCGACCACGCTGGCGCCGCCGCGCGACGGACGCACGGCGCTCGCCGAGTTCCTGCTGCGCACGCGCGCCGGGCACTGCGAGTACTTCGCCTCGGCCACCGTGCTGCTGTTGCGCGCCGCCGGCGTGCCGGCGCGCTATGCGACCGGATTCTCGGTCCAGGAATTCGACGCGGCGCGCGGCGACTACGTGGTGCGCGAGCGCCATGCCCACGCGTGGGCGCGTGCCTGGATCGGCGGCGCGTGGGTCGACGTCGACACCACGCCGCCCGACTGGGCGGCGCGCGAGGACCTCGCGCGCCCCGCGGCGGCGCGCTGGCAGGAAGCCTTCGTCGACACGTGGTCGCTGCTGCGCTACCGCTACGCGCTGTGGCAGCGCGACAGCAGCCCGGCGCAGAAATGGGC
>JAEUOS010000191.1 GCA_016790695.1 Burkholderiales bacterium
ATGGAGCATGTCGCCCTCGACCCGCGTGACATGGCAGGTCGTGCCGTCGACGAGGCGCAGCGCGGCGGCGACGATGGCGTCGAACACCGGCGCGGTGTCCGTCGGCGACTCGCTGATCACGCGCAGGATCTCGGCCGTCGCCGTCTGGCGCTCCAGCGCCTCGCTGGTCTCGCGGAACATGCGCGCGTTCTGGATCGCGATCACCGCCTGGTCGGCGAACGTCCTGAGGAGCGCGATCTCCTTGTCCGAGAACGGCGCGGGCGGAAAGCGCGACACGCTGAGGGCGCCGATCCCGCGCTCCTCCCACATCAACGGCGCGTACAGTGCGGAGTAGTTTCCAACCGACGTCGCGCTCTCGCGCAAGCCGGGCGGCACGCCCGCGCCGTGCTGCACGTCGGGGAAATACAGGACCTGGCGCTTGTGCATCGCATAGCCGTAGATCGACTCGCGCGCCGGCCGCGGATGCATGTCCTGAACCCACCGCGTCGCCTTGCGCGCCCATTCATCCGGGTGATTGAAGGCATCCGATTCCTGATGGATGTGGATCATGCCGTCGTCCCCGAGCAACCCCAGGGTCACGGTGCTGTTGTCGAACAACTGCCGGCCGCTGCACATGATCTTCTCGAACACCGGCACCGTGTCCGACACCGAACTGCTGATCACCTGCAGCACCTCGGCGGTCGCCGTCTGGTGCTCCAGCGCCTCCTTGGTCTCGTTGAACAGGCGCACGTTCTCGATGGCGATGGCCGCCTGATCTACGAACGACTGCATCAGCCCGATTTCCTTGTCGCTGAAGGCGCCGGCGATCCTGCGCACGACTCCGATGCAGCCGATGCAATCGCCGTCACGGATGATCGGCAGCGTCAAGGACGCGCGAATGGCGCTCTCTTCGTAGATGCGCTGCTCGTGCGGAGGCAGTTCGATGGCCGACCAGTCCGGCAGGTGCAGCATCGACTTTTCCACCATGACCCGCGACGGGAAATTGGCGTCCGGATCCAGCGGGTGCAGGGCCGCGGACGGCTCGCCGGCCGGCTGACCCTCCTTTGCGAGCGACATCACCCGATAGCCGCTTCCCTCGCGGCTGAACAGCACGGCCATCGCGACATCGAACAGCCGGAACACGGCATCGACGATGGCGCGGAATACCGGCTGGATGTCGGTAGGCGATTCGCTGATGACCTTTAGGATCGCTGCCGTAGCCGTCTGCCGGTCCAGCGCCTCCTTGGTCTCGTTGAATAGCTGCGCGTTCTGGGTGGCGATCACGGCCTGATCGGCGAAAGTCTGCAGCAGCGCGACTTCTTCCGCGCTGAACGGCCCGGGCTCGGCCCTGGCGACGTTGATCATGCCGATTGCCGTTCCGCCTTGAATCATCGGCGCCGACAACTGGCTGCGGAAACCGCGTATCCGAGAAATCTTGCGGACCCGCTCGGGAATTCGTGTTTCCTCGAGAACGTCCTCGCTGAAGATGGCTCTTCCGGCGGCCAATGCCTGACCGGCGAACGAGGTCGCGATCTTGAGTGGATAGGCTGCGCGCAAGAGCTGCGCGTCGCGCTCGGGAAAATTCGAGCTGAACGCCAGGAGGCGAAACTCATCGCCAACCACCCGCGTCACGAGCGTCGAGTGCGCTTTGAACAGGCGCATGGCACTGTCGGAAATCGCCTGAAAGACCGGGGTCGCATCCTCCATCGAGCGACTGATCACCTGCAGGACTTCGGCGGTCGCCTTCTGCCGCTCGAGCGCGCCCTGTGTCTCGTTGAACAGGCGCACGTTCTCGATGGCGATGACGGCCTGGCGGGCGAAGGTCTCCAGGAGCGTCACCGCCCCGGGCGGGAACACGCCGGGTTCGGAGCGCGACACGCCGATGGTGCCGATCGCGCGGCCCTCGTGCAGCAGGGGCACGGACAGGATGCTGCGCAACCCGGATTCCCGCGCGTTCTCCGCGAACCGGTATCCGGGCTCGCGCTGCACGTCGGCAATCTGCACGGGCGCGCGCTCGACGATGGCGCGCTGCAGGTTCGGCGGCGCCGCCGCGAGCGCCAGCGGAAACCGCGCGCGCAATGACGCTTCCGCCTGCGGCGGCACGCCATGGATGCCGACCAGGTGCACCAGCGCGCCGTCGAAGCGGGAAGTCATCCCGACATCCGCCTTGCACAGCACGCGGGCGCGTTCGGCGATGGCCTCGAACACCGGCCTGACATCGGTGGGCGAACCGCTGATCACCGCGAGGACGTCCGCGGTCGCGGTCTGCCGATCCAGCGCTTCGCGCGTCTCGTTGAACAGCCGCGCGTTGTCCAGCGCCAGTCCCATGCTGGCCGCGATCGTGCCGACCAGGCGCAGATCGGCCTCGGTGTACGCGTCCTCGCGCTCGTGGTTCTCCAGCGAGATGAAGCCGATCATGCTCTCGCCGCGCAGGATCGGCACGCGCAGCGCCGACCGGGCTTCGGCCTGGCCCACGCGCAGCAGCCCGGCGGCGCGCAGTTCCGCCCGCGTGGCATACAGCGCCGGCCGGCGCGAGCGGATCAGCGCTTCCACCGGCCCGCCGGGCACCGGCGTGCGCGGCGCGGGATGGATGCGCGTGCCGCGCTCGACCTCGTAGAGGAAGTGGATCCGGTGCGCATTGGCGTCGTACCAGCGGATGCCGATGGTCTCGGTCTGCAGCACCTCGCGCAGCTTGTCGCCGACCAGGTCGACGAGGGCGTTGAAATCCAGAGCCGCGGCGATGCCCTGCTGGATGCTGTCGATCAGCGCGCGTTCGGCGCGGTGGCTTTCGAGCGCGGCTGCCTGCACGGCGGCCTGGCGCGCCGCTTCCGACGCGGCGCGCAGATTGGCCAGAGCAACGGCGGCCTGCGCGGCCAGGGCCGCGAGGAGCGCGCGTTCGGCCTCCTCGAAACGTCCATGCGCGCCTTCGACGTCGGCGTACAGGCAGCCGAGCGCGCCCTGCGGCGCCACCAGCGGCGCCACCAGGCAACTGCGCTGGTCGATCGGCTCTGCCCCCTCCGGGCCGTGGCGCAGGCGGCTCTCGCCGGTCGCGATGCCCTCGGCCAGCCACGGCGACACCGCCTCGAGCAGCCCCGCCGCGCTCTCACCGGCCGGCAGCTTCGATCCGGCGATGCGCAACTCGCCCGCATCGACCCGAACCACCAGCAGCACCCGCCCCGCGCGCAGCAGCCGGGCCGCCGCGGCGACGATGGCCCTGGCGAGCGCAGCCTCGTCCGCGAGCCTGCCGAAGCGCATCGGCAGTTGCGCCAGCTGATCGAGCTGCGCGAGCGTCGGGCTGCCTCGCCTCAAGGGCCTGACCTTCACGGTGCGCCCTGCCCGGGTGCCTGGACCGGCACATGGGTTTGAGCGGACCCGATCACTACAATGTATATCGAAGATATTGACATCAACATTCCACGGGGTCGGTCGTCATGGCGCTGCAAATCGCAAACCCGAACGTGGTTCGCAAAGTCGAGGAACTGGCCAGACGCACCGGATTGAGCAAGACCGCCCTGGTCGAACGTGCCGTGGACCGGCAGCTCAATGAGACCGAGGGGCCGTCCCCGCCCATGACTCGGCTGACGGCGCTGCTGGCCCAACTCGATCGCATTCCGGATCGCGCCGACGCGTTCGACCCGCTGGCGTGGGACGAACACGGCCTGCCAAAATGATCGTCGCGGACACCTCGGCCATTGTCGCGATCGCATGCGCGGAGCCCGAGCGCGACGTCTTCCTGCAGGCCATCCAGGCCGCACGACGCACCCTGATCAGCACGGTCTCTGTGGTCGAGGCACGCATGGTCCTGCATGGCCGGCGCGGCCAGCGCGCGGTATTGCTGCTCGATGACCTGCTGCGATTGCCCATCTTTGAAGCGGCGCCCCCCGGACCAGCGGAGATGGATGCGGCCTACGCCGCCTTCGTGGCCTATGGCAAGGGCAGCGGCCACTCGGCGGAGTTGAACTTCGGCGACATCTTCAGCTATGCGCTGGCCAAGGTGCGCGGCCTGCCGCTGCTCTACAAGGGCAGCGATTTCTCGGAGACCGACATCGCCAGCGCGCTCGTCGCCTGAAGCGGACGACGCAGCCGATGCGGCAGGCCCCGGCGACGCGCCGGTGTTCCGGCAATGTTCCGGTTGATCATGCATCGATGGGTTTCGCCTGCATCAGCGCCTGCACCAGCGCCTCGACCCGGATCGGCTTGGTGACGTAGGCGTCCATCCCGGCCGCCAGGCATTCCTCGCGGTCGCCCTGCATGGCATTCGCCGTCATGGCGACGATGCGCGGTCGATTCGTGGCGTCCGGCCAGCGCGAAACGATGCGCCGGCTCGCCTCGAGACCATCCATCTCCGGCATCTGCACGTCCATCAGCACCACGTCGTAGGGCTGGCGCGCCACGCACTCGATGGCCTCGATGCCGTTGCCGGCCACGTCGGCCCGGTAGCCCATCTGCTGCAGCAGGCGCAAGGCGAGCTTCTGGTTCACCACGTTGTCCTCGGCCAGGAGGATGCGCAGCGGATGGCGCGCGGCCATGCCGGCATCCACGCGCGGCTTGGGCAGCGCGACTGCCGGTCTGGGCGCCGCATCGGCCTCGTGCGCCAGCAGGCCCACCAGGGTGTCGAAAAGCTGGCTCTGGCGCAGCGGCTTGGCCAGGGTCGCGGCGAATGTGCTGTCGGTGGCCTCCTTGCGCCCCAGGCTCGAGAAGAGCACCAGCGGCAGGGTGTGCCCGGCCTCGCGGATCGCGCGCGCCAGCATCGTGCCGTCCATGCCCGGCATGTGCATGTCGACGATGGCGAGGTCATGGCTCTTCGCCTTGAGCATCTCGAGTGCCTGCACCGGGAACTCGGTATCCTCGACCGCCATGCCCCACCTGGCGGTCTGCAGGGCGAGGATGCGCCGGTTGGTGGCGTTGTCGTCGACCACCAGGATGCGCTTGCCCGCGAGCTGCGGCTGCTGGCCGATGAATTCGCGCCGGCTGCCCTGCGGCAGTTCGGTCGGCATCGCGCGCATGGTGAAGTGGAAGGTGCTGCCCTGCCCCGGCCCGGCGCTCTCGGCCCACATGGTGCCGCCCATGAGTTCGGCCAGGAGCTTGCTGATGGCCAGGCCCAGGCCGGTGCCGCCGTACTTGCGCGTGGTGCCGCTGTCGGCCTGGCTGAACTTCTGGAACAGGCGGCTCAAACCTGCTTCTGAGAGTCCGATGCCGGTGTCGCGCACGGTGAAGTGCAGCATCCTGCCCCCGCCAGTCGGTTCGTCACCCTCCACCTTCACGGTCAGGACGACTTCGCCCTTCTCCGTGAATTTGACCGAGTTGGAGAGCAGGTTGAGCAGGATTTGCCGCAATCGGGTGACGTCACCGAGGAGCGCGGCGGGCACCTCGCCTTCGAAGACGTAGGCGATGTCCAGGTGCTTCTCGGCGGCGCGCGCGCCGATCAGGTCCAGCGCCGACTCGACGCACTCGCGCAGGTCGAACGGGTGGGCCTCGATGTCCATGCGCCCGGCCTCGATCTTGGAGAAGTCGAGGATGTCGTTGATGATGGTGAGCAGCGAGTCGCCGGAATCGCGGATGGTGGCGGCGAAGTCGCGCTGCTCGTCGGTAAGCGGGGTATCCAGCAAGAGTCCGCTCATGCCGATCACCGCGTTCATCGGCGTGCGGATCTCGTGGCTCATCGTCGCCAGGAAGGCGCTCTTGGCTTCGTTGGCGGCCTCCGCCTGGCCGCGCGCGACTTCCGCCTGTTCGCGCGCTTCCTGCGTCGCCCTGAACATCTTCGCGTTCTGGATCGCGATCACCGCCTGATCGGCGAAAGTCTTGAGCAGGTCGATGTCACGGTCGGTGAAGGGTCTCGGCGGACTGCGGTGGACCGCAAGGGTGCCGATGCCCTTGCCCTCCCAAAACATCGGTGCGTAGAGGGCGGAATAGTTGCTGCCGCCAAGCTCGACCGACTGGCGCAGCCCCTCGGGCACGTTGGCACCATGGGCCACGTCGGGGAAGTGCAGGACCATGCCCTTGTGGATGGCGTAGCCGTGGATCGAGTCGCGCACCGGCCGGGGAAACTCCGCCTGGACTCGCGCCAATGCACCGCCGAACGCAGGGTCCGACGCGCTGGCGCTGTCCTGGATCAGGTGCATCAACCCGTCATCGCCGATCAGCGCCAGATTGGCGTAGTTGACCTTGAACAGGTTTTCGCAACTGCGAATGATCTTGTCGAAGACCGGCGCCGCGTCCGCCACCGAACTGCTGATCACCTTCAGCACTTCGGCTGTGGCGGTCTGCCGCTCCAGCGCCTCCCTGGTCTCGTTGAACAGCCGCACGTTCTCGATCGCGATCACCGCCTGGTCGGCGAAGGTCTTGAGCAACTCGATGTGCCGGGAGGAGAAAGGACGAACCTCGGTCCGACGGATGCTGATCACCCCCACGGCGCGGCCGTCGCGCATCATGGGGACATTGAGCGTCGTGTGCACGCCGAATTCCCGCGCGACCTCGCGGCCGTGCGGAAACGCGTCGCCTTCCGCGCCCTGCAGGTCCCGGATATGCACCACGCTCGCATCGATCACCGCGCGTGCCGGCGGATATCCGGGATCCAGCGGTCGCGCGTACCCGATGCCGCGCCCCGAGATGCTGCCGCTGTGCGCCGCGATGCGAACCTGGCCGGGCTCCGCCAGAAAGATGGTCGCGTCGCCGGCTTCGCAGATCCGGGCGGCGAGTTCGGCGACGACGTCCAGTACCGGCCGTACGTCCGAGGGCGAGTCGGCGATCACCCTGAGGATCTCGGCCGTCGCCGTCTGCCGTTCCAGGGCCTCCTGCGTCTCGTTGAACTGGGTGGTGTTCTGGATCGCGATCAACGCCTGGTCGCGGAACGATTCGGCCAGCGCAATCTCGTTCGGCCGGAATTCGCGCGCCTGGTTGCGGCCGAACACCAGCACGCCCAGGCAGTCGTCGCCGCGCAGCAGCGGGAGGTACAGGGCGGCGCGCAGGCCGAACCGGTCGTGCACGTCCTGCTCGAGCGGCGGCAGCGGGAGTTTCGCCCAGTCCGGCAGGTGCAGCATGGACTTCGACAGGATCGCCCGCGACGGAAAATTGTGGCCGGCATCGAGGGGCATGCTCGGGGCCACGAGCGGGAAGATGCGGCCGGCGGCATTGGCGCCTGCCACCGGGGTGACCGCCCTGCCGTCGGTTTCCAGCACGTACGCGCTGTCGCTGACCCGCAGGCGCACCGCCGCCTCGACGATCGCATCGAAGACTGGCGTCACGTCGGTGGGCGAGCTGCTGATCACGCGCAGGATGTCGGCGCTTGCAGTCTGCCGCGCCAGCGCCTCCTGCGTCTCGTTGAACAGGCGCGCGTTCTGGATCGCGATCACCGCCTGGTCGGCGAAGGTCTTGAGCAGCGCATGCTCCCTGTCGCTGAACGGCCGCGGCGGATGGCGCACCAGGTGGATGGTGCCGACGCCGCGGTCCTCGCGCAGCATCGGCGCAATCAGCATCGAGAAATTGCCGACCTTTTGCGTGATCGTCCGCATGCCTTCGGGCACGCCGGGTCCGTGCGCCATGTCGGGATAGTGGACGACCTTGCGCTTCCTGATCGGGTAGGCCTGGTAGGACTGCACCAGCGGGCGCGGAAAGCCCTCGTTGAGCGCCTGCCACGCGACCGCCGCCTGCTCCTCCCTGACGTTCGCGGTGCTCATGTGGGCATGGCGCACCATGCCGTCGTCGTCGACCAGGGAAATCACGATCTGGTCGGACGAAAACAGGGGCTGGCAAGCGGCGGCGATGGCCCGGAACACCGGCTCGGCGTCGGCGACCGAGTTGCTGACGACATTGAGCACCTCCGCCGAGGCCCGCTGCTGCTCGAGCGCCTCCTGGGTCTCGCGGAACAGTCGCGTGTTCTCGATGGCGATCACCGCCTGGCGGCCGAAGGTCGTCAGGAGTTCGATCTCCTCGCCGGCGAACTCGCCAACCGCGGGGCGCATCACCGAGATCGCGCCCACCGTGCGCCCGTCGCGCACCATCGGCACAGAAAGCACGCTGCGGTAGCCGGTGGATGTCGCGACGGACTTGGTGCGGTACTCGATCTCCGACAGGGCAAGCACGTCGGGCGAAGTCACCGCCACGCCGCGCTGGACCGCGCGCGCGGTGATCGATCCGTCGCCGGGCCGCATCGGGAACGCGGCGCGGGCCGCCTGCACGCCTGCGGCGCTGACGCCGAACGAGCTGGCCACGTGAATGAGTTCGCCATCGTAGGTGAACACCATGCCGTAGTGGGCACCGGTCAGGCGCGCGGCGCGCTCGGCGATGACGTCGAACACCGGCTGGGTATCGGAAACAGAACTGCCGATGACCTGCAGGACCTCCGAGGTTGCGGTCTGCCGTTCCAGCGCCGCCTTCGTCTCGTTGAACAGGCGCCGGTTCTCGATGGCGATGACGGCCTGGTCGGCGAACGATTCCGCGACCCGGAGGTCGTCGTCGGTGAACGTCATCGCGGCGTCGCGCAGGAAGACCAGCACGCCCAGGCATTCGTTCTCCCGCATCAGGGGGAGCATCAGCGAGGCCCGGCAGCCGTACAGTTCCTGCACGTGGCGTTCGTGCGCAGGCAGATCCAGCATGGACCAGTCCGGATAGTGCAGAGGCGCGCTGGCGGCCACGACCCGAGACGGAAAGTTGTGCGCGGGATCCAGCGGGATCGCCGTGACTGTCGAGGACGCCATGCCGCTTTCGCTGGCGACCCGGCTCGGGACCAGGGAATCGCCCTGGCGCAGCAGCACCACTGCCCGAAAGCTGCCGAGCAACCGCCGCGCCGCGCTGGCGATGGCTTCGCTGACCGGTCCAAGATCGGAAGACGACCGGCTGACCGCGCGCAAGATGTCGACGCTGGCCGACTGCGCCATCCTCGCTGCGGCGGATTCGGCAGCACGCGCGTCGACCTCGCGCCGGAGCGCCGCGACCTCGCCGAACCTGGCCAGGGCAACCGCGGTCTGCTGCGTCAGCGCTGTCAGCAATGCGCCGTCATGATCGTCGAAACGCCCGCGCGGGCCCTCGATGTCCGCATACAGGAAGCCCGCCAGCCGCGCCTGCCCGGCCAGAGGGGCCAGGAAGCACGAGCGCTGCCGCGCCCGGGACACGCCTTCCGGCCCATGCCGCAGGCGCGCCGCGCCGGTGGCGCGCGCCTCGTCGAGCCAGGGGGTGATGGCGGCGCGCAGCGCCTGCGCGGTTTCGCCGCGCGGCAGCCGCGCGCCGGCGACCTGCGGCCCGTCGTCGGCCTCGAGCAGGAGCAGAACGCGCTCGGCGCCGCAGAGGCGGGCGACCTCGGCGATCAGGACGTCGGCGAGCGCGGCCCGGCTCGGGGCGGCGTGCAGACGCGCCGCGGCCTGCGCCAGGCGCCTGACGGCATCCTTCCCCCCGAGCTTCGCGGGCCCGCTTCGCACGTTGCGCCTCCCCGATGCGGCCGGCGGGCGCCGACCACCGCGGCGATCCTCGACAGCCGCGGCGAAGATTAGCATCCGCGCCGCCGCTCGCCCGCCGCTTGCCCGCCGCTTGCCGCTGGCGCGCCCGGTTTCAGCGATCCGGTGCCCGGCACGGGGCGCGGCGCCGCTCCGGGCCTACACTAGGACCCGTCGCCACCGCCCGCCCCACCGTTCCGCACGTCCCTGCATGTCCCGCCCGGAGTCGCCCCTGAAGCCGCCGCGCCTGCCGTTCTTCTACGGCTGGCTGATCATCGCCGTCGCGTTCGTCACGATGGGCATCGGCGTGAACGCGCGCACCGCGTTCTCGCTGCTGTTCCCGCCGATCGTCACCGAGTTCGGCTGGGAGCGCGGCGTCACCGCCGGCGCGTTCTCGTTCGGCTTCTTCATCTCCGCGATCGGCAGCCCCGTGCTCGGGCGCCTGATGGACCGCCACGGCCCGCTGGTGATCGTCGAGGCGGGCGTGGCGATGATGGCGCTGGGACTGTTTCTGGCCGCCTACGTGAGCGCGCCGTGGCACCTGTACCTGACCATGGGCGTGCTGGTCGGCGGCGGCAGCGTCTGCCTCGGCTACACCGGCCAGGCGCTGTACCTGCCCAACTGGTTCGTGCGCCGGCGCGGCCTGGCGATGAGCATCGCCTACTCCGGCGTCGGCGTCGGCTCGATCCTGCTGTTTCCCTGGCTGCAGGGCGTGATCGTCGACTCCGGCTGGCGCGCCGCCGCCGTCGCCATGGGCATCCTGCTGCTCGCGGCGCTCGCGCCGCTCAACCTGCTGGTGCGCCGGCGCCCCGAAGACCTGGGCCTCGGGCCCGACGGCGACAGCACGGCACCGGCCGCGGTGGCGGCGCGGCCGACCAACATCGTCGATCACGCCTGGGCGGCGATCGACTGGACGCTCGCCCGCGCCTTGCGCACCGCGCGCTTCTGGTGGATCGCCGCCGGCTTCTTCACCTCGATGTTCTCCTGGTACGCGGTGCAGGTGCACCAGACCAAGTACCTGATCGAGATCGGCTACGCGCCGATGTACGCGGCCTGGGCGCTGGGCTTCGTGAGCTTCGCCGCCATCCCGGGCCAGATCGCGCTCGGCCACATCTCGGACCGCATCGGCCGCGAGTGGGTGTGGGCAGTGGCCAACGGCGGCTTCGTGCTGTGCTACGCGTCCCTGCTGCTGATGCGCGAGCACCCGGGCGTCGCGCTCCTGTGGTTCATGGTCGCAACCCAGGGCTTCCTGGGCTACGGCCTCACCTCGGTGCTGGCCGGCGTCGTCGCCGAGATCTTCCAGGGGCGCCAGTACGGCGCGATCTTCGGCACGCTGATGGGCATCGGCATCGCCGGCGGCGCGCTCGGCCCCTGGCTCACCGGCGCGATCCACGACCACGGCGCCAGCTACGCGCCGGCCTTCGTCCTCGCGATCGCCTGCAGCATCGCCTCGGCGCTGTGCATCTGGCGCGCGGCGCCGCGCAAGGTGCGCGCGGTGGCCGGGCGCATCGGCCGCTGAGCGATTGCCTACAATCGGCCGGCACGGCCTGCGCGTGCCGCCGCGCACGCCGCCTCCGCACCTGCCCCCGCACCCGCTCCCACAACCGCTCCCGGACCGACGCCCGCGCCCCTTCCCACACCGGCTCCAGCGCGACCCCGTCGTTCCCCACGTCCCATGCCCACCGACATCCCCAACATCGAACACGCCCAGAAGGCCGCCATCGACCTGGCGATCCGCTTCGGCCCCAAGCTGGTGGTCGCCATCCTCCTCATCGTCGCCGGCTTCTACGTCGGCCGCTGGCTGGCGCGCATGCTCGGGCGCTGGCTCGAGCGGCTCGAACTCGAGCCGCCCGTGCGCCACCTGCTCGAGCGCATGGTCCTGCTGGTGGTGCTGGGCCTGTTCGGCATCATGGCGCTGCAGAATCTCGGCATCGACCTCCTGCCGCTGATCGCGGGCCTGGGCGTGGCCGGCGCCGGGGTCGCGCTGGCGATGCAGGGCGTGCTGGGCAACCTGGTCGCCGGGCTCACCATCATCTTCACCCGCCCGTTCCGCGTCGGCGAGTACGTCGCGATGGTCGGCGTCGAGGGCCGGGTCGAGGAGATCGAGCTGTTCTCGACCCACCTGTCGCACACCGACGGCTCGATCGTGGTCGTGCCCAACCGCAAGATCGTCGGCGAGATCCTGCACAACTACGGGCAGGTGCGCCAGCTCGACCTCGGCGTGGTGCTGTCGCGCCCCGGCGACCTCGAGGCGACGCTCGCCCTCGTGGGCCAGGTGGTCGAGGCCAACCCGCGCGTGCTCAAGGAGCCGCGGCCGGTGATCGGCGTGACGGCGCTCGCCGACACCGGCTACCGCATCGCGGTCAAGCCGTGGGTGGCGGTGCCCGATGTCGTCGCCGCCAGCGGCGAGATCAATCGCGCGATCGTCGAGGCCCTGCGCGGCGCCGCCGTGCACTATCCGATGCTGCCGCCCGGCGAGGCGCTGCTGGAGGCGGCCCAGCGGCGCGCCTAGGGCGCGGGCCGATAGACCGGGCCGCGCGCGCGCACCGGGTCGAGCAGGGAGAAGTCGCCCGGCCGCACCTCGAAGCCGCGCGGAAACGGCGGACGCGCCTCCATGCCGAGCGCGCGCATGACGCGATCGTCGCGGTAGTAGCAGCGCACCACCACGGCGACGAGCACGGCCGCGGCCGCCGCATGGGCGGCGCGCAGCCGGGCCGCCGCCTCGTCCTGCCGCGCGGCGTCGAGGTCGGCGAAGCGGCCGCCGGCCAGCGCGTCGAGTTGCGCGAGCGCCTGGCGCACGCCGGCCGCGTCGCGGTCGAGCGAGGCAACGATGTCGGCGAAGACCGCGGCGTCGTCGGCACCGGGCATGCCGAGGTCCGGCGCGGCGGGAATCATGCGCCCCGCCACCGCGCGCAGGGCGGCCGTCTCGGCCGGCGACAGCGGGGCATTCGCGGCGGGCAGCGTCATCGCGTCAGTCGAACAGGTTGGCCAGGCGCCGCTTGATGTTGTCCGCGACGTACAGCGCGAGCGCCTGGATCGTCGCCGTCGGATTGACCCCGCCCGAGGTCACGAACAGGCTGCCGTCGGCGATGAACAGGTTCTTCACGTCGTGGCAGCGGCCCCAGGGGTTGACCACCGAGGACGCGGGGTCGGTGCCCATGCGCGCGGTGCCCATCAGGTGCCAGCCCGCATGCGCGAGCGGCGCCTCGGCGATGACGTCGCGCGCGCCGGCCGCGGCGAGGATCTCGCGCCCGCGCGCGACCGCGAAATCCAGCATGCGCGCGCTGTTCTCCGAGAGCCGGTAGCGGATGCGCGGCGCCGGTATGCCGTGCGCGTCGGTCAGGTCCGGATCGAGGGTGACGGTGTTGTGCGGCTCGGGCAGGTCCTCGCAGATGGCGAGCATGCCGGCGCTGCGGTCGAACAGGCGGCGGTAGGCGGCGTGGTGCCCCGCGCCCCACGGGATCAGCCCGGCGCCCATGCCGGTCATCGCGGTCGCCACCGGGCCCTGGCCGCGGCCGAACTGGTAGGTGAAGCCGCGCACGAAGCCGCGCGCGCGGTCGGTCTCGTAGAACTGCTGGCTCCAGGCGACGATGTGGGGCCCGCGATGGCCGTCGAGCGGCGCGTCGAAATAGCCGCGGATCATCGCGTACGGATGGAACATCAGGTTCCTGCCGACCAGTCCGCTCGCGTTGGCCAGCCCGTCGGGGTGCGCGGGCGCGGCCGAATTGAGCAGCAGGCGCGGCGTGCCGACGCCGTTGCAGGCCAGGATCACGATCTCGGCGGCCTGGAACTGCTCGTTGCCGTCGGCGTCGTAGTAGACCGCGCCCGATGCCATGCCGTCGGCGCGCGTGGTGATGCGCGCGACCCGGCAGCGGGTGCGCAGCGCGACGCGCTGGCGGATCGCGAGCGGCCAGTAGGTGATGTCGGTGGAGGCCTTGGCCCCCTGCGCGCAGCCGGCGATGCAGTGGCCGAGGTTGATGCAGGCGGCGCGCCCGTCGTGCTCGCGGGTGGCCATCGCGGCGTCGGCCGGCCACCAGTGCCAGCCGAGCCGGTTCATCGCCCGCCCGAACAGCTCGCCGGTGGCGCCCAGCGGCAGCGGCGGCAGCACCGCCTCCTTCGGCGGGTAGGCCGGATCGCCCGCGAGCCCGGCGATGCCCATCATGCGGTCGTTCAGCGCGAAATACGGCGCCAGCGCGGCATAGTCGATCGGCCAGTCGTCGGCGACGCCGTCGAGGCTGCGCACGCGGAAGTCCGACGGGTGCAGGCGCGGGAAGTGCCCGGCATAGAGGATCGTGCCGCCGCCCACGCCGTTGAAGTTGGCGACCTTGATCGGCGAGTCGTCCTCCGCCACCGGATAGTCGGCGCGCAGGCCGCGCCGGTTCGGGCTGATGCTGAAGTCGCCGAACTGGCGCGCCTCCCAGTCGCGGCCGTTGCTGGGGAAGGCGTCCGGGCGGACCCAGTCGCCCTGCTCGAGGCAGACGATGCGCATGCGCGTCTCGGCCAGGCTCCAGGCGAGCGCCGCGCCGGCGGCACCGGCGCCGATGATCAGGACGTCGGCCGCGGGCTGCCGCACGTTCGATCGGCCGGCGGCTAGAGGTGGCCCGCGCCGATGGCGCGCAGGAATTCCTGGCGCAGTTCCGGCGCGTCCTCGAAGCAGCCGGCGAAGGCCTGGGTGCGCACGCGCTCGTCGCCGCGGCGGTCTTCGCCGAGCAGCAGGCACAGCTGCTCGGCCTCGATGACGCAGGCGGCGCCGCGCGCCTTGCCGTGCGCGACCAGCGCCTCGGCGATGTCGCGCGTCATCCATTCCTGATAGGTGAAGCGGTGGCCGATGGCGTCGACCAGGCGCGCGATGCGCCCGAAGCCGTGCAGCCGCCCGCCGGGAATGTAGGCGACGTGCGCGACGCCGCGAAACGGCACCAGGTGGTGCGGGCACACGCCGTGGACCGCGATGCCGCGGATGGTCACCATGTCCGCGCGCGGATCGGCGAAGCCGTCGCCGAGCACCGCGGCGGCATCCATCTGGTAGCCACCGAGCAGCCGGCGCTGCCACAGTTCGCGCACGCGGCGCGCGGTCAGCCCGGTGTGGGCGCCGCCCGGGGCGATGCCGCAGGCCCTGAGCAGGGCCTCGACCGCCGCCTCGAAGGCCGCGGGGTCGAACGGCCCGGTCTGCGGAATGCCGAGCTGGCCCGCGGCGGCCGGCGGATGGTGGTGGTCGTGGCGGTCGTGCTGGTCGTGGCGCTCGGCCATGGCATGCTCCCGGTGTCGGACGGCGCGCGCGCCTCAGGTCTGCGAGCGCGGCCCGCCCATCAGGCCGTGCGTCGCGAGCGGCGGATGCGCGGCGAGCGCCGCCTCGACCGGTTCGGTGCCCCATCCCGGCCGGTCGGCGAGGATGAAGTGCCCGTCGCGGTACTCGGGGACGTGGGTGAACAGCTCGTGGTCCCAGGCGATGCGGTCGATGTCGACCTCCATGATGCGCAGGTTGGGCACGGCGGCGCAGAAGTGGGCGTTCATCATGGTGCACAGGTGCCCGTAGAAATTGTGGCAGGCGACGTTGACCTCGTGCGCGGCCGCCGCCGCCGCGATCTTCATCGACTGCCAGACCCCGTTCCAAGGCGTGTCGACGATGGCGACGTCGACCGCCTGCTCGCGCAGGAACGGCAGGAACTGCTGCACGCCGATCAGGGTCTCGCACGACGCGATCGGGTGCCGGCTCTGCGTGCGCAGGAACGCGAGCGCGCGCGGATCGGTGGTGTCGATCTCGACCCAGAACAGGTCGAGGTCCGCGATCTCGCGCAGGATCGCGAGGTAGCCCTCGGTGCGCGCGTTGAAGTTGAGGTCGAGCAGGATCTCCATGTCCGGGCCCGCCGCCTCGCGGATGATCTCCAGGTGCTCGCGCAGGCCCCGGGCGACCTTGCGGTCGACGTTGAGGTCCGGCGCGAACGGGCGCCCGAATCCCGGCGCCCAGCCGACGATGCGGCCGTCCTCGTAGCGCCAGATGTTGGTCTTGAGCGCCGTGAACCCCTTGGCGCGCACCTCGCGCGCGAGCGCGCGCACGCCGTCGGCGTCGGTGATCGCGGGCGGGTAGTGCGGAATCCGGCCGGCACGCCAGGTCACGCAGTGCGACCAGTAGACGCGCATGCGATCGCGCACCTTGCCGCCCAGGAGTTCGTAGCACGGGACGCCGAGCGTCCGCGCCTTGGCGTCGAGGAGCGCGTTCTCGATCGCCCCGAGGGCCTGGCCGACCACGCCGCCGGCGCCGGGCCGCGTGTAGGCGAACAGCAGCTCGCGCAGGCGCTCGTGCGCCATCACCGACTGGCCGACCACGTGCGGCGCGAGTTCGCGGATCACCGCGCCGACCCCGGGCGAGCCGAAGCCCTCGTCGAATTCGCTCCAGCCGGTGACGCCGCCGGCGGTGGTCAGCTTGACGAAGTAGTAGTTGCGCCAGCCGGCGCTGCACGAAAGCGTCTTCAGCTCCGCCACCGCATGACTGCCTGCCATCGCCCCTCCGCGCGCGCGTGAACGGACGAAGCATACCCGGCCGGCCGGCCCCGCGCTTAGAATCGCCCGCACCTTCACACCCCGGGGACACGCACCGATGGCCATCTACGAGATCCGCACCTACACCGTCATCGTCGGCAAGATGGCCGAGGTGGTCGAGCTGTACCGCAGCGCCGGCTGGCCGGCGCTCGACAAGCATCCGAAGAAGCTCGTCGGCTACTTCACCGGCGACGTCGGCGCGCTCAACCAGCTGGTCCACATGTGGCGCTTCGACGACGATGCCGACCGCCGCGCGTTCTGGGCCGGGGTGTACGCCGACCAGGCGTTCATGGCCTTCGCGCGCCAGCTGCGGCCGCTCCTCGCGTCGCAGGAGAACAAGCTCCTGCTGCCCGCGCCCTGGGGCCCGCACCCGTAGCCGCGGCGCCGGCCGGTGCGCTGCCGCGCCGGCGCGCCGCCGTGCGCGCCGGCCTCAGCCGCCGGCGCGCCCCGCCGCCAGGGCTGCGACGTCGTCGGCGGCAAGGCCGGCCGCGCGCAGCACCTCCTCGGTGTGCTCGCCCAGTGCGGCGCAGTGCGGCCCCGACGCGGTGTCGGCCGCCGACATGCGGAACGGCGGATTGAGGGAGCGGAAGCTGCCGCCGGCATCGGCGACCTCGGTGAAGGCGCCGCGATGCGCGACCTGCGGGTCGGCCATCGCCTCGGCCACGGTGCGGTACGGCGAGCACGGCACGCCGTGGGCGTCGAAGCGCGCCTGGCAGTGCGCGCGCGTCTCGCGGCGCGACCACGCCTCTGCCTCGTCCATGAGCGCACCCCAGTTGGCGCGCCGGTCGACATAGAGCTCGAACCGGGGGTCGGTGATCCAGTCGGCGCGCCCGGCCGCATGGGCGAAGCCCTGGAACGTCTTCTCGCTGGCGACCGCGACCATCAGGTAGCCGTCGGCGCAGGCGAGCGGCCCGTAGATCGGCCGGCCGGGCGGCGGCACGTCGAACTGCGCATACTGCATCTCGGTGAGCGCGAAGCCGAGCATGGTCTCGAACATCGAGACGTCGATGAACTGGCCGCGGCCGGTGGCGTGCCGCTGCACCAGCGCGGTCGCGATCGCCGCGAACGCCTGGGTGCCGGCGGCGACGTCGGCGACGAACAGCCCGCAATAGTCGGGACGCGAGCGCCCCTCCTGGTAGCGCAGGTGCGCGAGGTCGTAGCCGGATGCCGCGTGCACCACCGGCGCGTAGGCCGGCAGCTGCGCCGACGGCCCGGTCTGCCCGTAGCCCGAGATCGCGCAGTACACCAGGCGCGGGACCCTGGGCGCGAGTTCGGTGTAGTCGAAGCCGAGCCGGCGCATCACGCCGGGCCGGAAGTTCTCGACGAGGATGTCGCTCCGCGCGACCAGCGCGTCGATCGCCGCGGCGGCGCGCGGCGACTTCAGGTCGAGCACCACGCTCTTCTTGCCCGCGTTGAGCTGGCCGTAGTAGCTCGAGGCGCCGTTGCGCAGCGGCGGGCGCGCGCGCAGCATGTCGCCTTCCGGCGACTCGATCTTGATCACCTCGGCGCCCATGTCGGCGAGCAGCCGCGTGCAGTAGGGGCCAGCGATGGTGGTGGTGAAGTCCAGCACCCTGAGCCCGGCGAACGCCTTGTCCAACATGAATCTCCCCGGCAGGCGCGGCGGCACCGCAGGCGCCGCCGCGCGCCGCGCTCAGGCCGCGCGCATCCGCGGCAGGATGCGCAGCGCGTTGTCGCGCTCGATGGCGCGCAAATCGGCGCCGCTGAAGATCTGCGCGAGCCCGCGCGTGTGCTCGGCCGCGGTGCGGTACGGGTAGTCGGTGCCGTAGACGATCTGCGAGATCGGGATGAACTGGGTCAGCGAGGCCATCGCCACCGGGTTGGACGCCTGCGCCGTGTCGTAGTAGAACTGGCGCAGTTCGGACAGCACGCGCTCGCTCGTGAAGCCGCGCTCCTTGAACGCCGGCACCGACACCACCTGGACCAGGAAGCGCTCGGTCAGCGCGGACAGGGTGCCGCCGGCGTGCGAGAAGATGAAGTTGATGTCGCGGCAGCGCTGCGCGGTACCGGAGAACACCAGGCTCGCGATGGTGCGCGTGGTGTCGGTGCCGTACTCGATGATCACCGGCGGCACGCCGCTGGCGACGTTGACGCAGCAGGCCGGGTCGTTCGGGTGCGTGTACGCGGTCGCCTTGCGCCGGTTCAGCTCGTCCATCACCGGCGCGAACTCCTTGTCGCCCAGGTACTTGTTGCCGTAGCTGGTCATGAAGGCGACGCCGTCGGCGCGCAGGACGTCGAGCCCGTAGGCGATCTCGCGCAGGGTCGCGTCGACGTGGGGCATCGGCAGCATCGCGAACATGCGAAAGCGCCCGCCCGAGTCGTCCGCGAGCTTGCGCGCGTACTCGTTGGAGGCGCGCGCCACCACGGCCGCCTCCTTGGCGTCGAGTAAGCCGACCGCCGGCAGGGTCGGCGAGGTGATCGCGGTGGCGACGCCGCCTCGGTCGAGATCGTCGATCGAGCGCTGCGGCGTCCAGTTGTTGACCGGCGGCGAATCGCGCCTGGAACGCTTCAGCGCCGCCACCCAGGGCGGCGGCGAGATGTGGTGATGCACGTCGATGCGATGCGCCCCGCCGCCGCCGACGCTGGCGCAGCCCGCCGCGCCGAGGGCGCCGAGGCCGGCCATGCCCGCGACGAACGCGCGGCGGCCGGGCTGCTCCACCCCCGGGTGACACGCACAGATGGACGACAGTCTTCCGCTTGAACCGAACATGACACGCTCCTCCTGTTGTATGGACGCGGCGACGCGCACTTCGCGCGCGGTGCGCCACGCACTTCCCCTTACTTCCCCGCAATTCCCCGCAATTCCCCGGCACGTCCCCTGCAGTTGCCCATCGCGCCGGCGTTTGCCGCCGCGAAGTATGCACCGTGCGCGGCGGCGGCGCAGGGCCCGGCCTACACGCCACCAAGTGGCATTTGTCGTATAATCAGGCTTCCTTGCCCCGGCCGGTCGCGGCGCCACAAGCGCAGACCCGGGGGCAGGCGACGGCCGGCCGCGGCGACATCCCTGCGCTGCCTGCCGCGCCAAGCGCGTTGACAGTCCCGTTCCTCACGACCCGAGCCCCCGCCTTCCCATGTCCTCCGGAACCGTTTACTGCTATCACTGCCACACCCAGCATCCGCGCGAGGAAATGCGCCTCGTCGTCTCCAAGAGCGGCAAGCGCTGGCGCTGCATCGCGAGCATCAAGGCGGCACAGAAGAGCCGCGAGGAGCGCGAGGCATTCGGGCGCAAGGTGTCGGCGATGAACAAGGCCGAAGCGCAGGCCAAGCTGAAGGCGCGCACCGCCTTCGCCAACCAGACCGCGCTCAAGTAGCGGCCGGCACGCTGCCCGCACCGCGGGCAGCACGCGCCGCGTCCGGCCGCGCCGGCCGGGGCGTCACGCCAGCGCGTGGTGGCGCACGAAATCGACGATTTCGAGCGCGCTGGCGAAACGGCGGTCGCGTTCCTTGTCCATCATCCGCTCGAGCAGCGGCTGGAAGCGCGCGAGCGGGTCGGGCAGCACCGGCACCGGGCTCTGCGCGTGCTGGTACATGAGCCCCATCGCCGAGTCGGCGGTGTAGGCGCGCAGCCCGGTGAGCATCTCGTAGAACATCACGCCCATGCTGTAGATGTCGGCGCGGTGGTCGGCCGGCGTGCCCAGCACCTGCTCGGGCGACAGGTAGTACGGCGTGCCGACGACCTCCCCATGCTGTGTCGGGCCGTGGGCGTCGGCCACCTTCTTGGCCACCCCGAAGTCGGCGATCGCGAGGCTGCCGTCGGCGCGGATCATGACGTTGTCCGGCTTCAGGTCGCGATGCACGACGCCGCGCCGGTGCACCGCTGCGATGCCGGCCGCGACCTGCAGGAGCGCGGCGACGGCCGCCGCCGGTTCGTGCGCGGCGCGCATCTGGCCGCGCAGGTCGCCGCCCGGGAAATACTCCATCGCGAGGTACGCATAGGCCGCTTCGTAGCCGTGCTGGTAGACGCGCGCGACGTTCGGATGGGCGGTCTGCGCGAGCAGCGCGTACTCCTGGACGAAGCGCAGGCCGATGTCGGCGTCGTCGCCGTCGCCGAGACGCACCAGCTTGAGGACGCGCTCCTCGCCGCTGCGCTCGTGGCGGGCCAGATAGACCTGGGCAACGCCGCCCTCGCCGACCTTTCGCAGGATCGCATAGCCGGGCACCTCGATCGGCGCCACCGCCTCGGCCGGCGCCGCGGTCGCCACGGCGGCGGCGCGCGCCGGCGCGGCCGCTTCCCTGACGCGCGGCACCGCCGCGCCCGGCCGGTCGCTGCCGGCCGCCGCCGGCTGCCGGATCGCGTTCTGCGCGTCGATCAGGCGCGTGTTGGCGGCCAGGGCGCCGGCGACTTCCGCGTAGAACGCGCTGTCGCTCCCCTCGCTACCCGGTCGCGGGCGCAGCGCGCCGCCCTCGACGATGTCGAGCGGCGTGCGGCGCCCCGTGACCGTGACCTGGCTGCGGCGCCCGCTGCCGAAACGCGCGCCGGCGCGCTTCATGGTCGTCTCGCTGGCGACGATGCTCCAGCCGAGGTCGCCCGCCTGCGACTGCAGCCGCGAGGCGACGTTGACGGTGTCGCCGATGATGGTGCGCTCGGCCTTGCCGCCGGTCTTGCCGCCGTACAGGCTGCAGACCGACACCGGCCCGGAGTGCAGGCCGGCGACCGCCGCCAGCGCCGGCGTGTTGCCGTTGCCGACGCGCGCGCTGATCCACGGGCCGAACCGGTGCAGCGCGAGCACGCACAGGAGCGCGGTCTTGGCCGCGCGCTCCGCATGGTCGACGCCCGAGGTGGCGCCGTCCTCGAACATGGCGATGAAGCCGCCCTCGATGGTCTTGACGATCCAGCCGGCGTTCTTGGCGACGACGTCGCGGACGTTTTCCTGGAACGCGTTGAGGAGTTCGATCTGCCGGTCCTCGCCGATCGCCTCGCCGATGCGGTTGAAGTCGCGGATCGCGAAGAACGAGACCGTGCCCTCGACCGCGCGCGCCACCGCGTCGCGCGCCGGCGCCGCGCCGTGCGCCGGCGCCGCGGTGTAGTCCGCCGCCATCGCCATGGTTTCCATGTGGTCGGCCGGTTCCGCCGCCGGCTCCTCGAGCGCGCGCCGCGTGCGACGCCGGTGCGTCTGCCGCGACACCGCCTTGAGCAGACGCTCGCGATTGAACGGCTTGACCAGGAACTCGGCGACGCGCAGGGTGCGCGAGCGCGTGCGCAGCTCGCCCTCGTCCCCCTCGGCCAGGATGATGCAGGGGATGGCCGCGGTGCGGCGGTCGGCGCGCACCTGGGCCAGCATCTCCAGGCCGTCGATCCCGGGCAGGCGGATGTCGGACAGGATCAGGTCGGGCCGCGCGTCGATCGCCATCTGCAGGCCGTCCTCGCCGCTGGCCGCGGTGATCACGTCATGGGTCTCGCTTTCCAGGTGCAGCGCGAGCAGGCGGCACATCGCCGCATCGTCTTCGACCACCAGTACCCTAGCCATGATCCTGCCTTCCTCCCGGCTGCCGCGTCTTGTCGCGCGGCGCACTCAGCCTCGCCACTGCCCGATTCGGAACCCGCCCCGGGCCGATGCGGATCCCGCCCGGGCACCAGGGCCCGGACGGCTCGCGCACCGCAGTTAACGGCGCCGCCCGGCCCAACTTGAGGCATGCCGCGACGGCGCGCGCGGCGCGGGCCGGCCCCGCGGTCCGTGCATAATTGCGGCGCCCAAGCCCGCATTCCCAACCCCGCATTCCGCTCCCATGTCCGAAATCAATCCCGACCAGGTCGACCTGCACCGTTTCGCGGCCGACCCCGGCCACCAGCCCGGCTTCGAGCGCAACCCGATGGCGCGCGCGCTCGGCACCCGCGTCCTCGCGATCGACGCGCAGGCCGGCACGATCCGCCTGGCCTTTGCGCCCGAGGGCATCTTCGTGCAGGGCACGGGGGTGCTGCAGGGCGGCGCGGTGTCGGCGATGCTCGACTACAGCATGGCCTTCGTGGTCCTCGCGCAGCTGCCGCTCGAGCTCGGCTGCACCACCGCGAGCATGAGCGTGTCCTACCTGCGCGCCGCCCCGCGCGGCGCCTACGAGGCGGTCGGCGAGATCGAGCGCCGCGGCCGCCGCCTCGCGTTCACGCGCAGCAGCCTGTATCCGGCCGGGGCGCCGGACCGCGTGGTGGCGACCGCCACGTCGACCCTGGCGATCCTCGACAAGGCGGCGGGAGCCTGAGATGCGCGCCGCGCTCTCGCGTCAGGACCTGCACCCGTTCAGCGGCCTGGACGTCGCGTGGCTCGTCGAGGAGCGCGCCCACTCGCGCCGCGACCACCCGTTCATCGTCTGGGAGCCGTTCGTCGGCGCCGGCTGCACCATCACCTACGGCGCGTTCCACCAGCGCATCCGGCGCATCGCGGGCGGCCTGGTGCGGCGCGGCGTCGCGCCCGGCGACCGCGTGCTGATCCACCTCGAGAACTGTCCCGAGGCCCTGCTCGCCTGGTACGCCTGCGCGTGGATCGGCGCGGTGGCGGTGACCACCAACGCGCGCGCCTCCGACGACGAGCTGTCCTACTACGCCGACCACTGCGGCGCGGTCGGCGGCATCACCCAGCCGAAATTCGCCGAGCGCGTCGCCGCCAGCTGCCGCGGACTCGGCTGGCTCGCGGTGACCGCGGACGATGGCGGCGAGCCCGCCGCGCGCGCGCCCGACGCGGCGAGCCGGTTCGACGCGCTCGACGGCGAGCCGCCGCCGCGGCGCGCGCCCGACCCGCTCCACCCCTGCAGCGTCCAGTACACCTCCGGCACCACCTCGCGGCCGAAGGCGGTGCTCTGGACCCACGCGAACGCGCTGTGGGGCGCGCGCGTCAACGCGGCCCACGAGGACCTGCGCGCCGACGACGTCCATCTGGCCTACCTGCCGCTGTTCCACACCAACGCCCAGGCCTATTCGGTGCTCGCGTGCCTCTGGGTCGGCGCCACCTGCGTGATCCAGCCGCGGTTCTCGGCCAGCCGGTTCTGGCCGGTGTCGCTGGCGCACCGCTGCACCTGGACCTCGCTGATTCCGTTCTGCGTCAAGGCGCTCCTGCCGCTGGACGTGCCGCCTGCGCACCACTACCGCTGGTGGGGCTCGGCGGTGAGCGCGCCGCCGACCGACGCGCACTTCAACGTCCGCACCATGGGCTGGTGGGGCATGACCGAGACCATCACCCACGGCATCGTCGGCAGCCACTGCCTGCCCAACGTGCCGCTGTCGATCGGCCGCCCGGCGCCCGAATACGAGATCGCCATCGTCGAGAGCGCCGGCGCGCCGGTGCGCGAGGCGCGCCACGTCGAACCCGGCGGCAGCGGCCACCTGTTCATCCGCGGCGTGCGCGGCCTGTCGCTGTTCAAGGAGTATCTCGGCAACGAGCGCGCCACCCGCGAGGCGTTCGACGCCGACGGCTGGTTCCGCACCGGCGATCGCGTCAACCTCCTCGACGACGGCTCGATCCAGTTCGGCGACCGCGACAAGGACATGCTCAAGGTCGGCGGCGAGAACGTCGCCGCCTCCGAGGTCGAGCGCGTGATCCTCGCCGTCGCCGGCGTCCACGAATGCGCGGTGGTGGCGAAGAAGCACGCGATGCTCGACGAGGTGCCGGTCGCGTTCGTGCTGCCGGCTGCCGATGCGCCGCCCGACCTGGCGCGCCGCGTCGCCGCCGCCTGCGCCGCGCAGCTCGCGGATTTCAAGCAGCCCGCCGAGGTGCGCCTGGTCGACAGCCTGCCGCGCTCGACGCTGGAGAAGATCGCCAAGGCGGAACTGCGGCGCCGCCTCCAGGAGGACGCCGGCGCCGGCTGAGCCGGCTGCCGCCCGCGCGCCCCCGACACCTTGATCGCGTGCCGCCCGGCGCCGTGCGCGGCGCGGCCCGCCACCGGGAGAGCCCATGCTGCGAACCAGACGAATCCTCCTCGGCACCGCCGGCGCGCTGGCAGGCGCGCGCGCCGCGGCCCAGGCGCCGGCGCCGTTCCCCTCGCGCCCGGTGCGCATCGTTCCCTTCGGCACCGCCGGCGGCCCGATCGACGCCCTGGCGCGCGCCTATGGCGACCGGCTCGCCCAGCGCTTCGGCCAGCCGGTGATCGTCGATCCCAAGCCGGGCGCCAGCGGCATCATCGCCGCCGACTTCGTCGCCAAGGCACCCGCGGACGGCCACACCGTCCTGTTCACCCTGCCGCTGACCCACGTGAACGTGCCGATCCTGCAGGCCAAGGTGCCGTACGACCCGCTGCGCGACTTCCAGCCGCTGTCGATGCTGGCGACCGGCGGGCCGATGCTGGTCGCGCGCGCGCAGGCGCCGTACAACTCCCTGCGCGAGTTCGTCGAGTTCGCACGCACCCGTCCGGTGCAGAACTACGGCACCTGGGGCAACGGCTCGACCGCGCACCTGTTCTGCGAACTCCTGCGGCGCCAGACCGGCGCCAACCTGGTCCATGTCGCCTACAAGTCCGAGGCGGCGGCGCACACCGACCTGTTCGGCGAGTCGCTGGACTTCGCCTGGGCCAATCCGTCGACCGCGCGCAACCAGACCCAGGCCGGCAAGATGAAGGCGCTCGCGATCGCCGGCACGCGCCGCGTGGCGGCGCTGCCGCAGGTGCCGACCTTCGACGAACAGGGCTTCGCCGGGTTCGACATCGACAGCTGGATCGGCGTCTATGCGCCGGCGCGCACGCCGCCGGGGGTCGTCGAGGCCTGGGTCGCGGCGCTGCGCGAGACCACGCGCCTGCCCGAGATCGCCGCGCGCCTGGTGGCGTTCGGCTTCGAGCCGCTCGGCAACACGCCGGCGGAGTTCCTGGAGCGCTACCGCGCCGACTACCCGCGCATCGCCGAGCTGATCAAGGCCGCCGGCGTGACCGCGGAGTGAGGCGCGAGGAGAACCGCCGATGACCGCCAGAGACGCCCGGCCCGCCGCGGCGAGCGCGCCGCCGCACGACACCGGCACCGCCTACGGCCGGCCCCGCCCGACCTACCGCCGGGAGCTCACCGAGGTCGGCGCCGGGACGCCGATGGGCGAGCTGCTGCGCCGCTACTGGCACCCGATCGGGCTGACCGCCGATGCCGGCGCGACGCCGCGCATGGTGCGCGTGCTCGGCGAGGACCTGGTGCTGTTCCGCGACGGCGCCGGCCGCGCCGGGCTGGTGTACCCGCACTGCGCGCACCGCGGCACCTCGCTCTACTACGGCCGCACCGAGGCCGGCGGCATCCGCTGCTGCTACCACGGCTGGCTGTTCGACGTCGAGGGCCATTGCCTGGACCAGCCGTGCGAGCCCGACGGCGGACGCGCGCGCGACCGCGTGCGCCAGCCGTGGTACCCGGTGGCCGAGCGCTACGGCCTGGTCTGGGCCTACATGGGCCCGCCGGAGCGCAAGCCGGTGCTGCCGCGCTACGAGTGCCTCGAGACGCTCGAGGACGGCGAGTTCCTCGAAGCCGACGACAGCAGCATCGGCAGCGGCGGGCCCCAGGTGGTGCCGTGCAACTGGCTGCAGCACTACGAGAACCTGGTCGACCCGTTCCACGTCGTGATCCTGCATTCGTCGTTCTCCGGCACGCAGTTCGTGCCGCAGATGGCGCTGATGCCGGACGTCCGCTGGGACACCACCGACCTGACGGTGCGCACCGTCTCGCTGCGCACGCTGCCCGACGGCAAGACGCTGCGCCGCATCAGCGAGGCCGCGCTGCCGACGCTGCGCGTGATCCCCAGCCCGCGCGTCGGGCGCTACGGCATGGTCGAATCGATCGGCTGGATCCTGCCGATCGACGACCACAGCTTCCGCATCTACGTGGTCGGGCGCGTGCGCGCGCCGGGCGAGCTGCGGGGCATGCGCTCGCGCCTGAACGGCAAGCTGTGGGAAGAACTCAGCGACGCCGAGCATCGCGACTACCCGGGCGACTACGAGGCGCAGGTGAGCCAGGGCAAGGTGGCCTGGCACTCGGAGGAATTCCTCGCCAGCAGCGACGTCGGGATCGTCAAGCTGCGCCGCCTGCTCGAGAAGCAGCTCGCGATCCTCCGCGACGGCGGCGATCCGGCCGGCGTGAGCTTCGACCCGGACGCCGCGCCCGTGCGCTTCGCGGCCGGCAACTTCCTGGTCGACTGACCGAGACGCGCCGGCGCGGTCGGCCGCGCGCGCCGCCGTGCCGCGCACGCCGCGGCGGCCGCCGCGCGCGCGACATCGGCGAGAATGGCGGCTTCGCTCCGCCCTGCCCCGTCCCGCTTGCCGCCCTCTCCGCCCGGCGCCAATCCGCTGCTGTCGGCGCCGATCCTGCCGACGCTGCTGCGCTTCGCCGCGCCCAATCTCGGCGCGATGCTCGCGGCCGCCGCCGCCGCGGTCGCCGAAACCGCCTATGTCGGGCAGCTCGGCACGCCGGCGCTCGCGGGCATGGCGCTCGCGTTCCCGATGGTCATGCTGCAGCAGATGATGTCGGCCGGCGCGATGGGCGGCGGCGTCTCGTCCGCGGTCAGCCGCGCGCTCGGCGCCGGCGACACCGCGCGCGCCGCCGCGCTGGCCGCGCATGCGATGTGGATCGGCATCGGCGCCGGCCTCGCCCTGACCGCGCTGTTCCTGCTCGGCGGCCGCCTGCTCTACACCCTGCTCGGCGGGCGCGGCGCGGCGCTCGAGGCGGCGCTCGCGTATTCGAACGTCGCCTTCTGCGGGTCGGTCGGGATCTGGCTCACCAACACCTTCGCCGCGGTGATCCGCGGCGGCGGCAACATGAAGGTGCCGTCGGCGACGGTGTTCGCCGTCGCCGCGACGCAGGTCCTGGTCGGCGGCGCGCTCGGCCTCGGCTGGGGGCCGCTGCCGGCCCTGGGCATGCCCGGCATCGCCGCCGGCCAGGTCGTCGCCTACACGCTGGGCGCGCTGGTGCTGTTTCTCCACCTGCGGTCCGGGCGCGCGCGCGTGCGCCTGCAGCCGGCGCGCGTGCGCCTGGCCGCCGCGCAGTTCCGCGACATCCTGCGGGTCGGCGCGGTCGCGCTGGTCTCGCCGCTGCAGACGGTGCTCACCATCCTGATCCTCACCCGGCTGATCGCGCACTTCGGCGTCGAGGCGCTGGCCGGCTACGGCATCGGCACCCGGCTGGAGTTCCTGCTGGTGCCGCTGGCGTTCTCCTTCGGCGTGGCCTCGGTGCCGCTGGTCGGCATGGCGGTCGGCGCCGGCATGGCCGCGCGCGCGCGCCGCGTCGCCTGGACCGCCGGCGCGCTCGCCGGCACCGCGCTCACCGTGCTCGGGGTGACGCTGGCGCTCGTCCCCGCGCTCTGGGGGCGCAACTTCAGCGACGACCCGGCCGTCCTCGCCGCGGCCGCGAGCTACTTCCGCTGGGCCGGCCCGTGCTACGGCCTGCTGGGCATGGGCCTGTCGCTGTACTTTTCGTCGCTGGGCGCCGGCCATGCGGTCGGGCCGGTGCTGGCCGGCACCGTGCGCCTGCTGGTGGTCGCGGGCGGGGCCTGGGCGCTCGCGGCGCTCGCGGCGCCGGCCTGGACCGTCTACGCGCTGATCGGCGCCGGCATGGCGGTGCTCGGCCTCGGCACCGCGCTGGCGGTCCACCGCACCGACTGGTCGGCCCGCCGCTGACGCGGGCCTCCGGGCCCTAGGCGAGGCGCCGGTAGCGCCGGATGCCGTCGGCGCCGAGCTCGCGCCGCACCTCGCCGCGCGCGACGAGGTAATTGAGGTGCGCGAGGCTCTCGCCGGTGGCCAGGCCCAGCAGCATGTCGTTGTCGTCGATCGGCCGCGCGAACAGCGCGCCGAACACGTCGATCGCGCGGCGCGGCTCGGCGAGCGCGCCGCGCAGGCGTTCGAGCCCGATCCGGTGCCCCTCGGCGAGCCGTTCCAGGCGCGCCTGCACCCCGCGGAACGGCGGGCCGTGCGCCGGCAGCACGAGGAGGTCCTCGGGCAGCATCGCGCGCAGGCGCTCGATCGAGGCGAGCCACTCGCCGAGCGGGTCGGCCTCGGGCTCGGTCGGAAACACCGACACGTTCGACGAGATGTGCGGCAGGATCTGGTCGCCGGAGATCATCAGGTTGAGCCGGCGGCACAGCAGGCACGCGTGCTCGGGCGAGTGGCCGCGGCCGACCACGACCTCCCAGTCGTGCTCGCCGATGCGGATCACCTCGCCGTCGGTCAGGCGCCGGTAGCTGTCGGGCAGCGTGTGCAGGTGCCGGCCGAAGCCGCCGAAGCGGGCGCGGTAGATGTCGATCGCCTCCTCCGGCCAGCCGGTCTCGCGATAGAAGCGGATCGCCTCCTCCGGCGCCTCGCGGCCGGTGTCGCCGACCAGGGTGCGGCAGGTCAGGTACTCCAGGCGCGTCATCCACAGCCGGCACTGGAACTTGCGCGCGAGCCAGCCGGCCATGCCGACGTGGTCCGGATGCATGTGGGTGACGAAGATGCGGGTCAGGCGCGCCCCCTGCGGCGTCGCCGCCAGCGGGCCGCCGGGCGCGATCAGCGCGCGCCAGGCCGCCAGCGCCTCGGGGGTCTGGGTGCCGGTGTCGACGATCGCCCAGCCCGGCCCGTGCGCGTCGCGATCGGCGATCGCCCAGGTGTTGATGTGGTCGAGGGTGAACGGCAGCGGCATGCGCAGCCACAGCACGCCGGGCGCGATCTCGCGCACCTCGCCGGCCGCGGGCGCGTCGCCGCACGGATAGGTGAGGCCGCGCGCCTCGTCGGCGCGGCCGTCCGCCGTCGTCGTTGTCGTTTGCTTTGCCATGCCGCAATTCTGCCTCAGTCGGCCGCCCGCAGGCTCGGATTTCCGTGTGCGGATGGCGCGGCCGGCCGCGCGGCGCCCGGCCCCGCGTGCATTCGCGCCGCAGAGGCCCTACACTGCCGTTCCGTGACCGCCACGCCGTACGCCACCCCACGCTTCGATGCCGCGCTGCGCGAGACGGTCAGCCGCAACCTCGCGCGCCACGCGGCGATCGTCGCCGCGCGGCCGGCCGGCGCCCTCAAGCGCGCCGCGGTCTGCCTGATCGTCACCGACGACGGGGCCGGCAACGCGTCGCTGGTGCTGACCCGCCGCGCCAGCCACCTCAACGCGCATGCGGGCCAGTTCGCGTTCCCCGGCGGACGCGTCGACGCCGGCGAGACCGTGCTCGACGCCGCGCGCCGCGAGGCCGACGAGGAGATCGGCCTGGCCCTCGACGCCGCGGCCATCCTCGGCCACCTCGACGACTACGAGACCCGCTCCGGCTACCTGATCACGCCGCTCGTGGCCTGGGTCGCGGCCGGCGCGCCGATGCGCGCCAATCCGGACGAGGTGGCGGCGATCTACCGCGTGCCGCTCGGCGAGCTCGCGCTGCCCGGCAGCCCGGAATTCGTCTCGATCCCGGAGAGCGATCGCCCGGTGATCCGCTACCCGCTGCTGGGCACGCGCATCCACGCGCCGACCGCGGCGATGCTCTACCAGTTCATGGAGGTCGCGGTGTTCGGGCGCGACACGCGCGTGGCCCACCTCGAGGCCCCGGTCTGGGCCTGGCGCTGAGCCGCGAGGGCGCGCGCCGCGCCGGCGGCGCCCGCGGCGGCCCCTGCCGCTACTTCAGTTCCTGCCCGGCCGCCGCGCCCGCGAGGAACCGGTTCGGCTTCAGGAAGAACGTCAGCACCAGCGCGCCGTTCGGCGAGCGCGCGACGTGGCGGTTGCCGCGCGGCCGCCAGACATAGTTGCCGGCACGCACCTCGCCCTCGTCGTCGACGAGGCTTCCTTCGAGGAGGAACGACTGCTCGATCTCGACGTGCTCGTGCAGGTCGAGCGCGGTGCCGGGCGCCCAGCGGAACAGCGCGGTGAGGAGCCCGGTGTCGGGATCCTCCATCAGCACCTTCATGTCGATGCCCGGGGTCGGGGTCGGCTTCCAGGGCAGCGCCGCGACGTCGACATAGCGCGAGTCGAGCGCTTGCAGCGCCTCGTGGGCCGGCATGAACGGGGTGCGTGGCATGGGGACTCCGGGGAACGACGCGACGCGCGCGGTGGCCCGCAGTCTACGCCGGATCGGCGCGGCCGCCCGCGCCCGCCACGCCCGCCTCAGGCCGCCGGCAGCCCGGCGAGCACCGCGCGCGTCGCCGCCACCGCGCGGCGCAGCCATTCGTCCCAGCCCAGCACCGGCGCGCGCGACTCCGACGGCGTCTCGATGCAGACCGGCAGGTGCGCCGGCAGCCGGCCGAGGAGGCCGGCGAGGTCGATGCCCCCTTCGCCGGGCAGCAGGCGCTCGCAGCGGGCGGCGTGGATCAGTCCGTCGCGCGTGGCCGGCGCCTCGGCCGGCCCGTCGCAGATCTGCATGTAGTGGAAGCGCTCGCGCGGCACCGCGTCGAGCGCGGCCAGCGTCGCGCCGCAGCGCGCGAAATGCAGCGCGTCGACCAGGATGCCGCCATTGGGCTGGGCCGCGGCGGCGACGATGCGCGCGGCCGCAGCCAGGTCGCGCACCTCGGTCCACGGCATGAACTCGAGGTCGGCGGTCATCCGCAGCGGGGCCAGCGCCTCGCAGACCCGGGCGAAGGCCGCCGCGGTGCGCGCCTCGTCGGGATCGTCGCCCGCGACCAGCACGTGGCGCGCGCCGAGCGCGGCCGCGGCATCGAAGAAGCCGCGATGGGCGCCGACATCGAACGCGGGTCCGATGCGCACCATCTCGATGTCGAACACCTGCATCCCGGTGGCGGCGAGCGCCGCGCGCGTCTCGCGCATCTGCGCGGCATCGTCCATCAGCGGATACGCGATGCCGCCGGGCGCGGCGGGCCGCAGGCGCAGGCCGCAGCCGGCGACGCCTGCGCGCGCGGCGGCCTCCACCAGCCGCGGCGGCGGCAGGGACAGCGCGGTCAGCGCGCCGATGAACAGGGTGCGACTCATGCTAAGGTCCGCAACGGGCGATGCCGGCCTGGCAACGCACGCTAGGATACCCGCGATCCCGACCCGCCACGCGCCACCTCCCCTTCCCGCCACGATGAACACCTTCCGCCAACTCGTCCGGAGCGAGCGCCCCCTGGTCATGCCCGGCGCCCACGACGCGCTCTCGGCCCTCCTGATCGAGCAGGCGGGCTTCAAGGCCGTGTTCATGGGCGGCTTCCCGATCGCCGGGGTGCGCTACGGCGTGCCCGACATCGGCCTCCTCGGCGCGCGCGAGTTCGCCGACGCCTACCGCGACATGCTGGCCGTCACGCGGCTGCCGGCGCTGGTCGACGCCGACAACGGCTACGGTGATCACAAGAACGTCGTGCACGTGGTGCACAACCTCGAGCGCCTGGGCGCGCAGGCGCTGTTCTTCGAGGACCAGGTGAGCCCGAAGCGCTGCGGCCACATCGCCGGCAAGGCGCTCGTCGCCACCGAGGCGATGTGCGCCAAGATCCGCGCCGCCACCGGCGAGCGCAGCAATCCGGACACCTTCATCATCGCGCGCACCGACGCGCGCGAGGTCGCCGGCATGGACGAGGCGCTGCGCCGCGGCGAGGCCTATCTGCGCGCCGGCGCCGACGGCCTGTTCATCGAGGCGCCCTGCGATGTCGAGGAGATGCGCACCATCGGCCGCGCCTTCGACGTGCCGCTGCTCGCCAACATGCTCGAGGGCGGGCGCACGCCGATCCTCCGGCCCGCCGAACTCGAGGCGCTGGGCTTCCGCCTGGTGATCTACGGCATCTCGCTGCTGATGCGCATCACGCGCACCATGCAGGAGGCGCTCGCCGACCTCCGCTCGGGGGAGCTGAAGCAGGTCGGCTCCGGCGTGAGCTTCGAGGAGTACAAGGCCGTCGTCGGCATGCCGCACTGGGCGGCGATCGAGGACCGGTACCGCTAGGGTGCGCGCACCGCCCCGGCGGCAAGGAATCCCGCGATCTCGTCCTCGCCGTAGCCCGCCGCGCGCAGCACCTCGACGCTGTGCTCGCCCAGGCGCGGCGGCGGGCGCAGCAGCGGCTGGCGCGCGCCGTCGAAGCGCAGCGGCTGCGCCACGCCCTTGAGCGCGGCGCCGCGCGCGCTGCGGTATGCGAACACCATCGACGAGGCCGCGGTGTGCGGGTGCGCGGACAGCTCCGCGAGGTTGTGCACCGGCGAGCATGGAATGCCGGCCGCGCCCAGGTCGGCCATCCACGCGGCGCGCGTGCGCGCGCGCATGATCGCCTGCACCACCCCGACGGTCTCGGCGCGATGGCGCACGCGGTCCGCGTTGGTGCGAAACGGCGCGCGCTCGGCGAGACCGGGGTCGCCGGCGACCGCGCAGAACGCGCGCCACAGGGCGTCGTTGGCCACCCCCAGGATCACCGGGGCATCGGCGGTCTCGAAGGCCTGGTAGGGGCACAGCGACTCGTGCCCCGAGCCGACGCGCATGGGCTCGGTGCCGCGCTGCCAGAAGCCCTGGAGGAAATAGCCGAGGAAGCCCACCGCGGTGTCGAACAGCGCCGCCTCGACCTTGACCGCACGACCGGTGCGCGCGCGCTCGAGGAGCGCGGCGAGGATGCCGATCGCCGCATGCATCCCGGTGCCCTGGTCGACCGGCGAGAACGGGCTGCGCAGCGGCGGCCCGCCGGGCTCGCCGGTGATCGACAGCATGCCGGAGAACGCCTGCAGCACCACGTCGTAGCCCTTGCCGTCGCGCAGCGGGCCGACGTTGCCGAAGCCGGAGATGCCGCAGTGGACCACGCGCGGGTTGAGCGCGACCAGGCTCTCGAAGTCGACCCCGAGACGCGCCGCCACGCCGGGCCCGAAGCTCTCGATGACCACATCGGCCGCACCCGCCAGGCGTGCGCAGATCGCGCGGCCGGACGCGGATTTCAGATCCAGCGCGAGGCTCTTCTTGTTGCGGTTGACCGCGAGGAAGATGGTGCCGTCCTCGCCCTCGAACGGCGGCCAGTGGCGCGTGTCGTCGCCGCCGTCGCAGGGCTCGACCTTGACGACGTCGGCGCCGAGGTCGCCGAGGATCTGCGTGCACAGCGGCCCGGCGAGGATCTTCGAAAAGTCCAGCACGCGCACGCCGGCGAGGGGGGCGAAGCCTGCCATCCCGGGTCCGCTCACGAATGCGCGGCGCGCGCGGGCAGTTCGACCACCGCGGTGCCGCGCGCGGTGGTCTCGCCCAGCTGGTTGTCGACCCAGACCTCGAGGTCGACCAGATGCGCGCCTTCCTCGACCCGCTTGTCGGCCACGCGCGCGCGGCACCACGACACGTCGCCGAAGATGTTGGGCCGGCGCAGCGAGACGTCGAGACGGCGCAGGAAGCCGTCGTCGCCCATCCAGTTGGTCAGCACCTGGCCGAGCCACGAGATGCGCTGCGGCCCGACGTCGTAGCCGCCGGGCATGCCGACCTCGCGCGCCATGTCGCGTTCCGCATGGCCGCGCGCCGGGTTGTCCTGGGCCCCGGTCTTCGGGTCGACGTAGGCGTCCGCCGGATGGCGCCTGCGGTGCAGGACCGCGCGCCGGTGCGCCTGGTAGCTGTGTCCGCCGCCCGAATACCAGCAGATCATGTCGGTGATGTTGAGCGGTCCCTTGGCGATCGGCGACACCGTACCGCCGACCTCGACATCGTCCCAGAAGCGCGCCGCCGCGCCGCGCAGCGCCTCGGCTTCGATTGCGCGCGCGAGGTGCTCGAGTTCGTCATGGGTGTAGCGATGGGTGTCGCGCGCCTCGTACCGGAGGCCGCCGTCCGCCCGGGCGCGCGGCACCCGCGCGGTGCTGCCGACGGCGCGGCACACCAGTTCGCCGCGCTGGTTGGTGTAGAGCACCTCGCCGGTCTGGAGGATGAATTTGCGCGCCTTGCCGCCCGCCTTCTCGACCGCATCGATCAGGCGCGCACGCACGGCGAAGGTGTCGCGATGGCGGATCGGCCGGAACCACTGCCAGTCGGTGCCGCCGTAGAGCCACTGGATGCCGCGCAGCTTCGGCGCGACCACGGTGGTGTCGACGGTGTAGAGAAAGGTGCCGGGCGCGAGCGCCGACTTCCAGCGCGTCGCCGCGCCGTACGCCGGGTCGCAGAACAGCGGGTTGTCGTCGCCCAGGCCCCAGCAGAAGTGGCGCACCGCGTCGGGCGCGGCCTCGGTGTTCCAGCTCTGGCCGGTGCGCCGCAGGTCGACGCCGATCAGGCCGCGCGCCTCTTCGAGCGCGCCGTCCCAGAGGGCCGGCGCCTGGCTGGCCGCGGCGCCGGAAGCCGACGGGGATTCGTTCACGGGGTCCTCCGCATCGGGCGTTCAGGCCACCACGCCGGCGGCCTCGAGCGCGGCGAGTTCGTCGTCAGGCACGCCGAGCAGTTCGCCCAGCACCTGCCGATTGTGCGCGCCGGTCCCCGGCCCGCACGATTCGACCCGCGGCGCAAAGTCGGAGAACCGCCACGGCGCGCTCATCACCGTGTCGGGGCCATAGACCGGGATCTCGATGGCGTGGCGCATCGCGCGCGCGGCAAACTGCGGATGACGCCACATCGCCTCGACCGTCAGCACCGGCGTGGCGGCGATGCCGGCCGCACGCAGCCGCGCAACGAGCAGGTCACGCTCGATGCCCCGCGTCCATTGCGCCACGGCGCGGTCGAGCTCGCCCGCCAGCGCGAGACGGCCGCCGGCCGCCCCGAAGCGCGCATCGCCCGCCCAGGGCTGGTCGGCCGCCAGGCCGGCGAACGCGCGCCACTGCGCGTCGTCGGCCACCGCGATCGTCAGCCAGGCATCGTCGCCGGCAGCCGGATAGATGCCGTGCGGGGCCATCTCGGGATGCCGGTTCCCGGTCGTCGGCGGCTGCCGGTCGTGCACCTGCGCATCGAGCAGGTACGGCGCAAGGGTGCCGAGCAGGGCCTCGTTCTGCGCCAGGTCGATGTAGCAGCCGCGTCCGGTCAGGCGCTGCCGCCGCAGTGCCGCGAGCACCGCGACCAGTCCGTGCACCGCGGCGTTGGGATCGCCGAGCGCGACATTGAGCGCGCCCAGCGGTGCTTCGCCCGGATAGCCGATCAGCGACTCCATGCCGACGAAGCTCGACATGGTCGGCGCATAGGCGCGCATGCCGGCCAGCGGCCCGGTCTGGCCCGCCGCCGACATCGCCAGCATCACCAGGCGCGGATTGATCGCGCGCAGGTCCTCGTAGCCGAGGCCGCTGCGCTCCATCGATCCGGGCGACATGTTCTCCACCACCAGGTCGCTTTGCGTCGCCAGCCGCCTGAGCAGCGCCACCGCGCGCGGATCCTTCGTATTGAGCGTGATGCCCCACTTCCCGTGGTTGACCTGGTGATACATCGGCGACATCTCGCGCGACGGCCCGGAAACGACCTGGCCGTCGCGCATCACCCGCCCGGACAGGCGCAGGTTGTCGGGGCGCCGGCCATGCTCGACCTTGATCACGCGCGCGCCCAGTTCCCCCAGCATGGTGCTGACCCAGGGCGCCGACCAGACCCAGCCGAAGTCGAGCACGCGCACGCCCGCCAGGGGTTGCGCCGGCGCCGGCGCCGGTGGTGCCGGCGGCCGCGGCGGCGCCGCGGCGAGAAGTCCGGCAGCGAGATCGGGGGCGGAACGCGCACGCGACTCGCGGAACCGGAACGGCAGGCCCGGCACGCGCACCGGCCGGCCGGCGATGCGGGCGGCGGCGAAATAATCGCGCTCGGCGAACTGCGCGGTCTGCAGCACCTCGGCGAAATCGCGCAGCGGCGAAACGATCAGGTTGTGCTCGAGCGCGATCGCCTCCAGTTCCGCCTTGGTGCGCGCGGCGAACCACGGCATGACGAGCGCGTCGACCTCCTCCGGATAGCGGGTGCCCATGGCGCGCAGGTCCTGGTAGCGCGGCTCGGCGGCCCAGGCCGGACTGCCCATCGCCGCCACCAGGCGCTCCCACTCCTCGCGCGTGCGCCCGCACACGCACACCGCGCCGTCGCGGCAGGGCAGGATGACGAACGGGTAGGCGCCGCCGGAACCCGACGCGCGGCGGCCGCTGCGCTGCCACTGCAGGCCGTGATGCACGTAGAAGCGGCAGTTTCCCGCCACGTGGCTGGCCAGCACGTCGGCGAGCGCGATGTCGACCACGCGGCCGCTGCCGCACTCGTCGCGGACGTTGAGCGCGAGCAGGCAACCGGCCGCCAGCATCGCCCCGGCCTGGTGCTCGACGATCCCGGGCGGCAGGGACAACGGTTCGCGCCCCGGTTCGCCGAGGGCCCAGGCCATCCCCGACAGCGCCTGCGCGTCGAGGGCCTCGGCGGGAACGTCGGCAAGCGGCCCGTCGAGGCCGAAGACGCTCGCGATGCCCAGCACCAGCCGCGGGTGCGCCGCGCGCAGCGCCGCGACGGGTCCCGCGTGCGCGTCGAGCGCGCGCGGCGCGTCGCTCAAGAGGACGTCGCAGTCGGCCAGCAGCGCGGACCACGCCGCCGGCGCATCCGGACGCGGGAGGGCGTGCTTGCCCAGCGCGAGCGCGGCGCGCGCGAGCTGCAGCGGACCGTCGGCCGACGCCGCGCCCGCCGCGGGCTGTTCGAGCCGCGTGACCCGGGCGCCCATGCGCGCGAGGAGCGCACCCGCATACGCCACCGCGAGGCCGGCGCCGTGCTCGACCACCCGGATGCCGGACGCCGCCGCGGCCGTCGCCGCCATCGCCGCGCTCACTCGGGCTGGATCCCGGCCCCGCGCGCGAGGTCGCGCCACTTGCGGGTCTCGTTGATCACCCACTCGCGCAGTTCGGCCGGCGTGGTCGGGGCGGCGTCGACGCCGAGCGCGACCAGCCGATCGACGACCTCCTTCTCGCGCAGGATGCGGTTGATCTCCTCGGACAGGCGCCGTACCACCGCCTCGGGCGTCTTCGCCGGTGCGAATGCGGCGATGAAGCCGACCAGCTCGTAGCCCGCGACGCCGGCCTCCTGCATCGTCGGCAGCTCCGGCATGGTGGCCGAGCGCCGCGCGCTCGAGACCGCCAGTCCCTTGACCGCGCCGGACCGGATGTGCGGCAGCATCAGCGCGATGTCGCCGAACAGCATCTGGATCTGCCCGCCGCGCAGGTCGGTCAGCGCCTGCGCGTTCGACTTGTAGGGCACGCTCAGGATGTCGATGCCGGCGCGCGCCTTCAGCATCTCCGAGGCGAGACGCGCCGATCCGGTGCCGCTGCCGAACCCGATCCTGCCGGGATTGGCTTTCGCGTGCGCGATGAACTCCTGCACATTGGCGGCCGGCACCGCGCTGTTGAGCGACAGCACGAGCGCGGCGATGCCCATGCGCGAGATCGGCTCGAAGTCGTTGACCGGGTCGTAGGGCAGGTTCTTGAGGAAACTCGCGTTGCCCGCATGCGTCGTGTTGGTGCCGATCAGCAGCGTGTGGCCATCGGGCGCCGCGCGCGCCACCGCCTGCGCGGCGACCACGCCGCTACCGGCCGGCTGGTTCTCCACGAGGACATTGACGCCGAGCAATCTCGACAGGCGCTCGCCCATGGTGCGCGTGAGCACGTCGGTGGCGCCGCCGGCACCGACCGAGACGATCAGGCGCAGCGGGCGGCTGGGAAAGGCCTCCTGCGCGGCGACCGGCGACGCGAGCGCGATGCAGGCTGCGACAAGTCCGCCGGCGGCAGCCCGACGCCGGATGGGGGCCGCGCACGACTTCAGGCTGGCGGAATGGATCATGGCTTGTCTCCTTGCTGGGAATGCATGGGCACCCTCTACTCGGCGCGGGCATCGAAGGCGAGCGCGCCGCGCTCGTCCTCGACCCACAGCTTCCAGGCGGCGCCGTCACGCCGCGCGCACAGCCGCAGCGGCATGCCGCAATACATCGGCGCGACGTTGCGCGATGCGAACGCGGTCGGCTCGCGCCCGGCGGCCACCCGAAAGAGCTCGAGCAGGAACATCGCCGGGATGCTGCCGTTGACGACCAGCGCGGGGTAGCCCTCGACCGCGGTCGCGTAGGGGTGGTCGTAGTGGATGCGATGCGGGTTGTCCGTGATCGAGGAATAGCGAAACAGCAACCGTTCGTCCGCCACGAGCGTTCGCTCCGCGTCCGCCGCGGCGGGTGGCGCCGCCGGTGCCGGCGCCGGCGCCGCGGCGGCGCCAGCCGCCTCGCGCAGGACATACTCCTGGCGCTCGACGACGGCCGCCTCAGCCGCACCGCTCACGACGATGCGATGCTCGACCGGCACCAGCGCGAAGCGGCCCGAGCGCCCTTGCTTGACCTGCACTTCGCCCTGCGTGGTCTCGCGACGCAGGCGAGCGCCGATCGGGATGTCGCCCGAAAAGCGCACCTGGCGCCCGCCGAGCATCAGGCGCGGCAGCCCGATGTCGGGCAGACGCACCCCGAGGCTGGCGGCGCCGTCGCTCCGCAGGTCCGTCTGGCGGGTCGGCGGGTTGAACATCGACACATGCCATCCTCGCGGCAGGGCGTCGCCGTCGCGCAGGCTGGCGGGATCGCGATCGAGCATCGCCGCCAGGCGGCGCACCAGCGGGAGCGCGCAGTCGTCCTCGGCGACTTCCATCGGCAGCGCGGCCGCACTCGCGTTCATGCCAGCCACCGGTCCGATTCCACGCGCACCCGCCGGCCGACGAATTCCTCCTCCTGCATGCGTGCGATCAGCGCCGGGTCGTCGGTGGTGACGAGCGCGCGCCTGCCGTCGGCCACGTCGACCAGCGCCACGCCGCGCGGCGCCTGGCCGCGGCCGTGCAGCACGGTGAAGCCGGCGACGGTGGCCTCGCCGCTGTAGTCGAGCGCGACCTCGCGCGGCGCCATCGCCGCGGCCACCGCGTCGCTCAGGTCGGCGTACACGAACCCGCGCGGTCCCGGCGCGGTGCTCCAGACGCCGAATCCCTGCTTGGTCAGGATGCCCGACACGCTCGACACCAGCGCGTCGCGCCCGTGCCCGGCGCGCAGCAGCTCGGCCGCGCGGCACGTGGCCTGCAGCACGTAGTTGTTGTACGGCCCCCCGGCGAAGGGCATGCCGCCGGTGACCGTGAGCGCGCGCGTCTCGGGCAGGTCGAGCGCCTCTGCGTAGGTCTCGACGGCGATCGGGAAGCAGCTGTAGAGCTCCACCAGATCGACCTCGGCGGCGGACTTGCCGAGCGCGTCGACGGCGGCGCGGCCGGCGATGCGCGCGCCCGGGCAGGCGGCGAGGTCGGCGCGCGCGGACACCGCCACCATGTGGTTGGACTCGGTGGAGGCCACCGGAAAGATCCAGCGCGCGCGCGCGATGCCGAGCTCCAGCGCCCGCGCCGCCGAGCAGAACAGCAGCGCGCCGGCCTGGTCGACGTTCCAGGTCGAGCAGTGCGCGCGCGTGTACGGGAACGCCTGCATCGGGTTGCGCTCGCCGGCATCGCGGATCGCGCCGGCCTCGAGGACGCGGCGCTGCCACGCGTGCGGGTTGGCGGCAGCGACGGCACTGAAGCGCGCATAGAGCGCGGCCAGCCGGTCCCGATGCCCGGCGACGCTCCAGCCGCGGCGCGCGCGATAGGCGCTCTCGAGGATCGCGTACAGGCCGACCGGCATGCGCATGCCGGCGCGCTTCTCGGCCGGATGGCGCAATTCCTCGGCCGGCGCGAGCAGTTCGTCGGGGTCGTCGTCCTGGTCGCGCTCGGGCGCCTCGGCGCCGGCGATCTGCGCGCGCAGCAGCCGGTAGCCGGCGTCGGCGCCCGCCACCAGCGCCGTGTGACAGCGCCCGTCGGCGATGCGCTGGCAGGCCGCGCCGATCAGGGTCTGCTGGAGCACGCCGACGGTGGCAAGCACGCTGTGGGCGTCGGCGGCGCCGACCGCGCGCGCGAGCGCGCCCGCCGGATTGCGGTAGCGCCAGCGCCCGCGCGGCACGGCGATGTACCCGGCGCCTGCGAGCGCCCCCGGCGCGCCGCTGTCGCGGCCGGCAGCCGCGACGGCTTCGAGCATCAGATCGAGCGGTTCGAGCGCGCCGCGGAAGTCCTCGCTGCGCCGGGTGGCCACGCCGATTCCGACCAGGACGGGCGTGCGCGGATCCAGGCTCACGCGCGCGCTCCCGCGCGCGCCGCGCCCCCGCGCGGACGACGCGGCGCGGACCGCGGCGGCAGCGGCGGTGCCGTCACCGCGGCCGCGGCGGCGCGGACCGCGTCGAGCAGGTGGCGCGCGTAGGCCTGCAGGTCGCGCTCGGCGCGCGACTGCGCCGCCGCCTCGTCGCGTGCCGCGATCGCGTCGAGGATGCGGCGGTGCGCATGCGAGACCAGCGAGCGCACCTCCGGCGAGGCGAAGTTCTCGATGCGCGAGGCCTCGAGCATCAGCTCGGAGATCGACGCGGTGAACGCGCGCAGCAGGTCGTTGTGACTGGCCGCGGCCAGCGCGCTGTGCCAGTTCGCGTTCTCGAGCAGGAACGCGGGCACGTCGTCGACCGCGGCGGCGTCGAGGCGCGCGGCGATGCGCTGCAGCTGCGCCAGGTCGTCGTCGGTGCGGTGGCGCGCGGCCAGCCGCGCGACCATCGGCTCGAGCGCCTGGCGCGCCTCCACCAGAGAGCGCAGCGACACGCCGTGGCCCTTGGCGAACATGCCGATGTGGCTGGCGAGGAAGGCGTCGCTCGGGCGCGAGACCACCGAACCGCCGTAGCGGCCGGCGCGGGTGCGCAGCAGGCCCTGCGCCTCGAGGATGCGCAGCGCCTCGCGCACCGAGCCGCGCCCGAGTCCGGTGGCCTCGACCAGTTCGCGCTCGGTGGGCAGCGTCGCGCCCTCGGGCAGGCCGCCGGCGAGAATCTGGCCGCGCAGGCGCGCGGCGAGCACGTCGCAGGACTTGGGGACGTTGATGGCGCCGAGTTCGCCCAGCAGGTCGGGGGCGGGGGCGCTCGCGGACGGCATTGGCATCGCGTCAATATAGGTATATTATCCGATCATGTCAATTGTCATACCATAGAGGTCGACGCCTGCGGCACGGTGCGCGCCGCAGGCCGACCATCCGGAGGGTCGCCCACGATGTCCCATCTCGTTGTCGAACGCCGCGACGGCATCGCGATCGTCACCCTCAACCGTCCGGAGAAGCGCAACGCCCTGTCGCCCGAGATGGTGGTGCGCCTCGCGCAGTTCTGGGACGCCGCCGCCGCCGACCACGCGCTGCGCGCGGTGGTCGTCACCGGCGCGGGCGACCAGGCCTTCTCCTCCGGCGGCGACCTCGGCAGCCTGATCCCGCTGATGATGCGCAGCCGCGCACCGGTCGGCGAATGGGAGGAGCGCTTCGCCGCCGACCGCAAGCAGCTGGGCGCCGCGCTGCTGCGCGGCGCCGGCTTCTACAAGCCGGTGATCGCGGCCATCAACGGCCATGCGCTCGCCGGCGGCGCGGAGTTCGTGCTCGCGACGGACCTGCGCGTCATGGCCGAGACCGCCACCATCGGCGTCACCGAGGTGCGGCGCGGCCTGATCGCGAGCGGCGGATCGCTGGTGCGCCTGCCGCGCCAGGTGCCGTGGGCGCAGGCCATGGAACTCCTGCTGCTCGGCGAGCCGGTGCCGGCCCGGCGCGCGCTCGAGATGGGACTGGTCAATCGCGTCGTTCCGCCGGACCAGGTGCTCGAGGTTGCGCTCGATCTCGCGCGCCGGGTCGGCCTGGGGGCCCCGGTGGCGCTGGAAAAGACCAAGGAGGTGATGCTGCGTTCCAGCGGCCGGCCCCTGGAGGACGGCTTCGCCATCGAGACCCAGTGCACCAAGGAGAACGCCGCGATGGACGACGCCCGCGAAGGGCCGCGCGCGTTCATGGAAAAGCGTCCCCCGGTGTATCGCGGCCGCGCGCCGCGCTGACCCTCCCGCCCTCTCCCTCTCCTCAACCCCCGAGGTCGCCATGTCCCTGCATTCCCGCCCTGCACGTCCGTTCCTCGCACGATTCCTTGCCGCCTGCGCCGCCGCCTGCGTCGGCGTTGCGGTCGCCCCCGCGGCCGCGCAGAGCGCCTATCCCGACAAGCCGGTGCGCGTCATCATCGGCTTCGGGCCCGGCAGCGGCACCGACATCCTGGCGCGCCTGATCGGCGAGGAGATGCGCGCCGCGCTCGGCCAGCCGTTCGTGGTCGACAATCGCCCGGGTGCTGCGGCGCAGATCGCCGCCACCGCGGTGGCCAAGGCGCCGGCCGACGGCTACACCCTGTTCCTGACCTCCAACTCGTCGCACTCGGTCAATCCGCACCTTTTCCGGAAGCTGCCCTACGACCCGATCGCGGACTTCACGCCGATCGGCGGCATTGCCTACTTCCCGTTCATCCTGGCGGTCAACGCCGCACTGCCGGTGCGCACGCCGCAGGAGTTCGTCACCTACGCCAACGCCAATCGCGGCAAGCTGTTCTACGCGTACGGCACGCCGACGGTGCAGATCCCCGCGGCCGCGCTGTCACGCCTGCTCAGGCTCGACGCCGTCGGCGTTCCCTACAAGAGCAGCCCGGCGGCGCTGACCGACGTCATCGGCGGCCAGGCGCAGTTCCTCGTCGTCGACCTCGCCTCGGCACGGCCGCACCTCGCCTCGGGCAAGCTGCGCGCGCTGGGCGTCACCACCTCGAAGCGCAGCGGCCTCGCGCCGGACCTGCCGACCATCGAGGAGACGCTCGGGCTGCGCGACTTCGACCTTGCGGCCTGGACCGGGCTGTTCGGCCCGGCCGGCATGCCGCGCGAGGTCACCGAGCGGCTTGCGGCGACGCTCCTGCAGGCACTCGCGCGGCCCGAGGTGCGCGAGCGGATCCAGGCGGCCGGCGCGGAACCGACGCCGTCGGACACGGGCACGTTCGCCGCCCTGGTCCGCCGCCAGCTCGAGATCTGGGGCCGCAAGGTGAGCGACGCCGGGATCACGCCCGAATAGGCCGCGCCGCGCCCGCCGCGCGCCGTGCCGTCGGGGCCTGATTTCCGCCCCGACCCGGCGTGCTACATTGCCGGCGCCCCACCAACGAACCCGAGGCGCCATCATGTCCATCCAACGCATCAACGCCGGCCCGCGCATGAGCTCGGCCGTCGTCCACGGCAACACCGTCTACCTCGCGGGCCTGACCGCGGACGACCGCACGCTCGATGTCAAGGGCCAGACCCGGCAGATCCTGGCCAAGATCGACAAGTTCCTGGCCGAAGCCGGCACCGACAAGTCCAAGCTGCTGTCGGCCAACATCTGGCTCACCGACATCTCTACCTGGAGCCAGATGAACGAAGTGTGGGACGCCTGGGTCGCACCGGGCAACACGCCCGCACGCGCGACGGTCGAGGCCAAGCTCGCGGCCCCGGGCCTGTCGGTGGAGATCATGGTGCAGGCCGCCAGGTAGAGCGGCGCGCCCGGTCGACCCCCGGGCCGCCGGGACGCTGCGGACGCGGGTGCGGGCGCGGGCGCGGCTGCAATGCGGCCCCGCCGCGTGCAGGCCCGGCGCCGCGCTCAGCCGAGCCCGTCCCAGATGCCGTCGAGGTCGGACCTGGCGAAGCCGTCGCGCAGCGGCAGCGAGGTGCAGTAGCGGCCGGCATTGAAGATCAGCGGCTCGCCGTCGCCGTAGGCGATGCGGTGCACGCGCCCGACGAAGAGCAGGTGGTCACCGCCCTCGACGGTCGACGCGGTCTCGCACTCGAAGGTCGCGAGCACGTCGGGCAGGAGCGGCGAGCCGCCGAACCCCGCGGCATGCGCCAGGCCCTCGAACTTGTTCTCGCGCGGGGTCGCGAACCGGTGCGAGATGTCGGCCTGGCGCGAACGCAGCACGTTGATCGCGAAATGCCCGGATTCGACGAACCCGCGAAGCGAGGCGGACTTGCGGCCGAGGCTCCACAGCACCAGCGGCGGGTCGAGCGAAAGCGCGGCGAACGAATTGGCGGTGAGCCCTTCGAGCTTGCCCGACGGCGTGCGGGTGGTGATCACCGTCACGCCGGTCGGGAAGCGTCCGAGGGCATTGCGCAGTTCGCGCGGGTCGTGGCTGCCGTCGAGCACTACTTGTTTCATCCGCGAGCCTTCAGGGGCGCGCAACGCGCCGGATTGCAGAGGCTCAATTATCCACGGGCGCGAATACCAGGTCGACCCCGCCCGCGCGCGCGACGAACGCGCCGCGCACCGGCATGCCGATCGCCGGCGCCGGGCCGCGCCACCGGCCGAGGGCGCGCACGCCTTCCTCGAGATCGACCGTGACCAGCGTGTACGGGAGCTCGTCCCTGAACGACGGATGGAAAGCATGGTGGCAGACGGTCCAGCTGTGTACGCTGCCGCGGCCGCTCGCCTCGACCCAGTCGACGGCGTCCGCGTGGCAGGCGTCGCACAACAGCCGTGGATAGTGGCGCAGCTTGCCGCAGGCACCGCAGCGCTGGATCAGCAACCGGCCACGGGCGGCCCCTTCCCAGTACGCGCGCGACAGCGCGGTCGGCACCTGCGGCGGCCTGGCGATGGCATCGGACATCGGTATCACTCCCTGCGCATGATGGCGAGCGCGCCGTCGCCCATGTCGCCGTAGCCGGTGACCACACCGAGCTCGGCGCCGGCGACCTGCGCGGCGCCGGCGTCGCCGCGCAGCTGGCGCACCAGCTCGACAATATGATTCAGGCCCCAGACGTGCGCCTGGGACAGGAGCCCGCCGTGGGTGTTGGTCGGCAGCGCGCCGGTCAGGCGCAGGCGGCCGCCGGAAACGAAGGGCCCGCCCTCCCCCTTCGCGCAGAAGCCCATGTCCTCGAACTGGCGGATCACCGCGTAGGTGAAGCAGTCGTAGACCTCGGCGACGTCGATGTCGGCCGGCGTCACGCCGGCCATGCGGAACGCGCGCGGCGCCGCCTTCGCGAGCCCCAGGCTCGTGATGTCGGGCCGCTGCGTGATCGAGCCCGGCGAATCCGGATGGCCGGCGGCCACCCCGGCGATGAACACCCGGCGATGACGCAGGTCGGCGGCGCGTTCGGCAGCGCTCACCACGACGGCCGCGCCCCCATCGCTCTCCAGGCTGCAGTCGAGCAGGCGGAACGGGTCGGCGATCATGCGCGAATTGCGGTGGTCCTCGAGGGTGATCGGCTTTCGCATCACCGCGTTGCCGTTGAGGATGGCGTGCTCGCGGCAGGCCACCGCCACCTCGCCGAACTGCTCGACGGTGGTGCCGTAGAGCTCCATGTGGCGCCGCGCCATCGGCGCGTACAACTGCGCGGGCGCGCTCGCGCCCATCGGGTGCTCGAACTCGGTCACGTAGTGGAACTGCGGCATGTTGTGGATGCGTGCGCCCGCCTTGTTGCCGTGGGCCATCGCGCTGATGTTGCGCCCGAACGTGATCAGCACGTGCCCGCAGGCGCCGCTCGCGACCGCCATCGCGGCGGCCTGCAGCGCCATCGCCGGGCTGGCGCCGCCGTGCGGCACGACCGCGGAAAAGCGCAGGTCCGGAATGCCGAAGTTCTCGATGAAGTCGTCGGCGGTGCCGCTGACGATGCCGATCGGGATCACCCCGTCGATGTCCTTCGGCGTCAGCCCGGCGTCGACGATCGCCTTCTTCGACGCCTCGATCTGCAGCTCGAACGCGGTGGCGGTGGCGCCGCGGGTGTACGCGGTCTCGCCGATGCCGGTGACGCAACTCCTGTTCGCGAGGCTCATGGCATTGCCGCGGCGCGCAGGGCGGCGCGCGCATCCGGATGCGCGATGTCGGTGATCAGCACGCTTCTCTCCTTGAGGGTGGTGGCGCGGATGTCGGCCGCGCCGTGTTCGGTGACGATGACATCGACATCGCTCTGCGCCGAGGTCACGCAGGGCCCGGCCAGGCGCGCGACGATGCGGCTCGCCGCCGCAGGTCCCGAGGTCGACGGCAGCGCGAGGATCGCGAGCCCGCCGGCGGACTGGCGCGCCGCGCGGAAATAGTCGGTCTGGCCGCCCACCGCGCCGACCAGGCGTCCGCCCAGGTATTCGGCGTTGACCTGGCCGTGCAGGTCGACCTCGATCGCGGAATTGATCGCCATGAACGGCGACCCCGGCACCGGCTGCACGAGTTGCGACGGGTGCGCGAATCCGAGCACGCCGTCGCGCGACAGCGCGCCGTACAGGCGCCGGCCGCCGCAGGCCAGCGAGGCGAGGCAGGCATCGGGATCGCCGGCGTCGATCGCGCCGCGCTCGACCAGATCGACGAGCCAGTCGCCCACGGTGCCGGCGCGCACGCGCAGCCCGCGCCGGTCCGACAGCGCGTGCGCCACCGCGGCGGCGAGGCTGCCGATGCCGAGCTGGATGGTGGCGCCATCCGGCACCAGGCGCGCGACCTCGCGCGCGACCTGGTGCTGCGCCGCGGTCGGCGTCTCCTGCGGCGCCTCGCGCAGCGGCGTGGCGCCGGTGCGCGCCACCACCACCTCGTCCCGGTGCAGCTTCAGGCCGCAGCGCGTTCTTGGCACGCACGCGTTGACCTCGACGATGACCCGGCGCGCGACACGCGTCGCGTCCCATGTGTAGTCGACCGCGGCGCCGAGGCTGTGGTAGCCGTCGGCGTCGGCCGGCGCCACCTGAAGCAGCACCGCGTCCACCGGCAGCCGGCGCGCCGCCAGGAGTGCCGAGAGCTGCGACAGCGAGCAGGGCATCACGTGCGCACGGCCGCTCGCGACCAGCCCGCGCAGCGTTCCCAGGCCGCAATAGCCGGAAACGCGCAGTGCCGGCGGGACCTCGCCGGCCCAGGCCGGATTGAACGACAGGCCGCAGAACACCTCCAGCGCACCGAGTCGCGGCGCCAGCGCGAACAGATCGGCGACCAGACCCTCGGGCTCGGCGGTGGCCTGGCCGATCACCACGCGGTCGCCCGGACGCAGCAGGTCGGCGAGGATGGGGGCGCGCATGGGTCGCGATTGTCGCTGCGGCCGCCGCGCTCAGGCGGGCGATTCGAGCCGCAGGTGCTCGGGCAGCCGGCCGGCGATGGTGAGCGTCATGCTGCCGGTACCGCGGCTGGCCGTCCCGTCGAGGTCGGCCGCAACGGCGACTGGCTGGATGCGGTGCCAATGCTCCTTCTGCGTCCCGTCGGGATAGACGATCTGCGACGGGTGCGAGACGTCCCAGGTATCCGACTCGAGGAAGCGGGTGCCGCGCCAGGCGCCCAGGCCCTTGCCGTCGCTGTAGCCGCCGCTGTAGCCGAGTCCCTGCATGGCGATCGACGCGCCGCGCGCCTCGACCGCCAGACGCAGCGTGCGCCCGTCCTCGAAAGTCGCCGTGACGCCGGCGCGGCGAAAGCGCCGCGTGCCCGAATGCAGCTCGACCGCGAGGGCGATGCGCGCCGCGTGATGGACGCGCTCGCCGGCGCGCTCGGTGACCACCCCGGTGGTGTACGGCGCGTCGTCGCCGCGGCCCGAGAACAGCAGGTGCCCGCTCATGGCGTCGGTCGAGAAGAACAGGAACGACATCACGTGCCCCTTCTCGGCGAGCGGCACCTTGGGGCCGGTGACCGGCTCCGGCACCCCCATGCCGCGGCGCACGCCCCACGAATGATCGCGGCACGACCACCAGCGCTCGAACGCGATGCGCCGGCCGCCCGCCTCGAGCCAGCCGCTGGCGGTGCCGATCTGGTCGAACCGGCGATAGTCCTCGACCACGCGCCCGTGCAGCCGGTTGAAGTGCGGATGTTCCTCACGCGCCGGCTCGACGCACTCCCAGACGATGCGTCCGTGCGGCGCGTGATCGCCCGGCTCGATCACGATCTCGAACGACTTCAGCGGCTCGATGGGTCGGATGCGGATCGGCCCGCAGACCGTCTCCACGCTGCCGTCGAGCGCGCGCGACACCCGCAGGTTGTGCTGCCGGCCGTCAATGATGATCACCGCGCCGGCGTCAAGGACGTTCATGTTGCGATACGCGCCCATCGTGATCTGGATCGCGACGCTGCCGTCCTCGGCATAGATCGCGAACCAGTAGCGGTCGAAGAAGCGCGGATCGCTGGTCCAGACGTGGTCGAACGTGGTCGGCAGCTGGTGCCACAGGGTGTCGTCGAGCGGGGTCAGCATGGCTCAGGGCCTCGCGGCAGGCGGCGGATGTGAAACGGTCGGCACGTAGCGCATCGGCATGCGCGCGGCGCGCTCGCTCATCAGGCGGACGATGGCGCGGTGCTGTTCCGCCCCGAGCCCCTCGCACACCACGGCCTCGGCCAGGAGGCCGCGCAGCCGGTCGTTGCGGGCCTCGAGCGCCGCGCCGTCGACCGCGTCGGGCGCGGGCTCGGCCAGCGCCGCGTCGATGCGCGCGCGCAGCGCCGCCGGCAGGCTCGGCCGCAGCACGCCCAGCAGGTCCGCGGTCGCCGTGTTGTCGTCGCGCAGGAACCGCACCACCGCGGGCAGTGCGCCGGTCAGCATGCGCAGGTTCGCCGCGAGGTTGTCGAGGATGGTCCGCGCGAACGGGTCGCCGACGCACGGGGCGACGACGTTCTCGAGGATGCGGCACGTGCCGCGCAACTGGTCTTCGACCGAGGGTTTCATGATCGTTCGTCCGTGCGGTTCACGGGGCCTCCTCCATCATCTGCAGCATCGTGCGGACCAGCCAGAACGGGGTCTGGAACACGCGGTCGTAGCGCCCGGCCACGAACTCCGCCACCGCGGTCAGCTGGATCACCGAGAGTTTCCAGCAGGAGAACACATTCCACCACAGCAGGTCCTCCTCGCGGACTCGGCGGCCGCTCAGTTCGCGGTAGGCGGCGACGATCTCGCGCCGCTCCCAGTGCCCGGGAATCTGGTGCTCGCGACGGCGCGCCGGGTTGGTGATCCATCCCAGGTCCTCCAGCGGATCGCCCAGATGGGCGATCTCCCAGTCGAGCTTGGCGGTGATGCGCGCATCCTCGACCAGTGCGTTGCCGGGCTTGAAGTCGCCGTGGACCAGCACCACCGCCTCGGCCTCGGGGGCGCGCCGCCTGAGCCAGGCCTCGATGTAGTCGATCTCGGGCTGCGGCTCGAGCCGGACCCGGCGGTACTCGTCGCGCCAATGGTCGAGCTCGGTCAGCGACGGCCTTCCTGCCGGCGCGCCGAGCGCCTCGCCGAGCCCGCGCGCGCGCCAGTCGACCGCATGAATGGCGACCATGAGCGCGATGAAGGCGCGCGCCAGCGCCAGGCGCTCCTCGAGCGTGCGGCCGCCGTTGAGCACCATGTAGTCGCAACTGCCCGGCATGCGCTCCATCACGAGGGACGGGGCGCCCAGCCAGCGGCCGTCGGGGTCCACCCAGAACACCCGCGGCGCCGGCACCCCGCTGCCCTCGAGCGCGCGCAGCACCGCGAACTCGCGCGCGCGCTCGGTGTTGAGCAGGGTGCCGGAGGCATCGCGCATGAGCATGAGCCGGTGCGCGTGCCGGCCGCCGGCGTCGACCCAGGTCGCGTCGATGCGCCAGTTCTCGCGCGACAGGCCGCCGGCCGAGCGCACCAGCCCGGCGAAGCCGATCTCGCGCGCGGACGGGATCTCCTGGCGGATCAGGGCCTCGAGGCCGGCCGCGACCGCAGCGTCCGGCGGCGCCGCGGCGGCGCCGGCATCGTCAGGGGAGCGGTCGGCTGACATGTGTCGACGGTGTGCGGTCCGGCACCGGCGCGGCCTAGCCCGCGCGGCGCGCCTTCGGCAGCAGCGCGTTGCCGATGATCTGCTTCATCACCTCGGCGGTGCCGCCGCCGATCCGGCACATGCGCGCGTCGGCGAATGCACGTGCGATCGGATACTCCCACATGTACCCCCAGCCGCCGAAGAACTGCAGGCAGCGGTCCATCACCCTCCCCTGCAATTCGGTGGTGGTGAGCTTGAGCGCCGCGGCGTCGGTGGCGTCGAGCGCGCCGGTCATGTGCAGCTCGATGCAGCGGTCGACGAACACGCGCTGCGCGAGTACCTCGGCGTGCAGCTCGGCGAGCTGGAAGCGCGTGTTCTGGAAGTCGCCCAGCTTCTGGCCGAACATGTCGCGCCCGGCGACGTAGTCGACGGTCCAGGCGATCGCCGCCTCGCTGCTGGCGATCGCGCGTATGCCCTGGATCAGCCGCTCCTGGGCGAGCTGGGTCATCAGCATCGCGAAGCCGTTGCCTTCCCCGCCGAGCAGGTTCTCCGCGGGAACCCGCAGGTCGGAGAAGAACAGCTCGGCGGTGTCCTGCGCCTTGCAGCCGATCTTCTCGAGGCGTCGGCCGCGAGTGAAGCCGGGCCGGTCGGTCTCGACCAGGATCAGGCTCACGCCCTTGGCGCGCGCCTTGGGATCGGTCTTGCACGCCAGCAGCAGCAGGTCCGCCGAGTGACCGTTGGTGATGAAGACCTTCTGGCCGTTGATCACGTAGTCGTCGCCGTCGCGCACGGCCTGGGTGCGCATCGCCTGCACGTCGCTGCCGCCGGAGGGCTCGCTCATGCCGAGCGCGCCGATCGCCTCGCCGGCGGCCATCTTCGGCAGCCACCTGCGCTTCTGCGCCTCGCTGCCGAACTCGACCAGGTAGGGCGCTACGATGTCGGAGTGCAGGTAGAAGGTCGGCCCGGTCGCGCCGGCACGCGCGAACTCCTCGACGAGGATGGCGCTGTGCAGGAAGTCGCCGCCCATGCCGCCATATACCTCCGGGACGTTGCAGCACAGCAGGCCGAGGGCGGCCGCCTGGCGCCACAGGCTGCGCGGTACCTGGCCCGCCTGCTCCCATTGCGCGTGGTGCGGCATGACCTGCTCGGCGACGAAGCGCCGCACCGTGTCGCGGAAGGCCTCGTGCTCGCTCGTGAAGATGGTGCGTGGGATCATCGTTTCCTCGGCATTCGTGTGGAATCGCGCGCGTGCGGTCCCCGGGGTCCGGTCGCCGTCACAGGATGGCCACCGGTGCCAGCGGGCTGCCGGTGGCGCCGACGATCGGCAGCGGACTGGCGACGAACATGAACTCGGCGCGGCCGCTGGCGACCAGCGGGTCGAGCAGCAGTCCTTCGAGCAGCGGCATGCCGAAATCGCGGATCAGGCGCTGGTGCACCGGGAACACCTTGCCCTCGGGGAACGGCAGGACCTCGATCGCGAAGTTGTCGGCGCCGACCATCGCGACCTCGCGTTCGGCGAGCCAGAGGCCGGCCTCGACGTCGATGCCCGGCTCCGTGTCGAACGAGGGATGGGCGACGCTCTTCTGCGCCTCCAGCCAGCCGGTGCGCAGGAGCACCGCGTCGCCGCGTTCGGGCACGACACCGGCCGCCTCGGCCGCCGCCTCGAGGTCGGCGCGGCCGATCGCCTCGCCGTCGGCGAGCACGCGGCCCTTCAGGCGCACCAGGTCGAGCAGGATGCCACGCGTGACCACCGGCGGCATCTTGTCGATGCCAAGTCGCGCCGCGCCGGTGGTGCTGCGCACCGTGGCGCCCGGATAGCCGTTGTAGAGCTGGTCGTCGTACCAGGCATGACACAGCGCATCGACATGGGTGCCGATGTGCAGGGGCATCACCACGGTGTCCTCGGCGAACTGGAAACCGCCCGGTCGCTTTGCCCCGGCCGCGTAGTCGCCGCCGTCGCGCCCCATGAAATGCTGCAGCCCGCAGCGGTGCGCCGGCACCGGCGTCTTCGGCGACAGCAATTGCGCCAGGCGCAGCACCGCGCCGGTGCGCACCAGCGCGGTGGCACGGCGCACCTGCTCGGCACCGATGGTATTGAGGGCGCCGCGCTCGTCGTCCGTCCCCCACTTGTTCCAGACATTGGCGTTCATGCGCTTCCTTCCGCCGCGCGCGCGGCCCCGAATCCGCCCGTGGTCGCGCGCGGCGCCGGACGCAGCCGCGGTACCGCGCCGTCCACGCGCGCAGGAAACAGCGCCTGCAGCGCGCCGTCCGGCGCGCGGCGCACCAGGCCGCGCGCCGCCACCTGCGCGCTCGACAGCGCCTCGTCCAGCATCAGCACCGGGCTCACGCAGCAGTCCGCAGGGCCGAAGCGCGCGATGCATTCCGCGAGCGACATCTGCGCCACCAGCGCGCCGACCTCTGCGATCAGGGCGCGCTGCGGCATCGGCTCGTGCTCGCGCGCGATCCAGTCGGGCCGGCCGGCCGCCTCGCAAAAGCGGCGCCAGAACACGCCGCCGGCGGCGCCGAGCGCGATGTGCCGGCCGTCGCGCGTCGGGTAGGCGCGGTACCAGGCCGCGCCGTCGTTGAGATAGGTCTGTTCGGGTCCTGGCGCGTAGCCGCGCTTGCCGAAATCGGCCAGCTGGAACGACTGCAGCGGCCAGACCGCGTCCGCGAGTCCGGTGTCGATGTGGCAGCCGCGCCCGCTGCGCTCGCGCTCACGCAGCGCGCCCTGGATCGCGATGACCGCGAACAGTGCGCCGACGTCGTCGGAAAGCGGCGGGTCGACGTACGAACAGGTGCCGCGCCCGTTGCGGTACAGCACGCCGGTCTGCGCGAGATAGTTGGCATCATGCCCGGCGGCCTGGGCCAGCGGGCCGTTGGCACCGTAACCCGACAGCGCGCAGACGATCAGGCGCGGGTTGCGCGCCGTCAGCACCTCTTGCCCCAGCCCCAGGCGCGCCATCACGCCGGGACGAAACGACTCGAGCAGCACGTCGGCGTCGTCGACCAGTTCCAGGAACGCCGCGCGCGCGTCCGCCTCCTTGAGGTTCATGCGCCGCACCTTCTTGCCGCCGTTCAGCGCCGCGTAGAAGATCGGCGCACCGGCGGCATCGCGCGGCCCGAGGTGCTGCATGTCGTCACCATCCGGCCCTTCGATCTTGAGCACGTCGGCGCCCATGTCGGCAAGGAGCATGCCGGCGAACGGCCCGGGCCGGTAGCGCGACAGGTCGAGCACGCGGACGCCTGCGAGCCACTGGTGCAGGCGCGACATGTCAATCCGCCTTGGCGCCCGACAGCCGCACCATCTCGCTCCACTTGACGCGCTCGCGCGCGACGAAGGCCGTCATCTCCTGCGGGCTCGACGCGGTGATGCGCGCGCCGGCCGCCAGGAAGCGCTTCTGCACCTCGGGACTGGCGGCGACCTCCGCGACCGTCCGCGACAACTTGTCGACGATCGCTGCCGGCGTTCCCGTCGGCGCCACCAGCGCACCCCACGAGGTGATGACGAAGTCGGGCACGCCCGCCTCGGCCATGGTCGGCAGGTCCGGCAGGTTCGGCCAGCGCTCCGGACAGGTCACGGCCAGGCCCCGCAGCTTGCCGGAGGCGAGCATGCCGGCGTAGCTGGCGATGTTGTCGATCGACGTGTCGAGCGTGCCCGAAAGCAGCATCGGGATGGTCTGCGGCGCGCCGCGCGTCGGCACGTGGGTGGCCGGAATGCCGGTGCGCACGCGAAACAGGTCGCCCGACAGGTGCGGCGTGGTGCCGACGCCCGACGAGCCGAAGGTGATGCCGCCGGGCTTGGCCTTGGCCCACGCGAGGAACTCCTTCAGTGTCCGCGACGGGTTGTGCTCGGGCGAGACCATGACGACGTTGCAGTTGGCCCAGAACGTCGACACGTAGGCGAAATCGCGCTCCGGGTTGTACGGCAGGCTCTTGAACAGGTACTGGTTGATCGACAGGGTGCCGATGGTCGCGCTGGTGAGCGTGTAGCCGTCCGGCGCCGCCTTCGCACCCGCCTCCATGCCGATGTTGCCGCCGGCGCCAGTGCGATTTTCCACCGAGAACGGCTGGCCCAGCCGCGCCTGCAGCTGCTCCGCGAGAATCCGCGTCAGCACGTCGGAGGCGCCGCCAGCGGGGAACGGCATGACGATCTTCACGCCGCGCTCGGGCCAGGCGGTGGCCTGCGCCGCGGCGAACGGCGCAACCGCGATGCCGACCGCGACGACCGCGAATCGCACAGCAATCATTGACGGAATCTTCACTGCGTCTCCTCCATAGTCGATGAATTCCCGGGAAATTGCAGCACCAGCACCTCGGCGCCCGCGGCGCCGGCGCGCAGCGCCGTGCGATCGTCGGCCGACGCGAATGCCACGGCGAGCGCCGGCATCTGGTCCGCGCCCGCCTGCACGGTGCCGCGCGTGACCACGTAGTAGCGCCCGCCGTGGTCCGCGTGCGCCGGCAGGTCCAGCGCGCGCGCAGGCGGCAGGCGCAGCAGGAACGCCGCCAGGCCGTCGGCGCGCGGCGCGATCAGCGCCTCGGCGGTGGCATCGCGCAGCGCCGCGAGGTCGGTCGCCGCCGCTGCGACGGCGGGCGCGCCGTGCAGTTGCTCGCGCCTGCGTCCCGGCTCCATGCGCTCGCGCGACCCCGGCTTGTGCAGATACCAGGCGCCGGTGTCGCCGTCCGCGCGCAGCGTCAGATAGGACACGCCCTGCGGCCCGGCGCTGATCGGGCCGTAGCCGGTCTGCGGCGCCGCGTAATGGACCGCGAGCGGCGCCACCGGGTGCCTGCCGAAGGCACCGCCTCCGGCGACGACGACCTGGAACTGCGCCTCGAGGTGGAAATGCGGCGGCGTCACCCAATGCGGATCCTGCTCGACCAGGAAGGCCTGCACGCCCGCCGCGCGCCGCTCGTGCGTGGCGATGAAGTCGGTGACATGCCCTTCGAAGGTATCCTTGCGCAGCGCCTTGCGGGCTGCGCGTGCTGACTCATGGCTTTGCATCGCGA
>JAEUOS010000030.1 GCA_016790695.1 Burkholderiales bacterium
CCTTCCATGGCGGCGATGAGCTTGTCGGTCTTCATGTCGCCGCCGACCTTCCTGATCGCCTCGACCACCGCGATCCCCGCCGCCATGCCGCCGGCGGTGAAGAAGTCGGGCGGGGTCTTGTACTTGGTGTAGTGGTTGGCCACCAGCCACTCGTTGACCGGGTTCTTGGGGATCCCGAAGTAGTAGTAGGTCGCGCCTTCCATCCCCGGCATCGACTTGTAGGCGGCCATCGCCGGCAGGATGTTGCCGCCGGTGGCGAGCTCGATGCCGAAGCGCTTGGGATCGAGATCCATGATCTTGAACGGGTTGCCCGCGCCCGCCCAGATGATGAAGATCACCTTGCGGCCCGGCTTGTCCTTGAGCGCGTCGAACAGGCGCTGCGCGCCGGCGGTGAAGTCGGTGGTGTTGGTCGGCAGGTATTCCTCGTGGACGATCCTGGCCTTCTTGAGCGCGTCCTTGAAGGCCTTGACGCCGTCGCGCCCGAAGGCGTAGTCCTGCGCCAGGGTGGCGATGGTCACGCCGTCCTTGTCCAGTGCCACGGCGTTGGAGATCGCGTCCTGCGACGAGTTGCGCCCGGTGCGGAAGATGTACTTGTTCCACTTGTCGCCGGTGATCGAGTCGGCCACGGCGGGCTCGACCAGCAGGATCTTCTTGTACTCCTCCGCCACCGGCAGCATGGCGAGCGCCACGCCGGAGGAGGTGGGGCCGACGGCCATCGCGGCCTTGTCGTCGGAGTACGCGGCCGCGAGCAGCGACTTGCCGAGGTCGGGCTTGCCCTGGTCGTCCTTCTCGATGACCACGACCTTCCTGCCACCCACGGCCATGGTGCCGTTGGTCGCGTACTCGAGTCCCATCATGAAACCGACCGCGGTCTGCTTGCCGTAGGCCTCGAGCGGGCCGGTCTTGCTGTAGATGTGGGCGATGCGGATGTCCTGCGCCAGGGCGCACCCCGCACCGACGCCGATTGCGGCCGCCAACAGGCTGGCCGCCAGAGTCAGGCGCTTCATGTCGTCTCCTCGTTGATCGACGGGCAAGCCGATGCCCGCAAGCTCGATAGTGGCAAAATGCCCGTCCGAATTCACCCCCCGAACGGGGGGAAAGCGGAATGTCCCGCAAAATCAATGGTTAAGCGCAAGTCTCCCGCACCGCCGCTGACCAAACTGGCGCCGCCGCGGTCGCAGTCGGCCCTCCTGGCGCGCCCCCGCGTGCTCGCGGCGCTGTGCGGACTCACGCGTGCCAAGCTCGCGGTGGTGACCGCGCCCACCGGTGCCGGCAAGTCGACCCTGATGGCCCAGGCCCATGTGGCGCTCGCGCAGCAGGGCATGGACGTGGGCTGGCTCTCGCTCGATGGCGGCGACGACGGGCCGCGCCGCTTCGTCGCGCACCTGATCGCCGCCATCGCGCAGGCGCGCCCGGGTACCGGCGGCGATGCGCTGGACCTGCTGGGATCCCCGGCCGTGATCGACGACGTGCTCGCGGCGCTGATCAACGAACTGACGGCGCGCGAGGCGCCGCTGGCCATCTTCCTCGACGACTACCAGGTCATCACCGATGCCGAGGTGCACGCGGCGCTGGCCTACCTGCTGCAGTATTCCCCGGCCAGCGTGCGCTTCGCCATTGCGAGCCAGGTGGAACTGCCGCTTTCGCTGGCGCGCCTGCGCGCGCGCGACGCGGTCATCGAACTCGGCTTCGACGACCTGCGATTCGACGGCGGCGAGACGCGCGCCTACCTCGCGCAGTGCGCGCGGCTTTCGCTGAGCGAGGGCGAGGTGGCGCGCCTGGCGGAGGAAACCGAAGGCTGGGCCTGCGGCCTGCAGCTCGCGACACTGGCGCCCGACGTGCGCGCGACTGCCACCGGCGGCGGCGCGGGCGCCTATGCCGATGCGCTGCTCGACGAGGTGTTCTCGCGCCAGGCGCCGGACGTGCAGGCGTTCCTGCTCGCGACCGCGGTGCTCGCGCAGTTCTCCGCGCCCCTGGCCGAGGCGGTGACCGGCCTCGGCGACGCGATGCGCATGATCGAGCGCCTCGAGCGCGCCAATCTGTTCGTCATCCGCCTCGACGCCACGCGCGAGTGGTTCCGCTACCACCACCTGTTCTCCGCCTTTCTGAAGAAGCGCCTGGCGCGCGGCGGCGAGGCGGCGGCCGCCGCCCTGCAGCAGCGTGCCGCGCGCTGGTGCCTGGGCCACGGGCAGCAGCCCGAAGCGCTCGCCTATGCGCTGGCGGCGGGCGACACCGCCTTCGCCGCCACAGTGCAGGAAAGCTACGGCCGCGCGCTGATCCGCAGCGGGGACTTCAAGGAACTCACCGAGCGCATGGCGGCGCTGCCCGCCTCCGTGGTGCATGCCTCGGCGGCGCTGTGCGTGCAGGAGGCGTGGGCGCAGCTCTACATCGGCGAGCCGGTGGCCGCCGGCATCGCCATCCGCGCGGCGGAGGCGGCGCTGGCACGCCACCCGGTGCCGCGCCTGGCCGCCGAACTGCGCATCCTGCGCACCATGCACGGCGTGACGCGCTACGACCTGCCGGAAGTCGAAGGGCTCACCGACGACCTGCCTGACGCCTTCGGGCCCGAAGACGCGCTGCCGCGCGCCTACGCCCACGTGGTGCTGGGCTACGCGGCGCGCCTCGCGGGCCGCCTGCCCGCGGCCCTGCACCACTACGAAGAGGCGATCGCCATCTCCGGCCTCTCGGAGGACATCGTCGTCAACCTGATGGGGCGCTACAACGTCGCCATGGTCCGGGTGCTCGAAGCGCGCCCCGACCTCGCCGCCGAAGGCCTCACCGCCTGGATCCGCGACGCGCGCAACAAGCGCTGGCAACGCTCGGGCAGCGCCGCCTTTCTCAAGGCCGCGCACGCCATCGCGCTCATCGACATGGACCGCATGACCGAAGCCCGCGCCGAGATCGGCGAGGCCATCGAGGTGCTCGACGCCACCCGCACCTACGCCTACGTGGGCATCGCCCTCGCGCTGCGCGCCCAGGCCGCCGCTGCCCTGGGCGACGTGGCCCAGGCGCAATCCGACCTGCAGCGCGCGCGCGAGATCGGCCGCGCCCAGCGACTGGACCGCGTGATCTTCCGCGCCGCCCTCACGGGCGCGCGCATCGCCTGCGCCGCCGGCGACACCGCCAGCGCCCGCGCCCAACTCGCCGAGGCGCACGCCATCCTCGAAGCGACCGGCCAGACCCGCATGGCCCCGCCCTCCGAGAACCACGCCCTGTACGACGGCGCACTGGCCGCCTGCCTGGCGGCCGAGGACCGCCATGCCGACATGGCGGTACTGGCCGAACGGATGCGCGCCCAGGCCCGCGCAGCCGGCCGCGTGCGCTTCGAGATCGAGGCTCTGGTCTGGCTCGCCGTCGCGCGCGCCGCGCTGGGCGAGCGCGAAGCCGCCGTCGCCCACGCCGGTCGCGCCATCGACCTCGCCTCACCCGCCGGCGTGATCCACCCCTTCGTCGCAGCCGGCCCGGCCGTCCTGCCCCTGATCGCCCCGCACCGCGAGGGAGGGCTGCGCACGACCTTCGCCGCGCGCGTCGCCGCCAGCCTCACCCGCGAGCCCGAAGCCCCCCGGCCCGCCCGCCGCACCCCGGCGCTGCATCAGCGCGAAGTTCAGATCCTGCACCTGCTGGGCCAGGGCCTGCGCAACCGCGAGATCGGCGAACGGTTGCTGATTTCGGAAGAAACGGTGAAGTGGTACCTGAAGCGCATCTACGAGTCGCTGGGCGTGGGCAACCGGACGCATGCGCTGGTGCGGGCGCGCGATGCGGGGTTCATGTAATCCGGGGACGGGCACCACGATACGGGGCGAAACGGTCAAGGAAACCGTTGCCAATCTCGAGGGGCAACGGCGCTCGATTTACCCTTGCTTCCGTTCCTCGTACTCGGCCCCCGCTTGCGGATGATCGGCGGCCATTTCCACAGGTCGCCGGCGATCAGCCGCGCCTGCGCCGCCGCGCCACCGCAGCGGTGAGCAGCAGGCCCGCCGCCATCAGGTAGAAGGGCTCGGGTTCGGGCACCGGGATGGCCAGCGAGTTGAAGCCGCCGGTGGCCATGCAGTTGGCGCCGTCGCAGGTCAGGCTGGTGGCCATGATGGTCGCCGCGCCCGTCAGGGAACTGAGGGTATAGGTGCGCCCTTCGATTTCGCTGATGGCCCAGATGATGCCGGTCTGCGGGTCGATGTCCATGCCGTCCTGGCCGTCCACCAGCGAGGCGAAGTTGAAGCTGCCGACGGTGGTGACGGCGCCGGTCGCGGTGTTGACCGTGACCAGGGTGTCGATGTTGGACCAGCCATAGAGCGTGCCGCCGTGGAAGCCGAGGCTGCGCAGGCGCACGCTGCCGGTCTGGCCGATGACCGTGGCCGCGCCGGTGATGGTGTCGACGGTGTAGAGCCGGCCGGTCGTCCCGGCGGTGTCCGTGCTCGACATGTACAGCGTGCCGTTCGACGCGAACGCGAGGCCCATGTCGTTGAAGCCGGACCCGAACCCGGAGCCGATCGCGGTGCCGACCCCGGTGACGGTGTTGATCCTGATGAGCTGGTTCGTGGAGTCGTTCACGCCGAACAGGTTGCCCGTTCCCTGCTGGAAGGCCAGCGCGTCGACGTCGTTGAACCCGATCCCCGCCCCGATGGTCGTGCCAACCCCGGTCGAGAGATCGATGCGCAGCAGGATGTCGCTGCCCGAGACATCCCACGCGGTGTAGCCGAACGGGCCCGGCGCGGCAAACACCGGGGAACAGCCCAGCATCACGAGGGCGAGCAGCTTGCGGCAGAAATCCTTCATTGCACCAATTCCTATCCTGGAGTTTCGGGAATAGTTCCCGCGGAGCTAGCAAGTTTTAGCAAGTTTCGAGCCGCGCCCCCAACTCCTTGATTCTTATCAGAGTCGCTCTGGGCCGACCGGCGTGTCCAGGGTATTTGTAAAAATTCCTGACACACGGCGCGTACGTGGACGCGCCGACCGAGGCGGCTACCCCGCCGGCTGAGTTGCATGCAACGCCGGCGAACGGCGCGGTCCAGTTTTCGTCGGGAAGCTTGCCCGATCGGCGGCCCTGCATGCGCGAGGCCGGTCATCCGCGCGCTACATCTGCCTGAACAAATCCGCAAACACCCGGCTCACCCCCAATGTCTCCGTGCGGTGCTTCAACCTCACCGACACCCGCCCCTGCTCGTCGCGCACCGCCGACACCACCTCGCCCATGTTGACGATCGTGCCGCGGTGGATCTGGCGGAATCGCTCGTGCGGCAGTTGCGGCAGCAGTTCCTTGAGCGGGGTGCGGATCAGCAGTTCTGCATCCGCCGTGATCACGCTGGTGTATTTGTCGGTGGCCTGGAAGTAGCAGACGGATTCCACCGGCACCATGTGCACGGTGTTGCCGACGGCGGCGCGGATGGTGGTGAGCGTGGTGGCGGGCGCAGCGGGCGCGTCGCCTTGCGCGCCCATCACGGCCCGGAGTTGCGCGACCAGGCTCGCGACGTCGGGGGCGGGCGCTGCGGGTGCGGTGGCGGGGCGCAGGCGGTCGATGGCGCGTGCCAGGCGCTCGATGGTCACGGGCTTGAGCAGGTAGTCCACCGCCGCGAGGTCGAAGGCCTTGAGCGCGAACTCGTCGTAGGCGGTCACGAACACGATGCGCGGCACGGCGTCGCCGTCGGCGCGGCGGTCGGCGAGTTCGGCGGCGACTTCCAGTCCCGTCATGCCGGGCATGCGGATGTCGAGGAAGGCGATGTCGGGCTTTTCGAGCTCGATCAGGCGCAGCGCCTCGGGGCCGTTGGGGGCGATGGCGGCGATCTCGAGTTCGGGCCAGACCCGGGCGAGCTGGGCCTGGAGCGCTTGCGCCAGCAGAGGTTCGTCTTCGGCGATCAGGGCGCGGGTCATGCGGGCATCGGCAGGCGCAGGGTGGCGACGGCGCCGCCGTCGGGGTGGTCGGCGAGTTCGGCCGAGGCTGCCGGGCCGTAGAGCGCGGCGAGACGCTCGCGCACGTGGCCGACGCCGACGCCGGTGCCGGCGGTGGTGGCGGTGCCGGGTGCGAGCCCCAGGCCGGTGTCGGCCACCGTCAGCACCAGCTGCCGGCCTTCCTCGCGGGCCGAGACGGTCACCGCGCCGCCCTCGATGCGCGGCTCGAGCCCGTGGCGCACGGCGTTCTCCACCAGCGGCTGCAGCAGCATGGGCGGCACCGGCAACCGGGCCAGCGCGATGGGCAGGTCGAGGCGGTAGGTGAGGCGCGCGCCCATGCGGATCGCGAGGATCTCGAGGTAGTCGCGCAGCAGCCGGAATTCGTCGTCGAGCGTGGTGCTGTGGCTGCGCGAGGCGGCGAGCGTCGAGCGCAGCCACGCGTCGAGATGCGCGAGCATGGCCTGCGCGCGCGCGGGGTCGACCGCGATCAGCGCCTGCAGGTTGGCCAGCGTGTTGAACAGGAAGTGCGGCTCGATCTGCGCGGTCAGGAGCCGCAACTGCGCTTCGGCCGCGCGCTGCTCGCCGGCGGCGATGCGCTCGCGGGTCCAGAAGTAGAACGTGCCGGCGAAACCGGCGGCGGCGGTGAGCACGATGAAGCCGGCCGCCGCGGTGGTGCTCAGGGCGAGCGGCTGCCCCGGCAGGCCGAGCAGGGCGCCGCCCGCGACGCTGCCGACGAACCAGCCGCCCAGCGAGCCGGCCAGCACCAGGCCTGCCATCGGCAGCACGCGCGGCGCGCCGGCCGGCCACAGCCGGCGCCGCGGCAGGTCGATCAGCGCGTAGGTGGCGAGCCCGATGCACTGCGAGAACACCAGGTTGTGCACCAGCGGCGCCGTGCCGAACGCGGTCAGCGCCGCGGCGATCGCGCAGTTGAGCGCGATCGTCGCCGCGACCATGTGGGCGACGGACAGCCTAGGGATGGGGGGGCTCATGCGGGGGCCGCGCCGCGAGCCGGCGCATCTCGGAAGCGACCATTCTCTCGCGGACACCGGAGGTCAGCAACAGCACGACCAGGCCGTGGATCGCGAGGCCGATCGCCCAGCCCGCGAGCGGAACGACGGACCAGCGCGACTGCGGCGCGAACTGCGCGTTGATCGCCCAGAGCAGGACGTTGACGCCGACGAACGCGGCCAGGTGGATCAGGAAGCCGAGCTTGGCGTTGGCGCGGCGGCGCGCGATGGCATGCAGGTCACGGGGTTCCATCGATGTTCTCCGAGGTGGCTTGAAGGACGGGGCGGCGCGGCTCAGGCCAGGCCCAGCGCACCCCACAGCGCGCGCCCGAGCAGGCGCTGCGGCAGCAGCGTGAACACGCCGGCGAGGACGAGCCCGCCGAAATACAGGCCGCGCATGGTGGCGCGATGGTGCGCGAGGCGGCCGCCGACGGCGAAGAACACGCCGCCGGCCAGCGCGACCAGCGTGAGCACCGAAAGGCCGTGGATCCACGAAAAGCCGCCGCCGGACCGGATCCAGAAGCTGCTCGCCGCGGTGACGAACATCAGCAGCACCCAGAGGCGGCCGGCCAGGCGATGCGCGGCATCGCCCTTGCGGCGCAGGAACACGAACGCGCCGAGCGCGACCGCGGCGAAGGCCGCGAGGGTATGGGCGAGGATGATCGGGGTGAAGGCGGCGGTCATGGCAGGCTCCGGTCGAACGGCGATGGCGGCAGTCTCGGCCGGCCGGCGGGCCCGTGCCAGCGCGATGCGACGAAACGCCGGAATCGCGGGGCGAACCGCCGCCGGCGGCGACCGGCGGAATTGGCGCGCCTGGTCTACCATCGCGCCCTGACCGCCCGTCACGGGCCGAACCGAAGGAAATCCCGATGCGCCTATCCCGTCTGATCCTCGCCCTCGGCACGCTGCTGGCCGCGGGCAGCACCCTCGCGCAGACGCCGCTGCGCCTGATCGTCGGCTTCCCGCCCGGCGCCACCTCCGACACCATGACACGCGCGATTGCCGAGGGCATGCGGCCGCACCTCGACCGGCCCATCGTGGTGGAGAATCGCCCCGGCGGGGGCGGCCTGGCGGCGGCCAAGGTGGTCAAGGCGGCGCCGCCCGACGGCAACACGCTGCTGATGACGCCGTTTGGCACCATGCTGCAGCCGCACTCGATCAAGGCGGCGGACTTCAATCCGATGACCGACTTCACCGCGGTGACCCAGGCCAGCACCTTCGACATCGCCTTCGCCGTCGGTCCCGGCGTGCCGGCGCGCGACCTCCGGGAATTCGTCGCGCTGGTGAAGAAGGAGCCGCGGCGCGGCGACTTCGCCTCGGCCGCGGCCGGTTCGCTGCCGCACTTCTTCACCCTGATGTTCGCCAAGTCGGCCGGCATCGAGATGACCCACATTCCCTACAAGGGCACGGCGCCGGCGATCACCGCGACCATCGCCGGCGAGGTCAGCTTCCTGTCGACCACCTCGGCCGACATCGCCAACCAGGTCAAGGCCGGCAAGCTGCGCGCGCTCGCGGTGTCGAGCGCGAAGCGCTCGCCGGTGCTGCCGGAGGTGCCGACGCTGCGCGAATCGGGCTACGACATCGAGGGCAGCGCCTGGTATGCGTTCATCGGTCCGGCCGGCCTGCCGGCCGATACCGTGCGCCGGCTCAACGCCGCGATCGTCGCGGCGATCAAGGCGCCCGCCACCGCCGAGCGCATGCGCACGATGGGCGTGGAGCCGACCGGCACCACGCCCGAGGCGTTCGCCGCGATCCTCAAGGCCGACTACGAGCGCTGGGGCGCGGTGATCCGGGCCTCCGGATTCAAGGGCGACGAGTAGGCGGCGCCGCGGCCCGCGGCAAGGGGCTAGACGCAACAGGGGCGCCCGCGGGCGCCCCTGTTTTCTTTCCGGCGGTGCCGGACGACTACTTGACCAGGCCCTCGGCCTTGAGCGCCTCCTGCACCTTCGGCCGCGCGGCGACGCGTGCGTGGTGCGCCTTCAGCGCCGGCCACTGGCCGATGTCGATGCCGACGAACTGGCCCCAGTTCGCGACGGTGAACAGATAGGCGTCGGCCACCGTGAAGGTGTCGCCCATCAGGTACTGCTTGCCTTCGAGGTGCTGGCCGACCAGCGCGAAACGCTTGGCGAGGTTGGCCTTGGCCGCCTCCTTCCACTCCGCCACGGCGGCCGGATTGAACAGCGGCGAGAAGCTCTTGTGGATCTCCGAAGTGATGAAGTTGAGCCACTCCTGCACGCGGTAGCGCTCGAGCGTGCCGGCGGCCGGGATCAGCCCCGCGCCCGGCTTCAGGTCGGCCAGGTATTGCACGATCACCGGGCCCTCGGTCAGCAGCTGCCCGTTGTCCAGGGCCAGCGCCGGCACATAGCCCTTGGGATTGACCTGCCAGTAGTCGCCGCCGTCGGCCATCTTCTTGGTCTTGGTGTCGGCCTTGACCAGTTCGACCTCGATGCCGGCTTCGCGCGCGACGATGTGCGGCGACAGCGAGCAGGCGGCGGGGGAGTAGTAGAGCTTCATGCGAATCCTTTCGATTGCGGTTCTGGAGGGGGAGGGCGGGCGCGCCGGCAGCGCGCCCGGAGCGGGCATTGTCGCTGCTTACGCGGCCGCGAGGTTGTGGCGCGGGGCCGCGGCCGCGCCGAGGCTGTGCGCGCCGGCGCCCAGCAGCGCCTGCACCAGCGTCGCAGCGGCGAGGAAGGCCGGGTATTCCCAGCCGCCGCCCTGCGCCGAGAACAGCCAGCCGTTGCCCGCGTGCGCCCAGGTCGCGCCGAGCAGCACCGGGATCAGCAGCGCGGCCACGGGGCGCGTGGCGACGCCGGCGATCAGCAGCGCGCCGCCGACGAGTTCGGCGACGAAGGTCGCATAGGCGAGCGGGCCGGGCAGGCCGAGGGACTCGAAGAACTTCACCGTGCCCGGCAGGGTGAAGACGGCGACCTTGAGCAGCGCGTGGGCGATGAACATGGTGCCGAGCGCGAGGCGCAGGACGAGGGCGGCGTAGGGGGCGGTGCGTTGGTCGATCATTTGCGATTCTCCGGGAAGTGGGGCGGCGCCGGGGGGGCGACGCGATGCTCGGCATTCTGCTTGTTGCGAATCCCGGGATAAATGTCAGAATGGTCAAATAATCATTGCGAATCTCGGGATAATCATGGACCGCCTGTCCGCCATGCGCGCGTTCGTCCAGGTCGTCGAGGCCGGCAGCTTCGCGCGCGCGGCCGAGCGCCTCGGGGTATCGGTCTCGGCGTGTTCGCGCCAGGTCGCCGATCTCGAAGCGCATCTCGATGCGCGCCTGCTCAACCGCACCACCCGCTCGCTGTCGCTGACCGAGGCAGGGGCGGCTTATCTGGAGCGCTGCGCCCAGCTGCTGGCGGACCTCGAGGACGCCGAAGCGGCCGCGCATGCGGGCCGCGTGCGCGCGCGCGGCACCCTGCGCGTCACCTGTTCGATCAATTTCGGGCTGCGCCACCTGTCGCCGCTGATCGCGCCGTTCCAGGAAAGGCATCCCGACGTGCAGCTCGACGTCTCGCTGTCGGACCGCATGGTCGACCTCGTCGAGGAAGGCTTCGACGTCGCGCTGCGCATCGGCGAGGTGCGCTCGACCACGCTGGTCGCGCGCCGGCTCGCCCAGACCTGCCTCGTGACCTGCGCGTCGCCGGCCTACCTGCGGCGACGCGGCACGCCGGTGACGCCGCAGCAGCTTGCCGAGCACAACTGCCTCACCTACGAATACATGCCCAGCCGCGGCGAATGGCGCTTCGTCGACGCCGCCGGCGCCGAGCACCGCGTGCGCGTCGCGGGCAGCGTGCATTCCAACAACGGCGACCTCCTCGCCGCCGCCGCGGTGCAGGGCATCGGCATCTGCTGCGAGCCGGACTTCATCGTCGCCGCGGACCTCGCCGCCGGCCGCCTGCGGCGCGTCCTCGAGGGCTACCGCGCGCCGTCGACGCCGATCCACGCGGTGTACGCGAGCCGGCGCCACCTGTCCGCCAAGGTGCGCGCGTTCGTCGACTTTCTCGCCGAGGCGTTCGCGTCGTGGGAGGCGCCGGGCGCGCCGGCGAACTCGGGTATAACTCGCGCTCGCCCCGCCACCCGCTCCTCCCCATGACCGACATCGACGGCCGCACCGGGCTGCCGGCCTCCGCGCCGCTCGGCGTCACCCACCTGATCTACGCGCTGCACGCGTGGACCGTGGTCATCGGCATCACCACGGCCGCGTTCGTCGTCACCGCGTTCCTGTTCGGCTGGCCGTCGATCGTCGCGGTGATCCTCAACTACGTGAAGCGCGGCGCCGCGGCCGGGACGTTCCTCGACAGTCATTTCGCCTGGCAGATCCGCACCTTCTGGCTGTCGCTGATGTGGCTGGCGATCGGCGGCCTGGCGTTCGTCTCGCTCATCGGCATCCCGATCGGGTGGCTGATCTGGGTGCTGACCGGCCTCTGGGTCGGCTACCGGGTGGTGCGCGGCTGGATCGCGCTGGTCCGCGGCGCGCCGATGCCGACCAACGAGCGCTTCATGTGACGCCTGCCGCGACGATCCGCGCCCGCGTGCTCGCGGCGATCGCCGCCGACCGCGCGCCGGGCTTCTCGTTCACCGGGCACCTGCTCGACACCACGTGGCCGCACATCGGCCGCGACGATGTGCGCGTCCGCATCCCGTTCGGCGCGCACTGCGACGACGGCAGCGGCGCGATGGAGATCACGGCGCTCCTCATGACCCTCGATGCGGCGCTCGGCACGGCGACACGCCTGTTCATCGTGCCCGGCGAGCGCATCGCGACCGCGCAGCTGTATGCGCAGTTCACCGGCGCGCCGCTGACCGGCGATCTCGAGGTCGCCACCGCGTTCACCGGCATGACCCAGGGCGACGCGGTCGGGCAGATGCTGAGCCGCGGCACCGCGTCGATGAACGGCGTGCCGGTGTGCCACGGCAACGCCTCGTTCGTGCGCCTGCCGCCGCCGCCGGGCGCGCGCGCGCTCGCGCCGCTGCCGTGGCAGAGCGCGGAGCAATCCGCCGCCGCGCCCGACCCGGCGCAGCTCGACGCTCGCGAGGCGCAGATCCTCGCGCACTGCGACGCGGTGCTCGCCGGCGCGTGGCAGGAGCGCGGCTTCCTGCGCAGCTTCTGGGGCATCGATCCGGCGCCGCACGCGGACGGCGCCGTCGGCCGCGCCGCGCTCGGCCCGCACATGGCCAACCGCGTCGGCCACGTGCAGGGCGGCATCCTGCTCGGACTCGCGGTCCATGCGGCGAAGGCGGCGGCGCCGCGCCATCCGGTGCTGTCGAACCTGTCCGCGTGGTTCATCAGCCCGGGGCGCGGCCCCTTCCTCGAGGCGCGCGCCACGCCGCTGCACAGCGGGCGCAGCTTCGCGGTCGTCAAGACCGAGGTGACGGGCGAGGGCGGGGTCCGCGTGCTCGAGGCGGTGACGGCGCACGCGAGCGCCGCCTGAGGCCGCACCGCTGGCGCCCCGCCGCCGCAGTGCCGCCGCGCGGGCGCGCGCGGGTCAGTCGGCGGCCTTCGCCCCCGAGGCCTTGACCACCGGCGCCCAGCGCTCGATCTCGCGCCGGATGAAGGCGTCGAAGGCTTCGGGCGAATTGGCCGCCGGCTCCATGCCGACCTCGGCCATGCGCGCCCTGACGTCGGGCATCGCGAGCACGCGACCGATGTCGGCAGAGGCGCGGCGCACGATCTCGCGCGGCGTCGCCGACGGCACCACGACGCCGGAGATGCTCTTGACGTCGAAGCCGGGCACGGCCTCGGCCACGGTGCCGATCTCGGGATTGCTGGCGGCGCGCTCGGCCGAGGTGATCGCGATCGCCTTCATGCGCCCGGCCTTGACGTGTCCGATCGAGGCGAACATCGGATCGAGCAGGAGCGGCACGCGCCCGGCGATGACGTCCGGGTACGCGGCGGCGCCGCCCTTGTACGGCACGTGGGTGATGTCGATGCCGGTCATGGACTTGAGGAGCTCGCCGGCCAGGTGCATCGCCGTGCCGGTGCCCGGCGTCGCGTAGGCGAGCTTCTCCTTCTTCGCCAGCGCGATCAGCTCGCGGATGTTCGATGCCGGCAGCGACGGCGTCGCAGCGAGCATGATGTGCGAGACCGCCACCAGCGACACGCCCGAGAGGTCCCGCAGGGTGTCGAACGGCATCGACGGCCGCAGGCTCGGGTTGATCACGTGCGCGGTGATCACCATGCCCATGGTGTAGCCGTCGGGCGCGGACTTGGCCGTGAAGTCGGTGCCGAGCACGGTGCCGGCGCCCGGCTTGTAGTCGACCACCACGCTCTGGCCCCAGAGCTCGGACAGCTTCTGCGAGATCAGGCGCGCGATGATGTCGGTGGCGCCGCCGGCGCCGAACGGCACGACCAGCCGCACCGGGCGGTTCGGCCAGGCGCCCTGGGCGCGCACGAGGGCGGGAGCGGCGGCGGCCGCGGCGGCGGCCCGGAGGACGGAGCGTCTTTGCATGGTCGGCGAGGGAGGTCAGGAGGTTGCGTCTTCGAGCCGCGGCACGCCGCCGGAGGCGCGCGGGTCGCTGGCGTAGAGGGCCTTGAAGTCGTAGGTGCAGGCGCGCCCCGGCTGCGCCGGGACGCCGTTCTGCGCCATCAGGTTGAACTCCGGCGGCACGTCGCGGAAGCCCGGCGCGTCGAGCCACAGGCGCACCAGCCGGCGCGCGCGCGCCGGCTCGGGATGTTGCGTGAACCCGGTGCGCGCATGCAGCACCGCGTAGTTGTTGACCACCATCATGTCGCCGCGCCCAAGGGTGAATTCGATGCGGTTCTCGGGCGCGCGCGCCACCGTGTCGAACAGGTCGAGCGCCTCGATCTCGCGGTCGGTGAGCGGCACGCCGCGGGCCTGGTGGCCGCCGGCGATGCCGGCGCGCTGGTAGCGGCACGACAGGCGCCCCGCGCGCAGCGCGAACACCGGCGTGCGGTAGGGCGTGGTCGGTTCCATGTCCGGCGCTTCCTCGCCGAGGCGGTGATAGTGGAAGCCGCGGTACAGCGGCTCGAGCAGCTGCGGCGCGCGCGCCAGGATCGCGTTGTGGATCGCCCCGGCGGAGGCGAGGTACGACAGGCCGCCGGCCGCGGCCGGCTGCCAGCACGCCAGCGCGATCATCGCCGTGATGTCGCTGTGCAGGCGCAGCTCGAGGTTGCTGCGGTACATGCGCGGCGTGTCGTCCTCCGCGGTCGCGTCGATGACCTCGGTGATGCGCTGGCCGCGCGCATTCTGCGACAGCGCGTGCCCGAAGCGCGTGCCGATCGCCCAGGCGGCCGCGGTGAACTGCGCGAGCGTGAGCGCGTCGACCGGGAGCCCGGTGAGCAACGCGACGCCGCAGCCGTCGCGGACCGCGGCGACCGCGCGGGCGAGCAGGGGGTCGAGCAGCGGCAGCGCAATGTCGTCGCGCCCGAGGGCGGCGGTATCGGCCAGGCGTCCGGCGGCATCGAGCGTGCGGACCGCGGCGGCGAGCTCGGCGCGCATCGCCGCATCGAGGGCGTACGTGAAGTCGCCGATCGAGGCGCGGGTCCAGGTGGCGGGGCCATCGGCGGGGTGGAAGGTTTGCATCGGCAAGTCCGGCGCGGCGGCAGTTGTCGGTTTGGCGTCCGGCAGCGGGTCGCGGCGATCAGCTGGCGCGAATGCCGAGTTCGCGGATCAGGCGGCTCCAGGCCTCGGTCTGCGCGCGCATGAACTCGGCCAGGCGCTCGGGACTGCCGCCGACCGGCTCGACCGAGAGGTCGGCGAAGCGCTTGCGCGTGTCCGGATGGTTGAGCGCGGCGTTGAATTCGCGGTTCAGCCGCTCGACGATCGCCGCCGGCGTCGCCGCCGGCACCACCAGCGCCGACCATGCGGACACCTGGTAGTCCCGGAGTCCGGATTCGGCGATCGTCGGGACGTCCGGCAGGCTGGAGGCGCGCACGCCCCCCGACGTGCCGAGCGCGCGCAACTGGCCGCTGCGGATGAACGACATCGCCTCGGGCACGCTGACGATCATCGAGTCGACGCGCCCGGCGACGATGTCCGGCAGGGCCGCCGTCGAGCCGCGGTAGGGCACGTGCAGGATCTGCACCCCGGCCTGCTTCTTGAACATCTCGCCGGCCAGGTGGGAGGCCGAGCCGGTGCCGGAGGACGCCATGCTGAGCTTGCCGGCCCTGGCCAGCGCGATGAATTCGCCCACGTTCTTCGCGGCGACGGCGGGGTTGACCACCAGCACATTGGGCACCTGGCCGGCGAAGACCACCGGGGCGAAGTCCTTCGGATCCCACGACAGCCTGTCGAACAGCGCCATGTTCGTGGCGCAGCCGAAGGTGCAGACGAGCAGGGTGTGCCCGTCGGGCGCGGCGCGGGCGCCGGCTTCGAAGCCGATATTGCCGCCGGCGCCGGTGCGATTCTCGACGACCACCTCGCGCCCGAGGGACTCGGCGACGCGCGCCCCGAGCGTGCGCGCGACGATGTCCGGCGCGCCGCCCGGTGCGAACGGCACGATGATGCGCAGCGCCTGGCGCGGAAACGGCTCCGCCGTCTGGGCCCCCGCGCCGGTCACGCCGGCCATCCCGGCCAGGGCCGTCCCGATCCAGAAGCCGGCGCGGCGCATGAACTGCTTCACGAAGGTCGACACGGTGATGTCCTCCAGGAAAGGCGGGCGGCGAGCCACGCGAACCGCGGCAGGGCGCGAGGGCGCTGTGGTATTTTTCCGCAGGTGGCGCACCGTGCGCGTCCGCAGGGGAACCGATGATGGACACTATGGTAACGCGGCAGAAGGTGTTCGGCGAGATCACCAATGACGCCCTGGTCGGCCTGGCGCGGCGGATGATCGCCATTCCCAGCCCGAACTTCGAGGAAGGCGAGGTCGCCGACTTCCTTGCCGAGCACATGCAGGGTCTCGGCCTGGAGGTCGAGATGATGCAGGTCGACCACCCGACCGACCCCGCCAAGAGGACCCGGCAGCCGATCGGCCGCCTGCGCGGTACCGGCGGCGGCAAGTCGCTGATGTTCAACGGCCATACCGACGTCAACGTGATGATGCCGGGCTGGACCGTCGACCCGGTCAAGGGCAAGTACGAGAACGGCTGGATCTGGGGTCTCGGCGCCCAGGACGACAAGGGCGGCCTGGCGGCGGCGCTCATCGGGCTCGAGGCAATGATCAAGTGCGGGGTGCGCCTGCGCGGCGACGTGCTGATGTGCCCGGTGGCCACGCACAAGCTCGGCGGCACCGGTACCCGCACCCTGCTCGACAAGGGCGTGCGCTCCGACTACTGCATCAACATCGAGCACTCGGCCAACACCATCGGCTCGGTGATGGTGGGATCGATCCGGGTCAAGCTGCGTGCCAGCACGCCGGGCCTGTTCTTCCGGTTCACCCAGGAGGCGCGCGACACCTACTGGAACGCGATCGAGCAGATCGCGCTCCTGGTCGGGGAATTCGGCACCAGCCTCGTGCCCGTGCCCGAAGGCGGCTGGCTCAGCTTCCGGCGGCATCCGGAACTGCCCGACTTTCCGATGATCCGCCACGACGCGATCCACAAGGACCACTACGGGCGCTGGTGCGACCTGGTGTTCCAGATCCGCACCGTGCCCGGCATGACCCTCGACAGCGTGCGCGCCGACGTCGCGCGCGTGCTCGATCGGGTCAGGCGCAACCATCCGACGCTCGATTGCGAGGCGACGATCCCGGCCAACGGCCCGAAGGACCCGTTCTACATGGATCCTTCGGCGCTGGCGGACGACCATCCGCTGGTGCGCGCGGTCGCGAACGGGTACCGCGCGGCCACCGGCAGCGAGCCCCTGATCGGCAGCGTCGAGCGCATCGGCAACTTCGGCGACGGCAACGTCCTGCAGGCGGCCGGCATTCCGTCGGTGCAGTTCGGGCCGGGCGACATCAAGCGCTATCCCGAGTGGCCGGCGCCGGACGAGCGCGTGCACGTCGACGAACTGATGGTCACGGCCAAGGCCTGCGTGTCGGCGACGCTGGAGCTGTGCGCGTGAATGCGCCGGCGCAGGCGGCGGCGGTGACGCGCGCGGCGTTCGAGCACGCCGCGCCGCGCGAGGTCCGTCGGGCGATCCGCGAGGGCGCCTGGAGCGCCAACACCAAGCGCTTCGCGCTCGGTCACCATCAGGCCAACGTCACCATCGTTCCCGAGCGCCACGCATTCGACTTCATGCGCTTCTGCATGCGCAACCCGAAGGCGCTGCCGCTGCTCGACGTCACCGATCCCGGCGATCCGGTGCCGCGCCATGCCGCGCCCGACGGCGACGTGCGCACCGACTGCGGCGAGTACTGCGTGCTGCGCGAGGGCAGGCTGGTCGAGCGCGTCAGGGACCTGCACGCCCTGTGGCGCGACGATCACGTGGCCTTCTTCACCGGCTGCAACCTGTCGCTCGATCGCGCGATGCTGGAGGCGGGCATTCCCCTGCCGCACCTGGTCGACGAACAGGCCTTTCCGGGCCAGTTCCGCGCCAGCATCGCATGCCGGCCCGCGGGCGTGTTTCGCGGACCGCTGGTGGTGAGCCTGCGGCCGATCCGGGACGACCTGCTGGTTCCGGTGATCGAGCTCACCAGCCGCTATGCGCTGTGCCACGGCGCGCCTGTGCATGTGGGCGATCCGGCGGCGATCGGCATCGCCGACCTGGCCAAGGTCGACTGGGGCCGGCCGAACACGATCCCCGCGGGGCACACGCCGGTGTTCTGGGCCTGCGGCATCACCGCGCAGGCCGCGGCGCTGGCCTGCGGCATCCCGGAGATCATCACCCACGCGCCGGGGCGGATGTTCGTCACCGACCTGGTGGTCACGCCGTCACACTGAGCCCCTGCGCGGGCCCGGTCCGCCGGCTCCGCGCGCCGATCTTTCCGGAGGATTTCACGATGCGCCTGCCGTTCGCCCTTGCATTGAGCATCGTCCTGACGAGCGCGTCCGCGCTCGCCCAGGACTGGCCGCAGCGCCCGGTGCGCCTGATCCTGCCGTTCGCCGCCGGCGGCGCCGCCGATGTGGTGACGCGCATCGTCATGCAGCGCGTCTCCGAGCAGACCGGGCAGTCGTTCTTCGTCGACAACCGCACCGGCGGGTCGGGCAACATCGGCTCCGAGATGGCGGCGCGCGCCGCGCCGGACGGCTATACCTACCTGGTGGGCTCGCCGGGCACGCTGGCGATCAATCCGCACCTGTTCAAGACGCTGCCGTACGACGCGCTCAACGATTTCGTGCCGGTGGTTCACATCGCGAAGTTCCCGCAGGTGCTGGCGGTCCACGGCGAGGTCAAGGCGCAGACGGTCAGGGACCTGATCGCGCTCGCGAAGGCGCAGCCCGGGACGATCAACTACGGCTCCAGCGGCAGCGGGTCGACCGGGCACCTGATCACCGAGAGCTTTCTCACCCAGGCGGGCATCAAGGCGACGCACGTGCCGTTCCGCGGCGGCGCGCCCGCGGTGCAGGCGCTCCTCGGCGGCACCGTGCAGATGGTCATTGACGGGCTGCCGTCGTTCACCGCGCACCTCGGCACCGGACGGATTCGCCTGCTCGGCATCACCTCCGCCGAGCGCTGGCCGGGCACGCCCGACGTGCCGACCATCGCCGAGGCGGCGGTGCCCGGCTTCGACCTCGGGTCCTGGGTGGTGATCGCCGCGCCGGCGAAGACGCCCGCGGAGATCCTGCGCAGGTTCGCGAGCGAGGCGACCCGGGCGGCGCAGGTCGAGGACGTGCGCGCGCGGCTGCGCCAGGCCGGCGCCAGCGCGGCCGGCAGCACGCCGGAGGAGGCGATGCGCTTCCAGCGTGCGGAGTACGAGAAGTGGGGCGCGATCGTCCGGATGACCGGCGCCAAGGCCGAGTAGCGGCCGGAACCGACAAGGGAGAACCGATATGAGGTGGATTCGCCGGGCCGTTTCGTTCACGGTGATGTCGATGTGCATTGCCAGCCATGCCGCGTTGGCGCAGACCTTTCCGTCGCGCCCGGTCAAGATCATCGTCCCGTTCGCCGCCGGCGGCGGGCCGGACGTGGAGACGCGGCGCATGGCGCCGAAGCTGGCCGAGGCGCTCGGCGGGCCCGTCGTGGTCGAGAACCGCGTCGGCGCGGCCGGCATCGTCGCGGCCGAGGTCGCGGCACAGGCGCCTCCGGACGGGTACACGCTCATCGCCGCGGGCGTGTCGCAGGTGGTGCAGAAGATCCTGCGGCCCGAGGCGAAGTTCGATCCGGGCACGAGTTTCGCGCCGATCACGCTGACCGGCAGCGCGCCGACGGTGCTGATCGTGACCGCCGACACCCCGATCCGGTCGGCGAAGGAACTGGCCGACGCGATGCGCGCCCGGCCGGGCCAGTTCAACTACGGCTCCGGCGGCGTCGGCACGGCCGCGCACATCGCCGGCGCGACCTTCGCGAGCCTGCTCAAGCTCAACGCCATCCACGTGCCGTACCGCGGCTCGGTCGAGATCATGCCGGCGCTCCTCGGCGGGCAGATCCAGTTCGCGTTCCCGATCGCGGGCACGGGCGTGCCGCACGTCAAGTCGGGCAAGGCGCGCGCGCTCGGCGTGACCGGCGCGAAGCGCCTGGCCTCGCTGCCCGACGTGCCGACCATGAAGGAACTCTACGGCGACGACCTCTTCGTGCAGGAATCCTGGGGCGGCCTGTGGGCGCCGGCCGGCACGCCCGCGCCGGTGATCGCGACGCTGTTCGCGGCCACGCGCAAGGCGATGGCCGACCCGGCGCTGCGCGCGCAGTACCAGGCCGGCGGCGCCGAGGTCGAGGTGTCGAACTCGCCGGAGGAGTTCGCCGCGTTCATGAAGGCGGAGTCGGCCAAGTGGGCCAAGCTGATCCAGATCTCCGGCGCGAAGGCGGAATGATGGACGCGCTGGCCGGCATCCGCGTCATCGATCTCTCGCACGTGATCGCGGGCCCGACCGCCTCGCACTACCTCGCGCTGCAGGGCGCCGAGGTGATCAAGGTCGAGAACCCCCGGACCGGCGACATCCTGCGCCACGGCGTGCGCGACCGCCTCGACGAGGCCATCACCGTCGGCTTTGCCGCGATCAACGGCGGCAAGAAGTCGCTCGCCATCGACCTCAAGGAACCGCGCTGCCGCGACGCGCTGATGGCGCTGGTGCGGACGGCCGACGTGTTCATCGAGAACTTCCGCCCGGGCGCGGTGGCGCGCCTGGGGTTCGACCACGCCGCGGTCAAGGCGGCCAGGCCCGACATCGTCTACGCGTCGATCTCGGGCTTCGGCCAGGAGGGCGCCTGGGGCGGGCGTGCCGCCTACGACCACGTGGTGCAGTCGGCGGTCGGCATGTCGATGATGCAGGGCGTCGACGGCGGCGAACCGATGAAGGTCGGCTTTCCGGTGATCGACACCGCCACCGGCATGATCGGCGCGCAGGCGATCCTGGCGGCGCTGATCCGGCGCCTGCGCTTCGGCGCGGGGGCCTACCTCGACATCTCGATGGCGCAGGCGGCGCTGCAGCTGATGTGGCCGGAAGCGGCGCGCGCCGCGGCGGGCGGCGGCGACGCGCCGCGCGTGGGCAATCGCGGCTTCTCCGGCAGCCCCGGCGCCTCGACCTTCCGCTGCGCGGACGGCTGGATCTCCACGGCGGCCAACACCGCACGCCAGTTCCGCATCTTCTGCACGGTCGTCGGCGTGCCCGAGGTGCTGCAGGACCTGACCCTGCTCGATCTCGACGCGCTCGCGCGCGGCGCCGGCTTCGTCGTGCCGGTCGATCGCGAGCGCCTGCAGGCCATTCTCGAGGCCGCGATCGCGCGCATGCCCGCGGCGGACCTCGAGGCGCAACTGGCCGCGCAGGACGTCCCCTGCGCCCGCCTGGTCACGCTCGCCGAGTTCGTGCGGCGCGCCACGAGCGAGAACCTGCTCACGCTGCCGCAGCGCCGCACGGCCTACGCGCAGGGTACCCTGGTCGACTTCGGCGCCGGCGTCAAGGCCGACCGCGCCGACGGCCAGGCGCTGGCGCCGGCGCCGCGGCTCGGACAGCACACCGCCGCGCTGCTCGCGGAGGCGGGGCTGACGCCGGCGGAGATCGCGGCGCTCGCCGGCGACGGCCGGGCCCGGGTCTGACATGACGGGGCCGTCGCATCGCCCGGGGTCGCGGAGAGATCATGTTCGGCGTCGTTGACTACTGGGCCTTCGTCGTCGCGGTGATCGTCTTCCTGGCCATTCCCGGGCCGGGCAACCTCGCGATCATCACCTCGACCAGCAAGGGCCGCATCCTCGGCGGGCTGGCGGCCACGGCCGGGGTCATCGCCGGCGACCAGGTGCTGATGTGGCTCGCGGTGGCCGGGGTGGCGACGCTGCTCACCTCGAACCCGACGGTGTTCTCGGTGGTGCAGTACGTCGGCGCGATCTACCTCGCCTACCTGGGCGTGCGCATGTTCGTGGCCAAGCCCGGCGACGCGCCGATTCTCAACATGGAGGCACGCCGATTCTTCCGGCAGAGCATGCTGATCACCCTGCTCAACCCGAAGGCGATCGCGTTCTACATGGCGTTCTTTCCGCTGTTCGTCGACCCGGCGCGGCACCGCGGTCTCGTCACCTTCGCGGCGATGGCGATCACCATCGCCTGCCTCACCTTTCTCTACTGCGTCGTGGTGATCCTCATCACGCACTTCGCCGCCGAGCGCATGCGCGCGAGTCCGCGCCTGACCACCTGGCTCAACCGCCTCGCGGGCACGCTGCTGGTCGGGTTCGGCGTCAAGCTCGCGATCGGCCGGTAGGGGCGTCCCACGCCTTATAATCGCGCCTTTCGCTTCACCTCGGCTCCTTTCATCGGAACGACGGTCCTGATGGGCCCGCACCAGCGGGTCGGGAGCAAGCCGCGCGGCGTGTCCACGCCGGGGCACATCATCGAGGGTTGCAAGGCATGTCCAATGATCTGATTACCCGGGAAGTGCGGCGGCGGCGCACCTTCGCCATCATCTCCCACCCCGATGCCGGCAAGACCACGCTGACCGAGAAGCTGCTGCTGTTCGGCGGCGCGATCTTCATCGCCGGCAGCGTCAAGGCGCGCAAGGCCTCGCGCCACGCCACCTCCGACTGGATGGAGATCGAGAAACAGCGCGGCATCTCGGTGGCCTCGTCGGTGATGCAGATCGAGTACCGCGACTGCGTCATCAACCTGCTCGACACGCCCGGCCACCAGGACTTCTCCGAGGACACCTACCGCGTGCTGACCGCGGTCGACGCGGCGCTGATGGTGATCGACGCCGCCAACGGCGTCGAGGCGCAGACCCTGCGCCTGATCGAGGTCTGCCGCGCGCGCAACACCCCCATCCTCACCTTCATCAACAAGATGGACCGCGAGGTCAAGGCGCCGCTCGACCTGATCGACGAGATCGAGCGCGTGCTCGGCATGCCGGCGGCGCCGTTCACCTGGCCGGTGGGCATGGGCAAGCGCTTCGGCGGGGTGTTCGACGTGAAGCGCGACCGCATGCGCGTCTTCCGCGCCGGCGAGGACCGGGTCACCGACGACGACGAGATCATCGAGGGGCTCGCCAACCCGGCCTGCGTCGAGCGCTTCGGCAGCGCCTTCGAGGAGGCGCGCGGCGAGATCGACCTGGTGATGGGCGCCTCGCCCGCATTCGACCGCGACGCGTTCGTCGCGGGCCGCCAGTCGCCGGTGTTCTTCGGCTCGGCGATCAACAATTTCGGCGTGCGCGAGGTGCTCGACGCGCTGGTCGACCTGGCGCCGTCGCCGCTGCCGCGCAGCGCGATCCAGCGCCGGGTCGAGCCGACCGAGCCCAAGTTCACCGGCGTGGTGTTCAAGATCCAGGCCAACATGGACCCCGCGCATCGCGACCGCATCGCCTTCGTGCGCATGTGCTCGGGGCACTTCGAGCGCGGCATGAAGCTGCGCATCTGCCGCACCGGCAAGGACATCCGCACCAACACCGTGGTGTCGTTCCTGTCGCAGCGGCGCGAACTGGTCGAGGACGCGTTCGCAGGCGACATCATCGGCATCCCCAATCACGGCCTGCTGCAGCTCGGCGACACCCTCACCGAGGGCGAGGCGCTGCAGTTCACCGGCCTGCCGTTCTTCGCGCCGGAGATCTTCCAGACCGTGGAGATGGTCGACCCGCTCAAGAGCAAGCAGCTGCGCCAGGGCCTGACCCAGCTCGGCGAGGAGGGCGCGATCCAGGTGTTCCGCCCGCAGGGCGGCGGCATGCTGCTGCTGGGCGCGGTCGGGCAGCTGCAGTTCGAGGTGGTGGCGCACCGCCTGCAGCACGAGTACGGCGCCGCCGCGCGCATGGCGCCGTCGCGCTACCAGCTGGCGCGCTGGGTGACATCCGACGACCCCGCCGAGCTCAAGCGCTTCATCGATGCCAACGCCCACCGCGTCGCCTACGACGCGGTCGATGCGCCGACCTTTCTCGCCCAGCACCACACCGAGCTGCGCGCGGTCGAGGGCATGTGGCCGAAGATCCGCTTCCATGCCCTGCGCGAGCATGCGGGCCTGGTGTTCCAGGAGCGCATG
>JAEUOS010000038.1 GCA_016790695.1 Burkholderiales bacterium
TGCGGCGTGCCGATCGGCATGTCGGCGACGCCGCCGGTGCCCGGCGGACGGCCGCCGGACCTGGGCGAGCACACCGAGACGATCCTGCGCGACGACCTCGGCTACACCGACGCCGAGATCGCGGCGCTGCTCGCGCGCGCGCAGGGCAAGGCCAAGGGCCAGCACGTCGAGGTCTCGCTGATGCAGACCGCGATCGCCCAGCTCGGCTACCACTTCACCGCCTACACCATGGGCGGGGTGGTGCCGCAGCGCACCGGCTCGGCGGTCTGGCACATCGTGCCCTACCAGGCGTTTCGCACGGCCGACGGCCACATCCTGGTCGGCGCGACCAACGACGGCGTCTGGGTGCGCCTGACCGAGGTGCTGGGCGTGCCCGAACTGGCGACCGACGAGCGCTACGCGACCGCGCTGGGCCGCTCGTCGCGCCGCGAGGAGCTGATCGCGCGCATCGCGCCGCTGTTCCTGGCGCGCACGACCGGCGCGTGGATGGAACGGCTCGACGCGGCGCGCGTGCCGTGCAGCCCGGTGCAGGACGTCGCGCAGGCGATCGCCCACCCGCAGGTCGCGGCGATGGACATGATCCGCGAGGTCGACGACGGCCGCGGCGGCACGGTCCGGATGTGCGGCGTGCCGATCGGCATGTCGGCGACGCCGCCGGTGCCCGGCGGACGGCCGCCGGACCTGGGCGAGCACACCGAGACGATCCTGCGCGACGACCTCGGCTACACCGACGCCGAGATCGCGGCGCTGCGTTCCGCGGAGGCGGTATGAGCGGCGCGATCGGCATCGAGCGCGACGCGCGCGGCGTGGTCACGCTGCGCATCGACAACCCCGCGCACCGCAACGCGCTCAACGACGCGATGATCGCCGCGCTCACCGAGGCGTTCCGCGCCGTCGCGCGCGATGCCGCGTGCCGCGTCGTCGTGCTGCGCGGCGCCGGCGGCATGTTCTGCGCCGGGCGCGAGATCAACGACATCCGCGCGCTCCAGGGCGCCGGCATGGACGTGCTCAACGCCGCCTACGCGCGGCTGCTCGAGCTCAACGAGGCCGCCTACTACTGCCCGCGGCCGGTGGTCGCGGTGCTCGAGCGCTACGCGCTCGGCGCCGGCATCATGCTGGCCGGCTGGTCCGACATCGCGCTCGCCGACGAGGGCTGCCTGATCGGCTACCCCGAGGTGCGCATCGGCCTGCCGCCGACGCAGACCACGATCCAGCTGATCCGCAGCATCCACCGCAAGGCCGCCACCGAGCTCCTCCTGACCGCGCGCAACATCCGCGCGCCGGAGGCCGCGCAGATGGGCCTGATCACCCGCGCGGTGGCGCCGGCCGCGCTCGATGCGGAGGTCGAGACCGTGGTCGCGGCGCTGCTCGCCGGCAGCCCGGAGGCGATCAGCCGCACCAAGCAGATGATCTGGAAGACCGAGGATGCCGACTACCGTTCCGCGATCGCCACCGGCGTCGACGTGATCTCGGTGGCCGCGGCCACCGCGTCCGCGCGCGAGGGGATCGCCGCATTCGTCGAGAAAAGGAGACCGCAATGGTAAGCCGACGCGAGTTCACCGGTGCCGCCCTGCTGGCGGCGCTGCCCGTTCCGCATGCCGCCCGCGCGCAGGCCTGGCCGGACCGGCCGCTGCGCATGATCATCCCGTTCCCGCCGGGCGGGCCGGTCGACGCCGGCGGGCGCCTGATCGCGGGCGCGCTCGGCGAGGTGCTGGGCCAGCCCGTGGTGATCGAGACGCGCACCGGCGCCGGCGGCTCGGTCGGCGTCGAGGCGGCGGCCAAGGCCGCGCCCGACGGCCACACGCTGGTCTTCGCCACCACCGGCGCCCTCGCCGTCAACGTCACGCTGGTGCCCAACCTCGGCTACGACACGCGCCGCGACCTGGTTCCGATCTCCGTGACCCTGGGCGTGCCGCTGCTGATGGCCTGCCGCGAGGGGCTGCCGGCGCAGGACATCGCGGCGGTGCTGGCGATGGCGCGCGCCAAGCCCGGCGGGCTCACGATGGCGACCTCGGGGGTCGGCGGCCCGCCGCACCTGCTGACCGAGATGATGCGCCAGCGCGCCGGGCTCGACTTCACCGTCGTGCACTACCGCGGCGCCGCGCCGGCGATGGTGGCGATGCTCGCCAACGAGGTCGACGTCAGCATCCTCGACCCGGCGGTGATGATGCCGCACATCAAGGCCGGCAAGATGCGCGCGCTCGCGACCACCAGCCGCGCGCGCAATCCCGCGATGCCGAACATCCCCAGCCTGGTCGAGGCCGGGCTGCGCGGCATCGAGTTCGAGAACTGGTACGCGCTGATGGCGCCCGCGGCCACGCCGCCGGAGCGCGTGCGCCGCCTGCGCGAGGCGCTGACGCGCGCGGTCGCCAAGCCGGGGCTGTTCGACCTCTTCCTCAACCAGGGCGGGCGCGTCATGGACCTGGGGCCCGAGGAGGGCGCGGCGTTCATCCGCCGCGAGATCGACACCTGGGGCGAGGTGGTGCGCACCGCGCGCATGACCGCGCAGTAGCGCCAGCGCAGCGCCCCGCGCACGCGACAGGAGACCCGCACCATGCACATCACCATCGCCGACGCCCGCGCGCTGGTCGAGGCCGCGATGGCGGCCGTCGGCTACGACGCCGCCGAGGCCGCGATCGTCGCCGACCATCTGGTCGACTGCGAGCTGCGCGGGCTCGGCTACGGCGGCCTGGCGCGCGCGCTCTCGGTCGTCGAGCGCATCCGCAACACGACGACGCCGCGACGCCCGATCACGGTGCTGCAGGAGACCCCGAGCACGGCCTGCCTCGACGGCGGCGACACCGTCGGCCACGTGGTGGGCCTGCGCGCGACCGAACTCGCGCTCGCCAAGGCGCGCCAGACCGGCCTGGCCGCGGTCGGCGCCTCCAAGACCTGGTACACCGGGATGTACTCGTATTACCTCGAGCGCATCACCGCGGCGGGCTTCGCCGGCATGATCGCGGGCAGCGGCACGCAGATCGTCGCGCCGCACGGCGGCACCGAGGGGCGCTTCGGCACCAACCCGATCGCCTTCGGCTTTCCGACCGCCGCCGCGCCGGTGATCTGGGACATCGGCACGGCCGACGTCATGATCGGCGACGTCGCGCTCAAGGCGCGCCTGGGCGAGCCCCTGCCCGCGGGCCAGGCCTTCGACGCGTCGGGCCAGCCGACCTGCGACGCGGCGGCCGCGCTGCGCGGCGCGTTCACGGTCTGGGGCGGCCACAAGGGGTCGGGCCTGGCGATGATGGTGCAGATTCTCGCGATGATGGTCGGCCAGGTGCCATCGCCCGCGCCGCAGCGCGACAGCGGCATCTTCGTCCTCGTCGTCAATCCGGCGCTGTTCACCAGCGCCGACGAATTCCGGCAGCGCGCCGCCGAGTACGTGCAGCGCGTGCGCGACACCCGGCCGCTCGATCCCGCGCGGCCGGTGCGCGCGCCGTTCGACCGCTCGCGCGAGGAGCGTGCGCGGCGCCTGGCCGCCGGCACCATCGAGGTGGCCGACAAGGTGGTCGCCGGCCTGCGGCGCGAGGCCGGCATCGCGGGCTAGCCGGTCGTCCCCCGTTCTGGGGATGGCGCGCCGGCGCCGGACGGCGCAGAATGCCGTTGCGCCTCCGGCCCGCTGCACCCCTGGCGGGCCGCGCGCGTGAATCCGGGAGGGTTCCGCATGCAGGCCGAACACCTGATCATCGCCGCCGGCACCGTGCTGGCGCTGCTGCTCGCCGCGGCCGGCGGCCGCGACGGCCCGCCGCCGCGCCAGAACGGCGACGGCACGCTGCGCATCGAGGATGTGCACAATCCGCTGCCGCCGGCCGTGCCGTCACCGACTCCGCGCATGCCGGGTGCGTGAACCGCGCGCTGCGCGGGCGGTGTCGCGCGCGGCGTCCGGCGTGCACGACGGATGTCCGCACGCATAAAATGCGCGGATGGACCGACGAGCCCTGATCGCCAGCGGCGCCTGCGCCGCCCTCGCCGCCCTCGGCGGCCCGGCCCGCGCGCAGCCGGCGCGCCGCCCCGCACGCATCGGCTGGCTCGGCATCAAGGGCTCCGGCCAGGCCCAGGACGCGGTGCCGCTCGACGGGCTGCGCGCGGGGCTGCGCGAGCGCGGCTGGATCGAAGGCGGCAACTGCATCATCGACGCGCAGTATGGCGACTTCACCACGGCCCGCGACCTGACCCTCGCGCTGGTGCAGGCGAAGGCGGACCTGATCGTGGCCCAGGGCGGCATGATCTTCCGCGCGCGCGAGCCGGCCGGCGCGACGCCGCTGATCTTCCAGATCAATGGCGATCCGGTCGAGGCCGGCCTGGTCGCGAGCTACGCGCGCCCGGGCGGCACCCTGACCGGCGTGACCAACCTGTCGCAGGAACTCTCGGCCAAGCGCGTCGAGTTGCTCAAGGAGGCGCTGCCGCAGATGAGCCGGTTGGCGGCGATCGCCAACCAGGGCCATCCGGGCTGGCGCCTCGAGCACGAGGCCACGCTCGCCGCGACGCGCAAGCTGGGCCTGGCCCTCACCTGGCTGCCGGTGTACAAGGCCGACGAGGTGCCGGCGGCGCTCGAGGCGGCGGGCGCCAGCGGCGCGCAGGGCCTGGTCGCGGTGCCGGACAACCTCATCCTCGGGCAGGCGCGCGCGATCGCGGCATTCGCGCAGGCACGCCGCCTGCCCGCGATCTCCGGCTGGGGCGAGTTCACCGAGGCCGGCAACCTGATGAGCTACGGACCGGCGCTGCGCGAGGTGTTCGCGATGATGGCCAGCTATGCCGACCGCATCCTCAAGGGGGCGCGTCCCGCCGACCTGCCGATCGAGAATCCGACCCGCGTCGAACTGGTGGTCAACCGCCGGCTGGCGCAGCAACTGGACCTGCGGCTGCCGCCAGCGATCCTGGTGCGCGCGGATCGCGTCGCCGGCTGACGGCGCGCTCCCGGCGCCGCAAAAAAATGGAGCCCCGGCCGCTGCACGCGGCCAGGGCCCAATCCACAGAGTGGAGGAGACAGGTACCTCCTAGCAAGCGGCGTACCAGCAGCGTACCGGCCACGTACCGTTACCTACCAGAGGCCCGTACGCCGGTCCGCAGACGCCGGCGCACCGGCGGTGCGGCGATCGGCGGCGGCTGCCGCGCGCGCATGCACCACGCGCGGTGCCTAGTGCACCGCCATTGCGCGCGCGCCGCGCGTCACCCGCGCCGGCGCCTGCGCACGAGGCGGATGACGAGCAGCGCGGACGGCAGCAGGTGCCAGACCACGTCGACGATGTCGAGCGGCCGGGTCAGGGCGCCCTGGGCGAGCAGGCGCGCCTTTTCGAGCAGGTGCGGCTCGGGCACGAACGGCGCACCCAGCATGAACAGCGACACGACGACGAGGAGCGGCAGCGGAATGCCGTCGATCAGGCGCATGCGGCCCCCTGGCTTCCCGCGCATCGAACCGTGCGTGTGACGCGCGTCACGCGCCGGCCGCGCACGCGCGCGCAGGGGTGCGTTTTCGCACCGGTCTTACCGAACGTCATCTTTTCGCGCGACGGCGATGCGCCGTATAAATGGCTCATCGACATCCGCAATGCGCACCGGGCCGCGATGCCCGGTGCGGGAATCCGGGGGGAATCCAGAATGAACATCCAGCCTGCCATCATCACCGCCACCGTCGCAACCGGCGTCGCAACCGCCAGCATCGCCCTGTTCGGCGCCGCCTTCGGCATCCTGATCGGCGCCGGGCTCGGCGCGCTCGCCGGCCTGGCGACTGCCGCCCTGCTGGCGCCGCCGGCGCCGTCCGGCAGCCCCCTGGACCAGCCGAGCATCCTCGGCGCGTGAGGCCCGCCGGCAGCGCGGCGCCGGCAAGCCCGCGCTACCGCGCCCGCTTCAGCGGGTTGCGCCTGCCGTCCGGCAGCGGCACCCGCGCCACGTTGAGGGTCATCGACACCGCGGTGTAATACCCGCTCACCCCGATCAGGTCCATCGCGCCCTGCTCGCCGAACAGGTCGACGACGCGGCGATAGGCCGCGTCGGTGACGTCGTGCCGGCGGTGCAACTGGGTGCAGAAGTCGTAGACCGCGGCTTCGTCCTTCTTCATGCGCGCGGGGCGGCGATTCTCGGCCAGCGCCGCCGCCAGGCGCGGGTCGAGCCCGGCGTCGAGCGCCATCGGCAGGTGCGCGTACCACTCGAACTGGGCGGTCCAGAAGCGCGCCACGATCAGGATCGCGAACTCGTTCAGGTGCCGCGGCAGCGAGCTGCCGAAGCGGATGTATTCGCCGACCCGCTGCAGCCGCTCGCCCAGGTCCGGGCTGCGCAGCCAGGCGTTGAACGGTCCGCCCGCGAGGAAGCGCTCGATCGCGGCGGCACCGCCCTTGCCCTCGCCGCGCGGCCCGGCGACGAGCGCGCGCATCATGCGCCGCTGCGGCGCCGTGAGCGCGGCCGGCGCGAGCACCGGGAAGCGCGCCGCGCGCCCGCGCGCGGCGGGCGCCGGGCGCCGGGATGTGCCTGTGGTGGTCTTGTTCATTGGGGGACGCTCCTCGGGTTCGGGTCAGATGTCGTCGGCCTCGGCGAACCACAGGCCGGCGGGATAGGCGACCTCCTGCAGGCTGTGGTAGACGCGCGCGCGAACGAGGCACTTCGGGTTGATGAAGACCGTGCCGTCCGGCGCGAACGTCGCCGTGATCGCCGGCGCGCCGAAGACCAGCTCGGCCAGCGCGGTGTCCTGGCGCGTGCCGGTGACGTGCAGGTGGAGCACGCCGCCGCCGCGGAACGACAGCTCGACCAGCGCCTCGACCAGCGCGCCGCCGCCCGCCGGTCCCTGCGCGCGCCAGCGCGGCCACTGGCGCGCGAGGATCGCCTCGTACTCGGCGCGGTCGGCGAGGCGCCGCACGCTGTCGACGCCCGCCGGCAGCTGCACGGCGAGCGGCAGGTCGGTGCGCACCTCGACCCAGCACACCTCGTCGGGATTGAGCACGGAGAACGGGTTGAGCACGCCGATGACGATCGGCCCGGACGCGAACAGCGTGCGCGGATCGAGCCGCCGGGCCAGCATCTGCGCGCGCCCGCTGTCGGCCTGCGCGTAGCGACCGGTCTTGCCGTCGGTGCGGTGAACGAGGAGCTGCATGCGGTCGGTGTCGTTCCTGCGGCGGTCCGCGTCAGCGCGGCGGCGCGGCCGCCCGCGCCCCGGGGCGCACGCCGGCCTCAGCGCGCATCGACGAAGCGCGCGGGCCGCCGGTCGCGCTGCGAGGCCACCGACTCGACCTGGTTGTGGCCGCCCTTGATCGCGTCCTGCTCGACCGATTCCTGCAGCAGCGCCTCGGCCTCCGACAGCGCGCCGATGCGGTTGTAGATGCGCTTGGCGGCCTCGATCGCCGACGGGCTCTTCGCGGCGATCTCGCGCGCGGTCTCGAACGCCGCGGCGCGCGGGTCGGCGCACACGCGGGTGGCGAAGCCGTAGGCCAGCGCCTCCTCGCCGCTGAAGATGCGGCCGGTGTAGGTGAGCTCGCGGATCACGTCCGCGCGCGCGAGCTCGCGCATGAGCACGGTGCCGGCCATGTCCGGCACCAGGCCCCACTTGACCTCCATCACCGACAGCCGGGTGTCGGGCGCGACGTAGCGCATGTCGGCGCCCAGCATCACCTGGAAGCCGCCGCCGAAGGCGACGCCGTGCACCGCCGCGATCACCGGCACCGGCAGCTCGCGCCACACCCACGCCGCCTTCTGCGGCCGGTTGGCGATGCCGTGGGTGCGCGGCGCGAGCCGGTAGCCCGGGTCGGCCAGCGCCGACGCGCTCGCCGCGGCGTCCTTCGCGCCCAGGCGCCCGAGGTCGATGCCGGCGCAGAAGGCGCGCCCTTCGCCCGAGAGCACCACGCAGCGCAGCGACGCGTCGGCCGCGAGCGCGGTGCCGGCCTCGACGAGCGCATCGAACATGCGGTCGTCGAGGGCGTTCATCTTGTCGGCGCGCACCAGGCGCACGTCGGCGACGCCGCCGGAAATCTCGATGCTGACGCGATCCTTCATCGCCTCCCCCGTGTGCGCGCCGGCCGCTGCGCCGGCGCGCGGTTCGTCCCCGCCCGCCGCGCCGCCGTCAGGCGGCCGGGTCGTGCACCCCGCCGCACTTGTCGCAGCGGTACTTGCGCATCAGCCCGAACAGGCGCATCACCTCGCCCTCGTCGCGCGGCTTGAGGGCCCCGCCCGAGAACTGCTGGTACAGCACGTGCACGTTGACGACGATGCGCTCGCCGTCGAGCCAGTGCGACCAGCCGTCCATGCGGATGTCCCAGGCCGCCTCCTCGGCGCTCATGCCGGCGTCGTAGCGCTTGCGCGCCTCGTCGCGGATGTAGACGAAGTAGTCGCGCAGGCCCTGCAGGCCCGACCGGTCGGTGATCGGCCCGTGGCCGGGCACGACCGTCTGCACGTCCCACGACATCATCAGGTCGAGCGCGGCGATCCAGTTGTCGACCGGACCCGCCCACAGGATCGGATGGCCGTTCATGAACACGATGTCGCCGGTGAACACGGTGCGGTCCTGCGGCACCCAGACGATGACGTCGCCGCGGGTGTGGGCCGGCCCGACCTCGACCAGGCGCACGTCCTTGTCGCCGACCTTGAGGTCGAGCCGCCCCTCGAAGACGCGCGTCGGCGGCGTGTGGCGGATGCCGTCGAACTTGAACTTGCGGCCCATGGTCTCGTAGAAGAACTGCCCGCCGGGACCGAGCGCGCGCCAGTTCCTGAGCATCTCGGCCAGGCCTTCGGGCCGGCGCTCCTCCATCTCCTCGGCGCAGGCGCGCGAGGCGATGATCTCGGAATCGGCGACGAGCTGGTTGCCGAACACGTGGTCGCCGTTGTTGTGCGTGTTGATCACGCGCGGGATGTGCCGGGCCGCGGGCACCGCGGCGCGCATCGCCGCCAGCATGTCGGCGGTGAGC
>JAEUOS010000039.1 GCA_016790695.1 Burkholderiales bacterium
GGCCGGCGCGGCGCGCGGCGGCGGGCTCGGGGTCGCAGCCAGACGCGCCGTCACCGTCAGCGGCGGCGGCGCGGCATCGCGCGTCCAGTTGAACACGTCGGCGAGGCCGCGCATGGCGCCGCTGATGAACAGCGCATGGACCAGGACCGACCCGGCCGCCGCGAGGGCGATGCGGGTGGCCAGGCGCGGCAGGGTGGGGCGGAACGGCGCGTCGTTCATGCGCTGCGAAACGGCGCAGGCAGGGGGCGCGGCCGCGCGGGGGAGTTCATTACAATCCGCATCATACTGACTCTCCGGTCCGCGCCAGCATCATGACATCGATCTACGATCAGGGTCTTCCGAAAACGCCGGCCAACCATGTGCCGTTGACCCCGCTGTCGTTCATCGCCCGGACGGCGGCGGTGTACCCGCAGCGCACCGCGGTGATCCACGGTCGGATCCGGCGCACCTGGGCGGAGACCTACGCGCGCTGCCGCCGGCTCGCCGGCGCGCTGGCGCGGGCCGGCATCGGCCGCGGCGACACGGTGGCGGTCATGCTGCCGAACATCCCGGCGATGGTCGAGGCGCATTTCGGCATCCCGGCCACCGGCGCGGTGATCAACGCGCTCAACACCCGGCTCGATGCCGCCGCGATCGCCTTCATGCTCGACCACAGCGAGACCCGGGTGGTGCTGGTCGACCGCGAGTTCGCCGCGACGATGAAGGCGGCGCTGGCGCTGGCCACGGTCAGGCCGCTGGTCGTCGACGTCGACGACGCCGAGTATTCCGGCCCCGGCGAACGCATCGGCACGGTCGAGTACGAGGACTTCCTCGCGCGCGGCGACGCCGCCCATCCGTGGCGCGGGCCCGACGACGAGTGGGACGCGATCGCGCTCGGCTACACCTCGGGCACCACCGGCAACCCGAAGGGCGTGGTCACCCACCATCGCGGCGCCTACCTGAACGCCACCTCCAACATCGTGGTGTGGACGCTGCCGCACTTCGCCACCTACCTGTGGACGCTGCCGATGTTCCACTGCAACGGCTGGTGCTTCCCGTGGACCCTGGCGGCGATCGCCGGCGTCAACGTCTGCCTGCGGCGGGTCGAGGCCGGGGCGATCCTCGATGCGATCCGCGCGCACCAGGTGACCCACTACTGCGGCGCGCCGATCGTCCACAGCACGATCATCAACGCGCCCGCGCACCTGCGCGCGGGCATCGGGCACAAGGTAAGCGCGATGGTGGCCGGCGCCGCGCCGCCGGCCGCGATGATCGAGGGCATGGAGCGCATGGGCTTCGACCTCACCCATGTCTACGGCCTGACCGAGGTGTACGGGCCGGCCGCGGTGTGCGCCAGGCAGCCCGAGTGGGCCGACCTGTCGGTCTCCGAGCGCGCGCGCCTGATGGGGCGCCAGGGGGTGCCCTACACCCTGCAGGAGGCGGTCGACGTGCTCGACCCGGCGACCATGCAGCCGGTCGCGCGCGACGGCGAGACCATGGGCGAGATCATGTTCCGCGGCAACATCGCGATGAAGGGCTACCTCAAGAACGAGAAGGCGACCGCCGAGGCGTTCGCCGGCGGCTGGTTCCACACCGGCGACCTGGCGGTGATCCAGCCCGACGGCTACGTCAAGATCCGCGACCGCAGCAAGGACGTGATCATCTCCGGCGGCGAGAACATCTCCTCGATCGAGGTCGAGGACGTGCTCTACAGCCACCCCGCGGTGCTGGCGTGCGCGGTGGTCGCGACGCCCGACCCGAAGTGGGGCGAGACGCCGTGCGCCTTCGTCGAGCTCAAGGAGGGCGCGTCGGCGAGCGAGGCCGAGCTGATCGCGCACTGCCGCGCCGCGCTCGCGCATTTCAAGGCGCCGCGCAAGGTGGTCTTCGGCGTGCTGCCCAAGACCTCGACCGGCAAGATCCAGAAGTTCGTGCTGCGCGAGACGGCCCGTTCGGCCGCCGCGATCGAATGAGGAGGCAACCGCAATGAACGCACCGCTCCATCCGTCCGTGGTCGACACGCCGCTGGTCCTGCGCAGCGTCAGCGACGGCGTCGCGACGCTGACCCTGAACCGCGGCGAGCGCCTGAACCCGCTGTCCTCGGCGATGATCGCGGCAATGCGCGCCGAGCTCGCCGCCGTTGCCGGCGACCGCGCGGTGCGCGCAGTGGTCATCGCTGGCGCGGGCCGCGGCTTCTGCGCCGGCCACGACATGAAGGAAATCCACGCCCATCCCGATGCCGCCTGGCAGCAGAAGCTCTTCGACGACTGCGCGGCGATGATGCAGGCGATCGTCGCCCTGCCGCAGCCGGTGATCGCGCGCGTGCACGGCGTGGCCGCGGCCGCGGGCTGCCAGCTGGTGTCGATGTGCGACCTGGCCGTCGCGGTGAACGAGGCGAAGTTCGCGCTCTCGGGCATCCACAACGGCCTGTTCTGCTCGACGCCGGCGGTCGGCGTGGTGCGCAACGTCGGCCGCAAGCGCGCGATGGAGATGCTGGTGACCGGCGACCTGATCGACGCCCGCACCGCCTGCGACTGGGGCCTGGTCAACCGCGTCGTCGACGCCGCCGATCTCGACGCCGAGGTGGCGCGCTTCACCGACGCCGTGCGCGCCAAGAGCGCCGCGGCGATCGCGCTGGGCAAGGCCGCCTTCTACCAGCAGGTCGACATGGGGCTGGCGCAGGCCTACGAACTGGCGGGGCGCACCATGACCTGCAACCTGCAGGACGCCGACGGCATCGAGGGCGTCGACGCGTTCGTCGGCAAGCGCAAGGCGACCTGGCGCTAGCCGCGCCCGCCCGGGCGCGCCGCCGGCACGGCGTCGAGCGCGGCATCGCACCCGCTGCCGGCGGCGATCCAGCGCCGCGCGAGGCGGGCGAACAGCGGCGCGAGCGCGCCGAGCCGCGCGGGCAGGATCGCTTCGGGGCGGCTGGCCGCGCCGCACAGGTAGCGGCGGCCGCCGTCATCCCATACCAGGGCGGCGCAGGCGCCGCGGCGGCGCCGCGAGATCAGCATGCCGAGCGGGCAGGGCGCGACCGCGCAGCACACGCCGCAGCCATTGCACGGGGCGCCCTGCGCGGGCATGCGCGGCGCCTCGCGCTCGAGGTGGATCACCTGCCACGCGCCGGGCGCGGAGGGCGCCGCGCGGCTCATCGTGCGCGCACCAGCGGCGCGAGGTAGCCGGTGAGCACCGCGACGATCTCCTTCTCCAGCGGGTAGCCGGGCAGCCGGTGCGCGAACAGGATGGTCCGTTGCAGCAGCCCCTCGACCAGCGTCTCGACGGTGAAGGCGGCGTGCTCGAGCCGCACCGGGTCGTCGATCAGATGGGCCAGCGCGTCGCGCATGAGCTCCGCGGCCGAGAACGACACGCGCTCCATGTGGCGCCACTGCGCGACCCGCGTCATGCTGGCGATGAGCAGGCGGTTGAGTTCGAGCTCCTTGTAGTGCGCCTCGATGGCGGTGCGCGCGATCGTCGCGACGATCTGGTCGAGCGGCCGGCCGCGCACCGCGTCGAGGCGCGCGCGCATCAGCGCCAGCGTCGCGTCGACCTGACGGGTCAGCAGGGCCAGCAGGATCGAGCCCTTGTTCGGGAAGTACTCGTAGAGCGAGCCGACCGACACGCCCGCCAGCTCCGCGATGCCGTTGGTGGTGGTGTTCGCGTAGCCGAGGCGCACGAACAGCCGCGCAGCCGCCTCGAGGATCGCCTCGACCGTCACCCGCGAGCGGCCCTGCACCGGCCGCTTGCGCGGGCGCAGCCGGCTTTCCCGGCTCGATACGGCATCCGCGTCGGCGGGGCGGGGCGGGCGGCGGGGCATGGGGGCGAATCCGAGTCGGCAGGCGAGCGCGATGCCGCCTATCATAGCGGCCTTGGCGCCGGGTCGAGCGCCGAAAACGGGGAAAGCGCGCATGTTTGTCAAGGAACTGCTGGCCGGGCATCGCATCCTGGTCACCGGCGGGGGCACCGGGCTGGGCCGCGCGATGACCGAGAAATTCCTGGAACTGGGCGCCGACGCGGTGATCTGCGGCCGGCGCGGCGCCGTGCTGGACGAGGCCGCGCGCGCCCTGCAGGACCGCTACGGACGCCGCGTCGACACCTACGCGATCGACATCCGCCAGGCGCCGGCGGTCGAGGAGATGGTCGAGGACATCTTCGCCCGGGGCGGGCTCACCGGGCTCGTCAACAACGCCGCCGGCAACTTCATCAGCCGCACCGAGGACCTGAGCCCGCGCGGCTTCGACGCGATCGCCAACATCGTCATGCACGGCACGTTCTACGTCACCCACGCGGTGGGCAGGCGCTGGATCGAGGAGGTCAAGGCGCGCGGCGGCTGGCAGCCCGGCATGCCGATGAAGAGCGTGATGTCGATCATCGTCACCTGGGTGCTCAACGGCGGGCCGTTCGTCGTGCCCTCCGCCATGAGCAAGAGCGCGATCCACGGCATGACCATGTCGCTGGCCGCCGAGTGGGGGCGCTACGGCATCCGCATCAACGCCGTCGGGCCCGGCGAGATTCCCACCGAGGGCATGAGCAAGCGCCTCAATCCCGGCGAGACCCCGGGTGCGCGCTCGGCGAAGCTCAATCCGCAGGCGCGCGCCGGCGAGATGTCGGAACTGCAGAACCTCGCCGCGTTCCTGATGAGCGGCGGCTGCGACTGGCTCTCGGGCCAGTCGATCATGATGGACGGGGCCGCCCACCTGGGAACCGGCGGCAACTTCTACGAACTGCGCCACTGGCAGGACGCCGACTGGCACGAGGCGCGCGCGGCGATCGAGGCGCAGAACGCCAGGGATCGCGCGCAGCGTTCCTAGCGCCGCGCCGGCCGGTGCGCGCGCAACAGCGAAAGGACCGCATGGACTATCAGTGCTTCGATGTCTCGGAGGAGGCCGGCGTCGCGCATGTGCGACTGAGCCATCCCGAACGCCTGAACAGCATGGTGCCCGCGTTCTGGGCCGAGATCCCGCGGGTGTTCGAGGCGCTCGACGCCGCCGGCGGCACGCGCGTTGCGGTGATCTCCTCGACCGGGCGTCACTTCTCCGCGGGCATGGATCTGGCGGTGTTCGGCTCCGGCGATGCCCTCGGCACCGCGGGCGTGCTCGACCGCGAGCGCTTCCGCCAGCAGTTGAAGAAGCTGCAGCGGTCGTTCGGCGCGATCGCCGCGGCGCGCTTTCCGGTGATCGCCGCGGTGCAGGGCGGCTGCATCGGCGGCGCGGTCGACCTGGTCACCGCCTGCTGCCTGCGTTACTGCGCGGCCGACGCGTTCTTCTGCATCCAGGAGATCAACATCGGCATGATGGCCGATGTCGGCACGCTCAACCGCATGCCGCGCCAGATTCCGGAGGCGGTGATGCGCGAGCTCGCCTACACCGGCGATCGGCTCGGCGCGGTGCGCGCGGAGCGGCTCGGCTTCGTCAACGGCGTCTTCGACACCCATGAGGCGACCGTCGCGGGCGCGCTGGCGGTCGCGCAGCGGATCGCGGGCAAGGCGCCGATGGCGATCGCGGCAACCAAGGAGATGATCGGCTACGCGCGCGACCACGGGGTCGAGGCGTCCTTCGCCTATCTCAATGCGCTGCAGCCCGGCGTGTTCGACTCGGCGGACATCGCGCGCGCGGTGGCGGCGCAGAAGACCGGGCAGGCCGCGGAATTCGCGGATCTGCCGCCGATCGCGCCGCGCCTGGGTTGAGTCCGGTGGCCGCGGACGCGCGCCGACCGCGCCGGGCGACGCCGGGGCGCGCGCCTGCCGCGCCGGCGCGCGTGCTCGATCAGGCGCGGCTGCAGCGCCTGATCGGGTACAACCTGCGCCGCGCCGAGGTGGTCATGCGCGGGCGCGTCGGCGCGCTCCTCGCGCAGTCGGACCTGCGCGCGGTCGAGTACTCGATCCTGTCGCTCCTGGCGGCGAATGCCGAAGTCACGCAGAAGGACCTGGGCGAGGCGCTCGCCGTCAAGCGGCCCAACATGGTGGCCCTGATCGACCGCCTCGAGACCCGCGGCCTGGTCACGCGCGCGGTGCTGGCGCGCGACCGCCGCAACCAGGTGCTGACGCTGACGCCCGCGGGGACCGCGCTGCTCGCGCAGACCGACGCGCGCCTCGATGCGCTCGAGAACGCGGCGTTCGCCGACTGGAGCGCGGCCGAGCGCGCGCAGGTCGCACGCATGCTGCGCCGCATCGCCGGCACCTGAGCCCAGGGTCTTGTCGGCGGGCAATTAGTTATGTAACATAATCAATTGACCGATCCCGCACCCGACGGCACCGACGCCGGGCGCAGGATCGCCGGATTCCCCAAGGAAGGAGCGCATTCCATGGCAACCCGCAAGACCGCGACCGCCGCGCCCCGGAGCGCGCGCCCGGTCACCGTGCGCCGCGACGGCGAGATCGCCATCGTCACCCTGAACCGGCCGGAGAAGCGCAACGCCCTCGGCGACGACATGGTCGCGCTGCTCGACCGGTTCTTCGCGCAGCCGCCCGCAGGCGTGCGCGCGGCGGTGATCACCGGCGCCGGCACGCACTTCAGCGCCGGGCTCGACCTGTCGACGCTGCGCGTGCGCGACGTCGTCGAAGGCATGCACCATTCGCGCTCCTGGCACATCGCGTTCGAGAAGATCCAGTTCGGCCGCATTCCGGTGGTGGCGGCGATGCACGGCGCGGTCATCGGCGGCGGGCTCGAACTGGCGGCCGCCGCCCACGTGCGGGTCGCCGACGAGACGGTGTTCTACGCGCTGCCCGAGGGCCAGCGCGGCATCTTCGTCGGCGGCGGCGGCTCGGCGCGCCTGCCGCGCCTGATCGGCGTGGCCTGCATGACCGACATGATGCTGACCGGCCGCGTCTACAAGGCGCAGGAAGGCGCGCAGCGGGGCTTTGCCCAGTACCTGGTGCCGCCGGGAGAAGCGCTCGGGAAGGCCGTGGAACTCGCGCGCAAGATGGCCGGCAACGCCGGCATGACCAACTACGCGGTCATGCATGCGCTGCCGCGGATCGCCGATTCGACCCAGGAGATCGGCCTGTTCACCGAGTCGCTGATCGCGACCATCGCCTCGAGCGCGCCGGAAGCGCGCGAGCGGGTGCAGGCGTTCCTCGCCGGCCGCGCCGGCAAGGTCAAGGCCGACTGACGATGGGCGCGAGCTACAGGAATGCGCCGGTCCGCCCGGTGCGCTTCGGTCCCGCCGACACGGTGCTCGAGCGGCGCGCCGACGGCGCGCTGATCCTGCGCTCGCCGCACGCGCTGGGCCCGTACGAGCGCGCGCTGACCGCGCCGCTGGCGCGCTGGGCCGCGCAGCGCGGCGACCAGGTCTATCTGGCCGAGCGCACGCCGGCCGGACCGTGGCGCACCGTCACCTATGCGCAGGCGCACGCGCAGGTGCTGCGCCTCGCCGCGGCGCTGCTCGCGCGCGGCCTGTCCGCCGCGCGACCGCTGGTGATCCTGTCCGGCAACGACATCGAGCACGCCCTGCTTGCGCTGGCGGCGATGCATGTCGGCATCCCGTTCGCGCCGATCTCGGTGCCGTATTCGCTGGTCTCGAAGGATTTCGACAAGCTGCGCTACATCGTCGACCTGCTGCAGCCGGGCCTGGTGTTCGCCGCCGACGGCGTGCCGTTCGCGCGCGCGATCGCCGCGGCGGTGCCGCCGTCGACCGAGCTCCTGGTCACCCGTGCGGCGCCGCCCGGCCGCGCCGCGACCCGCTTCTCCGACCTCGCGGCCGACCCTGCCGCCGCCGCGCCGGACGCGGCGGTGGCGCGCGCGCACGCGGCCATCACCGGCGCGACCATCGCCAAGTTCCTGTTCACCTCCGGCTCGACCGGCATGCCGAAGGCGGTGATCAACACCCACGGCATGATGTGCGCGAACCAGCGCATGATCGCCGCCGTGCTGCCCTTCCTCGAGGACGAGCCGCCGGTGCTGCTCGACTGGCCGCCGTGGAACCACACCTTCGGCGGCAACCACGACTTCAACATGGTGCTGTTCAACGGCGGCACCCTGTACATCGACGAGGGCAAGCCGCTGCCGGGCCAGATCGAGGCGACCGTCGCCAACCTGAAGGACGTGTCGCCCACCTTCTATCTCAACGTGCCCAAGGGCTACGAGGCGCTGCTGCCCTACCTCGAGCGCGACGCCGCCCTGCGCGAGAACTTCTTCCGCAACCTGCGCCTCATGCTCTACGCCGGCGCCGGCCTGTCCCAGCACGTGTGGGACGAACTGCAGCGCCTCGCGGTCGCGACCGTCGGCGAGCGCATCGCCATGGTCACCAGCCTCGGCTCGACCGAGACCGCGCCGGCGGCGCTGTTCGCCAACTGGCACCTCGACCGGCCGGGCAACGTCGGCCTGCCGATGCCCGGGGTGACGCTCAAGCTGGTGCCCGCTGGCGACAAGCTGGAGATGCGCGTGCGCGGCCCGTCGATCACGCCGGGCTACTGGAAGCACGACGAGCTCACCCGCGCCGCGTTCGACGACGAGGGCTTCTACTGCATGGGCGACGCGCTGCGCTTCGCCGACCCGGACGATCCCGGCCGCGGCCTCCTGTTCGACGGCCGCGTCGCCGAGGACTTCAAGCTTGCGACCGGCACCTGGGTCAGCGTCGGGCCGCTGCGCCAGCTGATCATCGGCCTGGGCGCGCCGTACGTGCAGGACGTGGTGATCGCCGGCCACGACCGCGACGACGTCGCCATGCTGGTGTTCCCGGCGCTCGACGCCTGCCGCGCGCTGTGCCCCGACCTGCCCGCGGGTGCCGATGCGGCCGGCGTGCTTGAAGCGGCGCCGGTGCGCGCGGTGTTCCAGCAGCTGCTCGACCGGGTGTTCGCGGCCGGCACCGGCAGCGCCTCGCGGGTGGTGCGCGCGATCGTCATGGCCGAGCCGCCGTCGCTCGACATCGGCGAGGCCACCGACAAGGGGTCGATCAACCAGCGCGCGGTGCTCAAGGCGCGCGCGGCGCTGGTCGAGGAGCTGTATGCCGAGATCCCGGGCGCGCGCACGCTGGTGGCGCGGCGGCCCGGCGCGTAGCGTCGGCCGGACGGGCTTGCGGCATACTGGCGATTGCAATCAGGAACAGGAGAGGGGCACCGTGGCGATCGCCCGATCAACCGACTACCGGCGCATAGCCACCGAGGAAGGCTGGATCACTCCCGAAATGATGCGCATGTACCTGCGCATCCTCGAGACGAAATCCATCGTCGACCCCGGCTTCTACAGCCTTTGGGGTTTCTTCGGCACCAGCCAGAGCGAGCGCGCGCGCCTGCTGTTCGAGCGGATCCAGGACATCGGCGAGCGGCGGATTGCGGACATGGAAGCCGCCGGGATCGACATGCAGCTGCTCATGCTCACCTCGCCGGGTGTGCAGATATTCGATCCGGAGACCGCGACCGCCCTTTCGATCTCGACCAATGACACCGTCGCGCAGGCGATTCGCGACCGGCCGGATCGCTACGCGGGGCTGGCGGCGATCCCGCCGCACGCGCCGCAGGCCGCGGCGAAGGAACTCGAGCGCGCGGTGCGGCAGCTTGGCCTGAAGGGCGGGCTCATCAATTCCCACACCCAGGGCACGTACCTCGACGACCCCCACTACTGGGACATCTTCGCCGCCGCCGAGGCGCTCGATGTGCCGATCTACCTGCACCCGAACACGCCGCCGCCGCAGATGATCGAGCCGTTCCTGTCGCGCACGCTCGACGCGGCGATCTACGGCTTTGCCGTGGAGACCGGGCTGCACGCGCTGCGCCTGATCGTCTCCGGCCTGTTCGATCGGTTCCCGCGCCTGCAGATCGTGCTCGGGCACCTCGGGGAGGGCCTGCCGTACTGGCTGTCGCGCGTTGATTTCATGCACGGCGGCATCGTGCGGGCGAATCGCAGTCCCGGCGTCAGGGCGCTGCAGCGCCGGCCCAGCGACTACCTGCGCGAGAACTTCCACTACACCACCAGCGGCATGGCCTGGGAGCCGCCGATCTCCTACGTGCAGCGCGTGATCGGCCACGACCGCGTGCTCTACGCGATGGACTATCCCTACCAGTACGTGCCGGAGGAGGTCGCGGCCATGGACGCGCTGCCGCTCGACGCCATGCAGAAGCGCGCGTTCTTTCAGACCAACGCCGAGCGGCTGTTCCGCCTGTGACGACCATGAACGCCTTCTTCGGTCCCGGGTGCGCTGCGCGTGCGGCGCTTGCCGTGGTCGCGACGCTGCTGGCCGCGGTCGCCGGCGCGCAGCCCGCTGCGTGGCCGGCCAAGACGGTGCGCCTGGTGGTGACCTTTCCGCCGGGCGGCAGCAGCGACGCGGCTGCGCGCATCGTCGCGCCGCGCCTCGCCGAACGCCTGGGGCAGCCGGTGGTGGTCGAGAACCTGCCCGGGGCCGGCGGCGGCGTGGGTCTCGCCGCGGTGGCCAAGGCGGCGCCGGACGGCCACACCATCGTTCTGGCCTCGGCGGGCGGGTTGACGGCGAACCCCAGCCTGTACAGGAACCTCGCCTATGACCCCGTGCGCGATTTCGCGCCCGTGACGACGTTCGGCACCAGTCCCTTCGTGCTGATCGCCAGTCCGGCGCTCGGGGTCGGCGCCGCCCGCGACCTGATCGCGCTTGCGCGCGCCCAGCCCGGCCGGCTGACCTACGCCTCCGGCGGCAATGGCACGGCGATGCATCTGTCCGCCGAACTGCTCAAGCGCACCACCGGCACGTTCATCGTCCACATCCCCTACCGGGGCAGCGGGCCGGCGATGCTCGGGCTCATGGCGGGAGAGACCTCGCTCGCGGTGATCGACCTCGCGACCCTGCGCCCGCAGTGGAAGTCCGATCGATTGCGCATCATCGCCGTGTTCGACCGCGAGCGATCCGCGCTCGCGCCCGAGGTGCCGACGCTGGCCGAGTCCGGCGTGCCCGGCTTCGAGGCGGCCGGCTGGTTCGCCATCCTGGCGCCCGCTGGAACGAACGCCGACGTCGTGGCGCGGCTGAACCGGGAGATCACCGCCCTGCTGCGGACGCCGGACGTCCGGGAGCGCTTTCAGCAGGCGGCGCTCGAGCCCCTGCCGAGCACGCCCGCGGAACTTGCCGTGCGCATGCGCGGCGAAACGGAGAAGTGGGCGAAGGTCATCCGCGAGTCCGGAGCGAAGATCGACTAGCTCCCCGTCGCCGCGCAGGCGCGCGGCGCCCGCTTCCTCACGCCTGGGCCACACATGCAACGTACCGTCACCACCGACATCCTCGTCAATTTCGGCGACTGCGACCCCGCCGGCATCGTGTTCTTCCCCAATTTCTCGCGCTGGATGGACGCGGCGTCGCTCAATTTCTTCGTCGCCTGCGGCATCCCGATCTGGAGCGAACTGGTCAAGACCACCGGCATCATGGGCACGCCGGTGCTGGAGATCAACGTCAAGTACGCCAACGCGGCGCGGTACGGCGACACCCTGTCGATCGCGACCTCGGTCGAGGAGTGGCGCGACAAGGTGTTCGTGCAGAAGCACGTGGTCACCCGCGGCGAGACGCTGATCTGCGAGGGCCGCGAGGTGCGCGCGTTCATCACCCGGCATCCGGACGACCCGAACCGCATCAAGGCGATCCGCGTGCCGGACGACATTCGCGCCAAGTGCGAATGACGCGGGCCTGAGGTCAGCCGATGGACTATCAGCCGCGCCCGGACGAGGTCGCCGCGCTCGTCCTCGAGGTCGCCGGCCTGCGCGGGGCGCTGGCGGGGATCGACGCGGTCACCGCCGCCGACGATGCCCTGGTGCGCCAGGTCCTCGAGGAAGCGGGCCGGTTCGTCGCCGCGCGGATCGCGCCGCTGTCGCGCAGCGGCGACGAGGTCGGCGCGCGCTTCGAGGACGGCCGCGTGACGATGCCGCCGGGCTTCCGCGATGCGTATCGGGCGTTCTGGCAGGGCGGCTGGCCGGCGCTCTCCGCCCGCCCCGAGGACGGCGGGCAGGGCCTGCCGACGGTGCTCGAGTGCGTCCTCTACGAGTGGCTGACGGCGGCCAACCACGGCTGGACCATGGCGCCGGGCCTGCTGCACGGCGCCTACGAGTGCCTCAGGCACCACGCCAGCGACGAGGTCAAGGCGCGCTACCTGCAGAAGGTCGCCACCGGCGAGTGGCTCGCCACCATGTGCCTGACCGAGCCGCATGCGGGCAGCGATCTCGGCCTGGTGCGCACCCGCGCGGTGCCGCAGGCCGACGGCAGCTACCGCATCAGCGGCACCAAGATCTTCATCTCCAACGGCGAGCACGACCTCACCGACAACATCGTCCACCTCGTGCTTGCGCGCCTGCCCGACGCGCCGCCGGGTCCCAAGGGCCTGTCGCTGTTCGTCACCGCCAAGTTCCTGCCCGACGGCGCGCGGAGCGCGGTGCATTGCGAGCGCATCGAGGAGAAGATGGGCCTGCATGCCAGCCCCACCTGCGTGATGCGCTTCGACGAGGCCTGCGCCTGGATGGTCGGCGCGCCGGGGCGCGGCCTCGGCGCGATGTTCGTGATGATGAACTCGGCGCGGCTGCACGTCGCGCTGCAGGGCATCGGCCTGCTCGACGCGGCCTGGCAGAAGGCCGACGCCTATGCGCGCGAGCGGCGCCAGATGCGCGCCCCGGGCCCGCGCGCGGCCGGCGCGCCGCCGGGCGCGGCGGCCGCCGACCCGATCATCGCCCACCCCGCCGTGCGGCGCCTGCTCGACACCCAGCGCGCCTGGGTCGACGGCGCGCGCGTGCTCGCCTATCGCACCGGGCTGGAACTCGATCTGGCGCGCCACCACGGCGCGCCCGAGCGGCGCGCGGCGGCCGAGCGCTGGTGCGCCTTCATCACGCCGGTGCTCAAGGCCGCCTGCACCGAGCAGGCCTTCGTCGGCGCCTCGGACTGCCTGCAGGTGTTCGGCGGCCACGGCTATGTGCGCGAGTGGGGCATCGAGCAGATCGTGCGCGACGCGCGGGTCGCGATGATCTACGAGGGCACCAACGAGATCCAGGCGATCGACCTGCTGGTGCGCAAGACCCTGCCGGACGGCGGCGCCGGCCTCGCGGCGTTCTTCGCCGATCTCGGCGCCGCCGGCGCCGACGCGGCGCGCTTCGGCACGCTCGTGCGCCTGGCCGCCGCCATCGGCCGCGCGGCGCCGGGGCAGGCCGAACTGCCGTACCGCATCGCCGGCGACTTCCTGCGCGCGACCGCGCTGGCGCTGCTCGGCTGGGCCTGGAGCCGCATCGGCGCGACAGCGGGCTTCGGCGGCGCGCGCTGGGACGCCCCGCGCCGCGCGCTGGCGGACTGGATCCTGCCGGAGTTCGCGATGCGCACCGCCATCATCGAAACCCAGCTCGCGCAGGCGGGCGCACCACCCAACCCTCCGTGAACGGGAGCCACGCCATGTCCGGGATCGACCTCGACGCCATCATCGCCATCGACATCCACACCCACGCCGAGACCTCGACGCGCCTGCTGCCCGACGAGGCCGAGGCCGAGGCGCTCGAGGCGCGCGGCCGCTACTTCCGCTACGAGGTCAAGCATCCGACCATCGCGCAGATGGCCGCCTACTACCGCGAACGGAAGATCGCCTTCGTCGTCTTCACCGTCGATCACGAGCGCGGCATGGGCATCCGCCGCATCTCCAACGAGGAGGTGGCCGAATCGGCCGCCGAGCACGCCGACATCTGCATCCCGTTCGCCTCGATCGACCCGGCGCGCGGCAAGATGGGGGTGCGCGAGGCACGGCGCCTGATCCGGGACTTCGGCGTCAAGGGCTTCAAGTTCCACCCGATCATCCAGGGCTTCTTTCCCAACGACCGCGACGTCTACCCGCTCTACGAGGTCATCGCCGAGGCGGGGCTGCCGGCGCTGTTCCATTCCGGCCAGACCGGCATCGGCGCCGGCATGCGCGGCGGCGGCGGGCTGCGCCTGAAGTACGGCAACCCGCTGTACCTGGACGACGTCGCGGCGGACTTTCCCGACATGCCGATCATCTCCGCGCATCCGGGCGTGCCCTGGCAGGAGGAGCAATTGTCGGTCGCGCTGCACAAGCCGAACGTCTACATCGACCTGTCCGGCTGGTCGCCCAAGTACTTCGAACCCAAGCTGGTGCAGTACGCCAACACCCTGCTCAAGAACAAGGTGCTGTTCGGCAGCGACAATCCGGTGATCCTGCCGGACCGCTGGCTCGCCGACTTCGACAAGCTCGCGATCAAGCCGGAGGTCAAGCCGCTGATCGTCAAGGAGAATGCGGCGAAGCTGCTGAAGCTGCGCTAGCGGCGCCGCCGCGACACCGGCTCAGCCGTCGAGCTTCGCGGTCTTCGCCAGTTCGCGCCACTTGCGGATGTCGGTGGCGACCCGCTCGCGCAGTTCGTCCTGGCTGCCGCCCACCGGATCGCTGCCGATCGCGGTGAGCCGGGCGCGCACCGTCTCCTGACCGAGCACCGCGCGCAGCTCGGTGCTCAGCCGCGCCAGCGCCGCCGGCGGCGACTTCGCCGGCGCCGCCAGCCCCAGCCAGGAGCTGACGTCGAACCCGGGCAGCGTCTCCGCGACGGTGGCAACCCCGGGCAGGGCATCGAGCCGGGTCTTGCCGGTCACCGCGATGGCGCGCACCGCGCCGGCCTTCACCTGCGGCGTGGAGATCGACGGGGCGGCGAACAGCAGGTCGACGCGGCCCCCGATCAGGTCCTGGAACGAGGTGCCCTTGAAGGGCACGTGCAGCATGTCGATCCCCGCGGTGGCCTTGATCAGTTCGCCGGCGAGGTGCTGCGTGGTGCGCACTCCCGGGGTCGCGAAGCTGAGCTTGCCGGGGCTCTTCTTCGCCGCGTCGATGGCGTCGGCGATCGAGCGCAGCGGGGAGGCCGGCCGCACCATGATCACGAACGGAAACTGCACCACCGTGCCGATGAACGCGAAGTCGCGCGCCAGGTCGTAGGGCAGGCCGGGGTCGGTGGCGGCGAGCACGCAGTCCCCCGCGGTGAGCATCATCAGGGTGTGGGCGTCGGCCTCCTGGGTGGCGGCGTACGCGGTGGCGATGCGCCCGCCCGCGCCGGGTCTGGGCTCGATCACGATCGGCTGGCCCAGCCGCTCGCTCATGGCCGGGCCGATGGCGCGGGCGACGGTGTCGGGGTTGGAGCCGCTGTCGTAGCCGTGCACGATGCGGATCGGCCGCGTCGGCCAGGCCTGGGCGTGTGCACGCGGCATCGCGGCGAGCGCGGCGGCGCCCGCGAGCGAGGCGAGCAACCGGCGGCGCGCAGGCCGGGGAGGCTGAGTCCTGCGGCCGCTGTCGCGGTCGCCCGGATCATGCGGTGCGGATGCCATCGAATCGGAAAGCATGCTGTCAGCTGCGGTCATTCCTGTTCCTTTCGGCCTGGCGCGCGATGCCGGCGTGCGGTCAATCGCGGCGTGCAGTCAATCCTACTGCAACCGGGCGGCGGTCTCATGCGACGCGATCCCTGTTTCGCCATTCGCGAACGCTGGTACCGAAGACCGTGCGGAACCAGCGCGAGAACGCGCTCAACCCCGAGAATCCCAGGAGATCGGCGATCTCGCCCAGCGGGCGATTGCCGTCGCGGATGTGGCGTGTCGCGAGTTCCGCGCGCACCGCGGAAAGCACCACGCTGAACGTCTCGCCGCGGCGCGCCAGATGGCGATGGATGGTGCGGCGGTCGACGCCCAGGTGCTCGGCGACGCGCTCGACGGTGCAGCGGGCGCCGGGCAGCAGGGCGACGATCAACGGACGCACCCGGCTCGCGATGTTGGCCTCCGGCGAGAGCATCAGGCTGTCCAGGTACTGGCGGGCGATGCGCGCCATCGCGGGATCGGCGGCTTCGATGGGGCGCTCGAGGTCGCGGCGCGTGCAGACGATGCCGTTGAAGTCGGCGTTGAAGGAGACGAACCGGCCGAACACGCGCAGATGGCTGGCGAGGTCGCGCGGCGGGCGATGCATGAAGCACACCTGGCGCGGTTCCCAGCCCGGGCCGAGCAGCTCGGACAGTATGCGGAACAGCACCCCGACGGCGAGTTCCATCGACTGTCGCACCGTGCCGGGGGCGCTCAGGAGGAACTCCTCGCGAATGATCACGAGGTCGCCGCTGTCCTCGATGCGCGTCAGCAGCGATTCGTTGAGCAGACGCATGTAGCGAAACAGGGTCTCGAGTGCCTGGCGCCCCGTGGGTTCCTCGCGCAGCACCAGGCTGATCGGCCCGAGGTTGGAAAGCCGTCGCGAGGGGACCAGACGCAGTCCGAAGTCCTCGATTCCGGCGGCTGCCGCCGATGCGTCGAGCAGGCGCCGGACCGCGAGCACGTCGATCAGCGCTTCGGGATTGGCAAGCGTCTTGGGATCGATGCCGGATTCGCGCAGCATCCGCTGCGCCGGCAGACCGAGCGACGAGGCCAGCTCCACATAGCCGGCCAAACTCGCGCTGCGGATTCGCGCGCTCACATCCGGGATCCTGGTTGTTCGACTGTCCCGAAATGTTAATACTTTGTCCCGGTATGTCAAATTCGGACGCGGGCGCCATGCCATGATGCGCGCCTCATCGAGCGGCGGCACCTGCGGCATCGGGCCGCGGGCCGCAGCGGATCGGAACGACGAGGAGACCAGGGCATGGACGGAAAGCGGGTCGCGCGCAGCGCGGTGGTGTGTTTGTGGGCATTGGCCGCGGGCGGCGCGTGGGCCTGGAGCGACAGGCCGATCAGGATGATCGTGCCGGCGCCCCCGGGGGGGACGATGGACGTGGTCGCGCGCGCGCTCGCCGACCAGTTGGCTGCCGATTCGGGTACGACCGCCGTGGTCGACAACCGGCCCGGCGCCGGCGGCGGCATCGGCATGCAGGCGATGCTCGCCGCGCCAGCCGACGGCCTCACCGTCATGGTCACCGCGAGCACCGTACTGACCGAGATTCCGCATGTCCTCAAGGGCGGCTTCGATCCCCTGAAGGACGTGCGTCCGGTAACCGCCGCGGTCAGGGGCCTGCTCGTGATGGTCGCGCATCCGGGCGTACCGGCCACCGGCGTCAGGGAGTTCGTCACCTACGCCCGGGCCAATCCCGGCAAGCTCTCCATCGCGTCCTACAGTACCGGCACCGCGTCGCACTACGCGGCGATGATGCTGAACCAGAAGGCGGGACTCGACCTGGTCCACGTGCCGTTCGCGGGTTCGCCTCCGGCGCTGACCCAGGTGATCGGCGGGCAGATTCCGGTGATGTTCGACGGCATGGCGACCTCGCTGCCGCAGATCAAGGCGGGCAAGCTCAAGGCGTTCGCGGTCGCCGGCCGTACGCGCACCGATCTGCTGCCGGGGGTGCCCTCGTTCGCGGAACTCGATCTTCCGGACGTCGATTTCAGCAACTGGGTCGGCGTCGTGGCGTCTGCGGCCTTGCCGGCGGAGACGGTCGAACGCATCAACGCGGCGGTCCAGAAGGCGGCCGCGGCACCCCGGGTCCGCGAGCGCCTGACCGGGGCGGGATTCGAGCTCACCCCGGGCGGCACCCCCACCCAGCTGGCGCAGGCGGTGCGCGCCGAGCATGAACGCAACGCGGGCATCGTCAGGGCCTTCAACATCAGGCTGAACCAGTAACGCTCTTCGGGAGAGATGACCATGACCGCTGCCGTCGACATCGAGCGGCCTGCCGAGGTTGCCGCGCCGGAACGGCGCGCCGCGTACGTCCATGCCGGCTCGATCAAGGTACGGCCGTTGACGTGCAGCATCGGCGCCGAGCTGCAGGGCGTGAACCTGGCCGAGGCCGCGCGCGATGACGCGCTGTTCGCCGCGATCCGCGCTCTGCTGCTCAGGCACAAGGTGCTGTTCCTGCGCGACCAGGAGATCACGCGCGCCGAGCACGTCGCCTTCGCGCGCCGCTTCGGCGAGCTCGAGGATCACCCGGTGGCCGGCAGCGACCCCGACCACCCGGGCCTGGTGCGGATCTACAAGACCGTCGACAGCAAGAAGGAGCACTACGAGAACGCCTGGCACTGCGACGCAACGTGGCGGCAGGCGCCGCCGATGGGATGCGTGCTGCGCTGCATCGAGTGCCCGGAGGTGGGCGGTGACACCATCTGGGCCAACATGGTCGAGGCCTACAACTGCCTGCCGGACGCGGTCAAGGCGCAGATCGCCGGATTGCGCGCCAGGCACAGCATCGAGCACACCTTCGGCGCGGCCATGCCGGACGAGCAGCGCAGGAAGCTCGCCGCGCAGTACCCGGCCGCGGAGCACCCGGTGGTGCGTACCCATCCCGAAACCGGCGAGAAGGTGCTGTTCGTCAGCGGGTTCGCCTCGCATTTCGTCAACTACCACACGCCGCAGAACGTGCGTGTCGGCCAGGACTTCGCGCCCGGCGCGAGCCACCTTCTCAACTACCTCATCAGCCAGGCGCAGATCCCCGAGTACCAGGTGCGCTGGCGCTGGCAACCCAACAGCGTGGCGATCTGGGACAACCGCTCGACCCAGCACTACGCGGTGCAGGACTACTGGCCCGCTGCCCGCAAGATGGAGCGCGCCGGGATCATCGGTGACGTACCGTACTGACGCGTCGCGCGATCCGTTTCGTCATCACCCTGTCCAGGAGACATCCATGAACTTTCTCGACGGCCATCTGTTCCCGGAAAACCAGCCGCCGCTCGTGATCACCGCCGCCCCCTACGCGCCGTCGTGGCTGCCCGAGGATTTCCGCGAGGACATCCCGGTCACGATGGAACAGCAGGTCCAGAAGGCGATCGACTGCTACAACGCCGGGGCGTCGGTGCTGCACCTGCACGTGCGCGAGCTCGACGGCCGCGGCTCCAAGCGCCTGTCCAAGTTCAACGAGCTCATCGCCGGGGTGCGCGCGCGCTGCCCGCAGATGCTGATCCAGGTCGGCGGCTCGATCTCGTTCGCCCCGGAGAGCGACGGCGCGAAGGCGAAGTGGCTGTCCGACGACACCCGCCACATGCTGGCCGAACTCGACCCCAAGCCCGACCAGGTGACGGTGACGGTCAACACGTCGCAGATGAACATCGTCGAGCACATGGCCTGGGAGGACATCGAGGGCACGTCGATGGCCGATCCGGCGGTGTTCAACGCCTACAAGGAAATGACCGTGCCGGCCCAGCCGGGCTGGGCCGAGGAGCACATCCGCCGCCTCTCGGCGGCCGGCATCCAGAGCGCGTTCCAGTGCTACAACATCAACAGCTTCGAGTCGGTCGAGCGCCTCATGCGGCGCGGCGTGTACAAGGGGCCCCTGGTGCTCAACTGGGTGGCGATCAGCGGCGGCATGGACGCGCCGCACCTCTACAACCTGGCCAATTTCGTGCGCGCGGTGCCGGACGGCGCCGTGCTGACCGTCGAGTCCTCGATGCGCAACGTCCTGCCGATCAACATGATGGGCATTGCGATGGGCCTGCACGTGCGCTGCGGCATCGAGGACAACCTGTGGCAGCAGGATCGCGCCGCCAAGATGAGCAGCGTGCGCCAGATCGAGCAGCTGGTTCGGATCGCGCGCGAGTTCGGACGCGACATCGCCGACGGCGAGACGGCAAAGCGCCTGTGCCGCATCGGCACCTTCTACGCGAGCACCGAGGAATCGCTCGCGGCCAACGGGTTCGCGCCCAATCCCGCGGGTGGGCACCAGGGCTTCATCCGCAAGCGCGAGAACCTGCTGGCCGCCTGAGGCCCGTGCCCGGCAGGCGCGGTGCGCGCGCCGCGCCTCCGGGATCCGCAGTCGCCGCGGCGGCGCGGCCCGCACCGCGCCGCTGCCGGGCCCGAGCGAACGATCACGCCGGCGCGCCGGCACGCAACCGCACCAGGAGCAACCATGCCCAAAGCCATCCGCTTCCACGAAACCGGGGGGCCGGAAGTCCTCAAGCTGGAGAACGTGGAGGTCGGCGCGCCCGGCCCGGGCGAGGCGCGCGTGCGCCATTCGCGCATCGCCGTCAACTTCATCGACATCTACTTTCGCACCGGGCGCTATCCGGCCAGGCTGCCGAGCGGCCTGGGCTCGGACGCGGTCGGCGTCGTCGAGGCGGTCGGGCCCGGGGTCGCCGACATCCGCGTCGGCGACCGGGTCGGCTACCTGCTGGGGCCGCAGGGCGCCTATTCGGAGGTGCGGGTGATGCCGGCCGATGTGCTGATCCCGCTGCCGGCCGGGATTTCCGACAGCACCGCGTCGACCCTGATCATGAAGGGCATGACGGTGCAGTACCTGTTTCGCCAGGTGTATCCGCTAAAGGGCGGCGAGACGATCCTCTATCACGCCGCGGCCGGCGGCGTCGGCCTGATCGCATGCCAGTGGGCGCGCGCCATCGGCGTCACCATGATCGGCACGGTGAGCTCCGACGAGAAGGCGGCGCTGGCGCGCGCCAGCGGCTGCGCGCACACCATCGTCTACACGCGCGAGAACGTCGCCGAGCGGGTGCGCGAGCTGACCGGGGGCAAGGGCGTTCCGGTGGTCTACGATTCGGTCGGCAAGGACACCCTGCAGGCGTCGCTCGACAGCCTGGCGCTGCGCGGCGCCCTGGTCAGCAACGGCACGAGCTCGGGCCCGGTGGTCATCGATACCATGCAGCTGGCCGCCAGGGGTTCCCTGTGGGTGACGCGGCCCGCGATGGTGCACTACGCGACCCCGCGGTCGCACATGCTGGCGATGGCTGACGAGCTGTTCGCCCTCGTGCTCGCCGGCAAGATCGTCAGCGAGCCGCGGCAGACCTTTGCCCTGGCCGATGCCGGAGAGGCGCATCGCGCGCTGGAGTCGCGCGCCACGGCGGGCGCCACCGTGCTGGTGCCGTAGGGCCGGGCGCGGTCCGGGCCGGCGCGACCGCGCGCCCGGGCATGGCCGCGGCGACGGTCGGCCGGCCCCCCGGCCCTGTCAGGCAGCGCGGCCCGCAGCGCGCCGGACGGGCGCGGGTGCGGCCGAGCCGCCCGCGCGACCGCCGGCGCGGCGCTCGCGTGCAGGCGGCTCGATGGCGCGCACCGCGGCGTCGCGGGTGTCGGCAATGCGCCGTGCGGCGGTTTCCAGCACCAGCGCGGCATCGCCGCTGGCGACTGCGCGCGCCAGCGCGCGCCAGCTTCGGACCGAATTGGGCAGCATCGACGGCGCGGCGGCCAGGCCCAGCCGCACGTAGCGCAGGGTGCGCAGCGCGATCGACTTCAGCAGGTCGGTGACCAGGCGGTTGCTGCCGAGGTCGGCGATGGCGAAATTGAGCAGAAAGCTCGCCACCGCGTAGGCGTCGACCGCGGACTCGGCTGCTGCGCGCTCGAGCGCCGGCATGTGCTCGTCGAAGACAGCGGCGAGGTCGGCCGGTCGGTCCTGCATCAGCTGCTCGAGCAGAATCGCGTACAGCGCCGAGCGCACCGCGAAGATGTCGCGCAGCTCGTCGGCATCGGGTGCCGTCACCAGGGCGCCGCGGCGCGCCTGGAACTCGACCAGGCGGTCGCGCTCGAGGATGCGCAGCGCCTCGCGCACCGGCGCCCGGCTGACGTGCAGGACCTCGCTGATGTCCTTCTCGAGCAGGCGCTCGCCGGCGTGCACCAGGTCCAGGGTGATCACGCCTGCCAGCCGGGCGGCGATCTGCTCGGCGATCGGCGCGGAGGCGCG
>JAEUOS010000141.1 GCA_016790695.1 Burkholderiales bacterium
CCGCGCTGGCGCAGCGGCGCGCGCAGGCGGCTGCCGCGGCGGCCGGCGGCGGCGCCGCGGTGCCGGCGAACGGCGCCGACACGCCGGCCTTCCTGCGCGCCTGAGGCCGCGGCGCGCGCCCGTCCCGGGGTGATACCCTTCGGGCCGGGAGATTTCGCATGAACCAAGACGCGCCCGCCGCATCCGCCGGCCGCGCGGCGCAGCCGTCGCCGGAAGACCTGATCGACTCGCCCTATGCCGCGCTGCGCCTGGGGGTGACGCTCATCCTCATGACCATCGGCGGCTGCGGCATGTACGTGGTCGCCGTCGCGCTGCCGGCGGTGCAGGCCGAGTTCGGCGTCGCGCGCGCGGACGCGTCGCTGCCGTACACGCTGCAGATGATCGGCTTCGGCGTCGGCGGCGTGCTGATGGGCCGTCTGGCCGACCGCTTCGGCATCATGGTGCCGATCATCATCGGCGGCGTCTGCCTGGGCCTGGGCTTCGTCGCCGCCGGCATGGCGACCAGCATCTGGGGCTTCATCCTCGCGCACGGCGTGCTCCTGGGCCTGCTCGGCAGCTCCGCCACCTTCGCGCCGCTGATCGCCGACACCTCGCTCTGGTTCGTGCGCCGGCGCGGCATCGCGGTCGCGATCTGCGCCAGCGGCAACTACCTGGCCGGCACGGTGTGGCCGCCGATCGTCCAGCACTTCATCGCCAGCCTCGGCTGGCGCGAGACCTATTTCTGGCTCGCCGGCATCTCCTGCCTCTCGATGCTGGCCCTGGCGCCGATGATGCGCAGGCGCCCGCCGATGGCGACGGTCGCCGCGCCCGGGACCGCGACCCTGGCGACCCACGCCTCGGACCGCCCGTTCGGCTTCACGCCGGGGCAGGCGCAGGCGCTCCTGTGCGTCGCCGGCGTGGCCTGCTGCGTGGCGATGTCGATGCCGCAGGTCCACATTGTCGCCTATTGCGGCGACCTCGGCTACGGCGCGGCGCGCGGCGCGCAGATGCTCTCGCTGATGCTGGGCTTCGGCATCGTCAGCCGGCTCATCTCCGGCGCGATCTGCGACCGCATCGGCGGCATGCGTACCCTGCTGCTCGGCTCGGCGCTGCAGGGGGTCGCGCTCCTGTTCTTCCTGCCGTTCGACTCGCTGCTCTCGCTCTACATCGTCTCGGCGATGTTCGGCCTGTTCCAGGGCGGCATCGTGCCCGCCTACGCGATCATCGTGCGCGAGTACTTCGCCCCGAAGGAAGCCGGCGCGCGCGTCGGCACGGTGATCATGTGCACGCTGCTCGGCATGGCGCTGGGCGGCTGGATGTCGGGCAAGGTGTTCGACCTGACCGGCTCGTACCATGCCGCCTTCGTCAACGGCGTGGTGTGGAACCTCGTCAACCTGGGCATCGTGCTGTTCCTCTTTGCGAGGGTGCGGCGACTCGGAACGAATCCGCCTTCGCCGCGGAGCGCCTGAGGATCGTCACCTCGCTGTCGAGGAGGCTGGCGAACTGCACTTGTGCGGCCGCCGGCAGGGCTTCACCCGGGCGAGCCGCATCTGTGATTCGCGCCTAGTCGGACAGCGGAATCTTCGCCTTCTGCACGAAGTCGCCCCAGTATTTTTTCTGGGCGATGAGGAAGGCGCGAAACTCGTCGGGCGATGCACTGGCCGCAGCCTCGAGGCCGGTGCTGCGCAGGCGCTCTACGTATGCCGGCTCGGCGCTGATGGCGCGAATCTCGGCATTGAGGCGATTGACGATCTCGCGCGGGGTCTTCGGGGACGCCGCGATGCCGAGCCAGACGCTGGCGTCGAAGCCCGGGATGGTCTCGGCCATCGCCGGCACGTCGGGCAGGAAATCGGAACGCCGCGGCGTGGTCACCGCCAGCGCGCGCAGCTTGCCGGCCCGCACCTGAGCGAGGGGCGACGGCAACGAGTCGATGAAGAAATCCACCTGGCCGGAGAGCAGGTCGATGATCGCCGGCGCGGCGCCCTTGTAGGGCACGTGCAGCAGTTGCACGCCGGCGGACAGGGCGAAAAGCTCGCTCACCATGTAGGGACCGCTGCCCAGGCCAAATGATGCATACGACACCTTGCCCGGATTGGCCTTGGCGAAGGCGGAGACATCGGCCACGGTCCTGAACCGGCTGTTCGCGGGCACGACCATGGCGTAGGGGAACGACACGATCTGCGAGACCACCGCAAAGTCGTCGATCGGATCGAAGGGAAACTTGCGGGCAAGGTTCGGTGAGAACGTATGCACCGTCGCCGACATCGCCAGCAGCGTGTAGCCGTCTGGCGGCGCCTGCACCACGGCCGTGGAGCCCACCTGGCCGGTCGCGCCGGCCCGGTTCTCGACCACCACCGGCTGGCCAAGGCGTGCGGCGAGGCGCTCGGCCAGATGCCGCGCGGCAATGTCCACGGTGCCCGCCGGTGTCCAGGGCACGATCAGCCGGATCGGACGAGTGGGATAGGCCTGCGCGGCGGCGGAACCCGCGGCCAGCAGTCCGGCGGCGGCGAGAATGACGGTGGCGACCTGGCGAAATTTCATGGCGCAATCTCCCTTGGTGTCTATGGCGCAGCGTACCCGTAGTATTGCTTGGCGTGTTCCGGGCTGATGAGCCCGTTCTTCAGGTCCATCGCGATCGCGGCGCGATCGCGTTCGCGTGGATTGCCGTAGCCTCCGCCGCCAGGGATGTGGCTGACAATGCGGTCGCCCGGCTTGACCAGCACCTGCCGGCCGGCATCCTCTTTCGCGCCGGCGATGCTGAGAAAGCCGTTGGGTGCGGCGCCGCCGCCCAGCACACCCTCGGGCGGATGGACAAAGCGCCCGCCGCGAAAGCTCGCCAGCACGTCGCCCATCGGGCCGAGTTCGCCGTCGAGCATCCTCAGCACGTACTTCTGGCCGAAGCCGCCGCGGAACCTGCCCGGGCCGGCGGAATCCTGCCAGAGGGAGCGTTCCTCGACCAGCATCGGCACTTCGGATTCGACGATCTCCGCAGGCGTGTTGCCGACGTTGTAGGGAAATGCCAGGCAGGACACGCCGTCCTTGGTGGCGCGCGCGCCGAGGCCGCCGCTGGCGACGTTGAAGGGCGCGAAATCGGCGCCGTCGCGGCGCTTGCCGAACATGTACTGGCCCCACATGGGGGTGGCGCCGGCGCCGCCGCAGACCCGGTCCGGCGCCGCCGGCGCGATCGCCAGGTACACCATGTCCGGCAGGAAGTTGCCGATCGCCGTGCGCCCGAACACCGGCGCCGGGAACGTGCAGTTCAGGCAACTGCCGGGCTCGGCGATGATCCTGATCGGCCGCAGCGTGCCCTCGTTCACCGGCACCGGCAGGTCGAGCAGGCACAGCACGCCGAAGGTGGTGTAGGCGCTGGCGTAGGTGAGGGTGCAGTTGATCGCCGCCTTCACCTGCGGCGAGGTGCCGGTGTAGTCGACGGTGATCTCGTCGTCGTCGATGGTCACCGCCGTCATGATGGTGAGCGTCTGGCCGTCGACGATGTCGATCTTGGCCTCGTGGCGGTAGACACCGTTCGGCAGCTTGCGGATCTCCGCGCGGGTCACCACTTCGCTGCGCGCGACGATCTCGTCGGCCAGGGGCTTCAGGCTCGCCCAGCCCATCTCGGCGCAGATCTCGCGCATGCGCTCCCCGCCGACGTGGCAGGCCGCCACCTGGGCGCTGAGATCGCCCATGACCGTCTCGTGGGAGCGCACGTTCTGCGCGATGAAGGCCATCACGTCGGTGTTCGGCTGCCCGCGCCTGTAGAACTTCAGCATCGGGATGCGCAGGCCTTCCTCGAAGTTGTCGCGGCTCTCGGTGGTGGCGCGGCGTCCGCCGATGTCGACGTGGTGGCAGCAAGTGACCACGTAGCCGACGGCGCGGCCCTGGTAGAACACCGGCAGCGCGATGGTGACGTCGTTGTGGTGGCCGGAGCCCGCCCACGGGTTGTTGCCGATCAGCATGTCGCCTTCGTCGATGGTCTCCGGCGGGATCGCCTCGAGGATCTTGCGCAGCATGTGGCCGAGCGGCCCGCACAGGCCCGGCGTGCTGTCCGGCGTCTGCGCCAGCAGCCGCGCCTGGGCATCGAAGATGGCGCAGCCGTAGTCGCCGATGTCGCGCACCACCGACGAGAACGAGGTGCGGCGCAGCGTCGAGCCCAGCTCGCCGACGATGGAGACCAGGCGGCGCCAGAGCATTTCCAGGGTGATCGGGTCGAGATCCTGCTTCACGGCGTGGTTCATGAGTTTCTCCTTGCTCTATTTCGGCGATCCGGGCAGGGTGACGATCAGGCTGCCATGTTCGTCCACCCTCGCCTTGGCGCCCGCAGGCACGATGGTGGTGGATTCATCCTCCTCGACGATGGCCGGCCCCGCCAGCGCTTCGCCGGCGGCGATGCGGTCGCGGCGGTATACGGTGAACTCCTTCCACGCCTTTTCCCGCGGGCAGAAGGCCTGGCGCGTTCCGACCTTGCTCGCCCCGCCCACCCTGCCGATGGCGGGCGGCGCGTCCGCGACGCGGCGGCTCACGCTTGCCGACAAGCGGAAGTTCATGATCTCCAGCTGAAGATCCGCATAGATGCGGCCATAGAGCCGCGTGTAGGTCTTCTCGAAGGATGCGCGGATTGCAGCGATCGCCTCCGCCCCCGTGGCCCCTGGCGGAATCGGCGCCGCCACGTCATAGCCCTGGCCGAGATAGCGCACGTCCGCGCTCGCCTCGTGGCGCACCTGGGCGGGGTCGACGGTCTTCGGCAGGTGCCTGGCGCATTCGGCCTTCATGTCCTCCAGCACCTCGTCGATCAGCCTCGGGGTGAGGTCGCGGTAGAGGATGCGCCGCGAACGCACCGCGTCGTAGGTGACCGGCGCGACGATCATGCCGAACGCGGCCGCGACGCCGGCGCGCGGCGGCACCAGCACCGTTTCGATGCCCAGGCGCGCGGCAAGGTCGCACGCATGCACCGGTCCGGCGCCGCCGAAGGCGACCAGGGCGCAACTGCGGGAACTCACCCCTTGCTCGCTGACATAGGCCTTGGCGGCGGCGGCCATGTTCTCGTTGACGATGGCGTAGACGCCATAGGCGGCAGCCTCGACGGTCATGTGCAACGGACCCGCAAGCGAGGCGGCGATCGCCTTCTCGGCGGCGCCGCGGTCCAGCTGCATGCGGCCGCCGAGGAAATGGTCCGCGTCGAGATAGCCGAGCAGCAGGTCCGCATCCGACACCGTGGGCTCGGTGCCGCCCTGGCCGTAGCAGGCCGGGCCGGGCTGCGCGGAAGCGCTCTGCGGGCCAACCTGCAGCGTGCCCACCGGTGTGCGCCGCGCAATGCTGCCGCCGCCGGCGCCGATCTCGATCAGGTCCACCACCGGAACGCGCACCGGGATGCCGCTGCCGCGCTTGAAGCGGTGCACGTGCGCCACCTCGAAATCGTGGGTGCGCAGGGCGCGGCCGTCCTCCACCAGCGCCATCTTGGCCGTGGTGCCGCCCATGTCGAAGGCGAGCACGCGGTCCAGCTGCGCCAGCTTGGCGTAGTGCGCGGCGCCCAGGGTCCCGGCGGCGGGCCCGGACTCGATCACCTGCACCGGGAACTCGCGCGCGAACGCCACCGAGTTGATGCCGCCGCTGGAAAGCATCATCAGGAGCTCGCCCCGGAAGTTGAGCGAGCGCATGCGCTCTTCGAGCCTGCCCAGGTAGCGCGACGCCACCGGCTTGGCATAGGCGTTGAGCACCGTGGTGGTGGTGCGCTCGTATTCCTTGATCTCCGGCAGAACGTCGCTGGAGAGCGTCACCGGCAGGGCGGGCGCTAGCTCGAGGATGAGTTCGCGCAACCGGCGTTCATGGGCGGGGTTGCGGTAGGCGTGCAGCAGGCAAACGGCGATCGACTCGACGCCTTCCTGGAGCAGCGTGGCGATCGCCTCGCGCGAGCTGCCTTCGTTCAGCGGGGCGATGACCGCGCCGGTGGCGTGCAGGCGCTCGTCCACCTCCAGCCGCAGATGCCGCGGCACGAGGGGTTCGGGGAACTGGATCTGCAGGTCGTAGGCGTCGAAGCGCTTCTCGCGGCCGATCTCGAGAACGTCACGGAAGCCGCGGGTGGTCAACAGGCCCGTCTTCGCCCCCTTGCGTTCGATGACCGCGTTGATGACCAGGGTGGTGCCATGCACCAGCACGTCGAGCGCCGACGCGTCGGTGCCGCGCCGCGCGGACAACTCCCTAACCCCGGCTTCGATCGCCTCGGACGGATCGCCGGGCGTGGTCAAGCACTTGTATACGCCGATCCGGCCGCTGGATTCGTCCACCTCGACGAAGTCGGTGAATGTTCCGCCGATGTCGCTGCCAAGTGTGATCACGTCAAATCCTTGCCGAATGCGATTGGGCGATTGTGGGCCAGACGCGAGCCGGTCCGGAAGCGCCGGTATGGCAAGATTCGCTTTAATGGAATATTAATGCCGGCACCCTTTTCGTGGAGGCGCCATGGACAAGCTGCGCGCGCTGGAGTACTTCGTTGCCGCGGCGAGCGCGCGCAGCTTCTCCAAGGCCGCGCGCGCTTTGCAGGTGACCGTTCCGGCGATGACGCGCCTGGTGGGGGAACTGGAGCGCCGGCTCGGCGTGCGGCTGGTCGACCGGACCAACCGCGGCGTCTCGCTCACGCCGGACGGCGCGCGCTACTTCGAACTCTGCCGCGCGCTCCTGCTGCAATTGGCGCGCGCCGACGAGGAGATCGCGGACGCCTCCACCCGTCCGACCGGCACGCTGGTGGTCGGCGCGCCTTCCTACCTCTCGGAGCACTGTCTGGCGCCGGCGTTGCCGGCGTTTCATGCGCGGCATCCGGAAATCCAGATCGAACTGCGCAATGCGGACCGTTCGGTCCTTCCCGACGGCGGCGGCGCGGAAGTGCTGCTGCTGTTCGGCTGGCCGGATGCGATCGACTGGGTGCAGCGCCGCATCGCGCAGACCCGCCTCTTGGTCTGCGCCACCCCCGACTACTGGCGCAAGCATGGCATGCCGGCCTCGCCGAAGGAACTGGAGCGGCATGTCTGCCTCGTCTACCGGGATGCCGAAGGCACCGCCCTCGACCTGTGGACCTACGAGCGTGCAGGCGTCACCGAGACGGCGGCCGTGCAGGGCTGGCTGGTCAGCGATCATCGCGACGATCTGGTGCGCGCCGTGCTCGAGGGCGCCGGCTGCGCCCGCTTCAGCGACCTCACCGTGCACGAGCACCTGCGAACGGGGCGGCTGGAGCCGGTGCTGACGGACTGGGAAAGCAAGGAATCACCGCCGGTGAACCTGCTTCTCAGGCCCGCGCACCGGCGTCTGCCGCGCGTGCAGTTGTTTGCCGAATTCGCGGCGCAGCTTTTTGCTCGGCTCGAGCGGGAACGCCTGCCGCACCCGGCGGAGCGCTATCCCGCGGAGCGTCCGTCGTGGTACCGGCGGCGCGGTCCGCGCGCGTCGAGCGCGCGGCGGACCTGACCGGCGGCGGGTTCGGTGCGTCGGCTGCTCAGGTGATCGCCCATGCCGGCACGACCCGTCCGATGACGGCGGCCGCGGCCGCGAGCGCCGGCCTCAGGCCGCCAGCGCCGGCGGCGCCGTCGCGCGCTCGGCGGCGACGAGACGGTCGATCACCCGGCGCGCATGCGTGCCGCCGGCATCGATGTTGAGCACCAGCAGGCGTCGCGCCGGATGCGCCGAGAGGTTGCGCTGCTGGGCTTCCAGCACGGCAAGGTCCTCGGCGAAGATCTTCGCCTGGCCTTCGCGGATGGCGGCGGTCAGCGCGCGGTCGCCGGGATTGAAGTTGCGCGCCATGCCCCAGAAGTAGTGCATCGAGGTCTCGGTCTCGGGGGTGATGAAGTCCACCACGATCGAATAGGCCTTGTGTTCGGGCGCGGCCTCGTAGCCGCCGCGGCCCGCGTGCGCGACGCCGACCTCGATCATCACGTGCGAGGGCGGGGTGAAGCGGCAGATCTGCCAGCGGTCCACCGGCACGTCATCGCGGAGGCCCGCGCCGCGCAGCGCCATGCGCCAGAACGGGGGCGCCATGATGTTGTCCATGAAGCGGCTGGTGGTGACGGCGTCGCCCTCCGCGCGCGTGCGCGGCGGCGCTTCCTCGATCTCGCGCTGGCCGATGCTGCCCGCATGGACCCAGGTCTCGTGGGTGAGGTCCATCAGGTTGTCGATCATCAGCCGGTAGTCGCAGGCAACGTGGTAGTACCCGCCGCCGTAGGCCCATTCGGGGTTGTCGGCCCAGTCGAGGTGCGGAATGGCGGCGGCGTCGGCGAGCGCGGCGTCGCCCGGCCAGACCCAGATGAAGCCGTGGCGCTCGATGACCGGATAGGCGCGGATGGCCGGGAACTTCTGCACCCGCTGACAGGGCATCGCCAGCGTCCTGCCGTCGGGACCCATCTCCAGCCCGTGGTAGCCGCAGACCAGACGCCCTTCGGTGACGCGTCCGAGCGAGAGCGCGGCGCCGCGGTGCGGGCAGAAGTCCTCGAGCGCCGCGACCGCGCCGCCTTCGGCGCGATAGAAGACGATGGCCTGGCCGCAGACGCGCCGGCCGAGCGGCCGGCCGTCGATCTCGTCGGCGCTGCAGGCGACATACCAGGTGTTGAGCGCGAACATCGAGCCTCTCCTTCGCATCGGGCCGGCGCGCGGGCCGGCACCGGAGCGCGGAGTATTGGCGCGGATGTAATATCCGTCAATCAACTGGAGAAATGCAGTCCATCCGATTCATGGATATTGATCGGCTCGACCTCAACCTGCTGCGCGTGTTCGAGGCCGTGCTGCGCACCGGGCGCGTGACCGAGGCGGCCGACGCGCTCGACATGAGCCAGCCGGCGCTGTCGTTCGCGCTCGGCAAGCTGCGGCGCCACTTCGACGATCCGCTGTTCGTGCGCACCGCGGCCGGCATGCAGCCCACGCCGCTGGCGCAGGCGATGGCCGCGCCGGTGCGCGAGGCGCTCGACCTGCTGCGCACGCGCCTGGCGAAGAAGCCGGTGTTCGACCCCGCGCGCGCCGCGCGGACCTTCACCATCAGCCTGTCGGACGCCGGCGAGATGGTGCTGCTGCCGCGGCTGCTCCGGCGCCTGCGGCGCGAGGCCCCCGGCGTGGACATCGCCTCGATCCAGCTGCCGCCGGCCGAACTCGAGGCCGCGATGGAACAGGGCGCGGTCGACCTGGCGGTCGGCTACTTTCCCGACCTGGTCAGGGAGGTGTACTACCAGCAGCGCCTGTTCTCGCAGCCCTTCGTCTGCATCATGAATGCGCGCCGCGCCCTGCCCGGCGGCAGGCTCACGATGAAGGCGTTTCTCGCCGCGTCGCATGCGGTGGTGCGCCCGCAGGGCCGCAGCCAGGAGGTGTTCGAGCGCAAGCTCGAGGAACTCGGGCTCGAGCGCCGCGTCGCCCTGTCGATCCCGCATTTCATGAGCGTGCCCTTCGTGGTGATGGAATCCGACCTGATCGCCACCGTGCCCGAGGCGGTCGCCGAGTCGTTCGCGCGCATGGCGGGCCTGCGCGTGGCGCCGCTGCCGCTGCCGCTGGCGCGCGTCGACTTGAAGCAGCACTGGCACGCGCGCTACCACCGTGATCCGGCGAACCAGTGGCTGCGCGCGACCTTCGCCGAGGAATTCGGATCGCCGCCCGAGGCCCCCGGCCTGGCGCGACCGCGCCGCGCGCGCTGATCCGCGGCCTGCCGCCGCGTGCCCGCGCGTGCCGCCGCCGGCGGCGCGGCCGGCTCAATCCGGCCGGATCTTGCGCTCGCGAATGATCGCCGAGTAGCGCTTGGCGTCCTCGGCCATGATCTGGGCCAGCTGTTGCGGCGACATCGGCGTCGGCTCGGCGCCGATGGCGGCGATCGCGGTGCGCACCGCCGGCAGCGTGAGCGCGCGATTGATCTCGCGATTCAAGCGCGCGACGACGTCGGCCGGCATCGCGGCCGGCGCATACACCGAATGGGTGGTGCCGCCGTCGAAGCCCGGGAAGCCGGACTCGGCCAGGGTCGGCACGTCGGGGAACTGCGACGAGCGCGTCAGCATCGCCACGCCGAGCATGCGCAGCTTGCCCGAGCGCACATGCGGGAACGAGATGCCGGGGTCGAACGCGTAGTCGATCTGCCCGCCGAGCAGGTCCTGCAGCGCCGGTGCCGAGCCGCGATAGGGGATGTGCAGGCTGAACACCCCGGCCTGCGCCTTGAACATCTCGCCCACCACGTGCGGCGAGGAGCCGTTGCCCGGCGTGCCGTAGGAGAGCCTGCCCGGGTTGGCCTTGAGGTGGGCGACGAATTCCTTGAGGTTGCGCGGCGGCAGGTCGGCGCGCATGACCAGGAAGAGCCCGATGCGCGCGATCGCGGCGACCGGCTGCAGGTCGCGGTTGGGGTCGAACGACAGCTGGTTGAGGTAGGGATTGACGGAGATCACGCTGCCGGCGGTCGCGAGGATGGTGTAGCCGTCGGTGGACTTGGCCACCGCCTCGGCGCCGATCGCGCCGGCGGCGCCGGTGCGGTTCTCGATCACCACGGTCTGGCCGAGCGCGTCCTGCAGCGGCTGCGCGATCGCGCGCCCGACCACGTCCGGCGAGGACCCCGGCGGCAGGTTGATGATCATGCGCACCGGTCGCTGCGGCCAGGCGCCCTGGGCCTGGACGGCGGCGGGCGCGAGCGCGCCGAGCGCGGCGGCCGCGCCGGCGGCCGCAATGCGGCGGCGTGTCGGGGAGGGAAGGGTCACGGCGGGCTCCTTGGAGGCGGGTTGTCAGCGCGGATTATCGTGACATCGCGCGGCGTCGTCGCGTCCCGGGCCGGAGGGAAAACCCTGAATTCGGGGGAAACCCTCGGCACGAGGCCGCGCGGCGCACGCGTTCCGCGTCTTCGCGGCGCGCCGCGTCGGGGGCGGGGCCTTGCCGTCATCGGGTCGGGTGCGCGCGCGGCGCCTCAGCCGAGGTCGGTGCCGGTGGGGCTGAAGTAGCCGGGGTTCGCGACGCGGCGCGCGCGCCACGGCACGCTGACCTCGTCCATCGCCTCGTCGTCGCCGGGCCGCGGCACCTGGGCGACGAGCGTGCCCTCGATGCTGTCGCCGCGCACCCGGCCGGCGCAGCTCATGCCGATGTAGCCCGCCCCGGGCAGCGTCATGCGCAGCGCGAACTGCAGCGCGTCGCCGCGCAGCACGACGTGCTGCAGGATCTCGCGCCGGTTGCCGACGCGCACCACGCCCTCGGCGTGCTGCATGCGCTGCTCGAACAGCGCGCTGAACCGGTAGGTGTTCGCGCCGATGGTCGCGTCCCACTGCCAGCCGCCCTCGATGCGGGCCGGCACGACCCAGCGCCGGATCGGGCTCGCGCCGCCGCCGGGATCGTCCACCGCGTCCGCGGGCCAGGTGCCGAGGTCCCAGGTGGCGGCGACCACGCGCGTGCCCGGCCGCGCCTGCGCCAGGATCTTGGGCCGCAGCAGGCGCATCAGTTCCGGGAACAGCCACATGAAGATCACGTCGACCTTCGCGAGGTCGGCATCGAATGCATTCTGGTGCAGGAACCGCGCGCGGTCCGCGAGACCGCGCTGCTGCGCGGCGGCGTTCGCACGGTGCACGAGGTCCGCGTTGATGTCGACGCCGACCCCGCGCACGTCCGGCCGCGATTGCAGCGCGGCGAACACGATGCGGCCGTCGCCGGAGCCGAGGTCGATCACGTTGTCGCCGGCGCGCAGCGCGGCGATCTCGACCATGCGGCGGACGTTGTCGGGGTTGCTGCCGACGAACGGGGAGAAGCGCTCCTGGGCGCCGGCATCGAGCGCGCGCCATGCGGCGGCGCTCGCGACGAGGGAGAGGAAATGGCGTCGGGTGGTCATTCGGAGTCGGGAAGGTTGGGCGCGCCGACGCGGCGGTCGGGACGCGGGACGGAATGCTGCATCGACGGGTGCGGACCGCCTAGTCGACCTTGGCGCCCGATCGCCGGACGATCGGAACCCACTTCGCCAGGTCGTCGGCGATCAGCCGGCCGAAGGCCGCCGGCGGTGCCGCCGCGGCGACGTCGAATCCCTGCTGCGCGAGGTTCTCGCGCACGTCCGGCCGCGCGAGGATCCGGGCGATCTCCGCGTTCAGGCGATTGACGATCTCGGCCGGCAGCGTGGCGGGACCGACCCAGCCGAACCAGGTGTTGACCTCGTATCCCTTGACGCCCTTCTCGTCCAGCGTCGGGACGTCGGGCAGCAGCGGCGAGCGCGCGAGGCTCGTCACCGCGAGCGCGCGCAGCTTGCCGCCGCGGATCTGGCTGATCACCGTGGGCGTGTTGAAGAAGCCCATCGCCACCTCGCCCGCCATCACCGCCTGGATCCCCTGCGGCGCGCCCTTGTACGGCACGTGCACCAGGTCCGTGCCGGTGAGCTGCGCGAACAGCACGCCGGAGAGGTGGTGCGAGGTGCCGCTGCCGCCGGAGGAGAAGGTGAGCACGCCGGGCCGCGCCCGGGCCGCCTCGATCACCGCGCGCGGCTCGCGCGCCTCGGCGTTGGGCGGCACGATCATCACGTTGGAGACGCCGCCGGTGAGCCCGATCGGCGCCAGATCCTTGAGCGAGTCGTAGCCCGGCTTCGAATAGAGCGCCTGGTTGAACACCAGCGTGCCCTGCGAGGCGAAGCCGATGGTGTGGCCGTCGGGCGCGGCGCGCGCCATCTCGGCGGTGGCGATGGTGCCGCCGGCGCCGGGCTTGTTCTCCACCACCACCGGCTGCCCGAGCGACTTGGCGAGCTCGTTGCCGACCAGGCGCGAGATGATGTCGGCGGTGCTGCCGGCGGCCAGCGGCACCAGCAGCTTGATCTGCTTGGACGGCCAGGCCTGTGCGAACACCGGCGGCGCCGCCGCGAGGCAGGCGAGCGCGAGGGCGCCGAGGGCGCCACGGGTGCGGGGGGAGAACGGTCTCATGCGGGTTCCTGACGGCGGGTTGGATCGGTTCGGGACGGGCCGACGGGTGCGGCAGCACGTTGGCGCGGTGCCGCGCCCTCAGCGGCCGGTGAAGCGCGGCTTGCGCTTCTCGTTGAACGCGGCGATGCCCTCGCGCCGGTCCTCGGTGTCGAGCAGGCGGTAGTAGGCCTCGAGCTCGAGCCGGTAGCCGGTGCGCAGGTCGGTCTGCAGGCCGAAGTGGATCGACTTCTTGGCCTGGCGCACCGACAGCGGCGCGCAGTCGGCGATGCGCTGCGCGGCGGCGAGCGCCTCGGCCACCACCGTGCCCGGCTCGCACAGCTGGTTGACCATGCCCCAGGCGTGCGCCTCGACGGCGGTGAACGGACGCGCCGACAGGATCAGCTCCTTGGCGCGGCGCTCGCCGACCGCGCGCGGCAGGTTCTGCGTGCCCATCGCGCCGGGCATGATGCCGATGCGGCATTCGGTCTGCGCGAACTTCGCGTCGCGGTCGGCATAGATGAAGTCGCAGGTGAGCGCGGCCTCGAGGCCGCCGGCGTAGCAGATGCCGTTGACCGCGGCGATCCACGGCACCGGGCTCTCGACGCGCAGCTCCGAGGAGCGCTCGGCGATCTCGTGCTGGATGGTCCAGTCGCGGATCGACTGCGTGTTGCGCACCTTGAGGTCGCCGCCGGCGGAGAACGCGCGGCCGGCGCCGGTGAGCACGACGCAGCGCACCCAGTCGGGGTCATGGTGCAGGCGCGTGAGCAGTTCGTGCGTGGCCACGCCCATCTCCATGTTCATCGCGTTGAGCACCTCGGGGCGGTTCATCGTCACCAGGAGGACATGCTCGCCGACCTTTTCGCAGGTCAGGACATCGCTCTTCGGGGGGTCGAACATGCGGGCTCCTCAGTCGGCCTTGGGCGTGTGCGCGCGCGCGGCGCCGGCGGCGATCATCCGGTCGATCTCGGCGTCGGCGAAGCCGGCTTCGGCGAGCACCGCGCGGGTCTGCTCGCCGAGGTGCGGCGCCGGCGACCAGTCGGCGCGCGCGCCCTCGGAAAGCGTGTTCGCGGGCATCAGGTCGAGGATGGTGCCCTCGGTCGGGTGCTCGCGCTCGCGGATGAAGCCGACGTCGGCCAGGTGCGGATCGTCGATCAGCGACTCGAGCGTGTGGTAGGGCCCGGCCGGGATGTCGTGTTCGCGGCACAGCGCCATCCAGAACGCCGTGGTGTGCTTCTTCATGCCCTCGGCGCGCAGCGCGAAGTATTCCTTGACGTTGGCGAAGCGCGCGGCGACGCTGTCGAAGCGCGGGTCGGTCTTGAGATGCGCCAGGCCCATCGCGTCGAACAGCGGAAACACCTGGGCGTTGGTGTTGGCGGTGATCGAGATGTAGCCGTCGGCGGTCTTCATCGGCGTGTAGTAGGGGCTGACCAGGCGCGGGTCGCCGGCCTCGCCCAGCGGCGGGACGTAGGTGCGGTTGTAGAGGTGCTCGGTCAGCACCTGGGTCGCCATGTTCTCGAACATCGGCACCTCGATCGACTGGCCGCGGCCGGTGCGTTCGCGGTGGAACAGCGCCATCGCGATCATCTGCACGGCGATCAGCCCGCCGGTGCGGTCGGCCAGCACGTAGGGCACGAAGCGCGGCTCGCCGAAGGCCTTCTCGATCAGGCCGGCGACGCCGCCGGCGCCCTGCACCACCGGGTCGTAGGCCGCCACCTTGGCGTAGCGGCCCTTCTGGCCGAAGCCGAACATGCCGCAATAGATGATGTCGGGCCGGACCGCGCGCACCTCGTCGTAGGAGAGCTTCATGCGCGCCATCGAGTCGGGGCGCACGTTCCAGGTCATCACGTCGGCGTCCGCGAGCAGGCGCAGCAGCGCCTGGTGGCCGAGCGGATGCTTGAGGTCCAGGCAGATCGAGCGCTTGTTGCGGTTCAGGTGCAGGAACTTCGGCGCCATGCCCGGGGTGCGTCCGCGCCCGCCGAGGTGGCGGCCGACGTCGCCCTCGAAGCTCTCGACCTTGATCACCTCGGCGCCATGGTCGGCGAGGATCTGCGTGCACAGCGGGCCGATGACCACCGAGGTCAGGTCGACGACCTTGACGCCTTCGAGCATGCCGCCGGCCATGGCTACTCGGGCTCCATGCCGGCGGCGCGCGTCACGCGTGCCCACATCGCGGTGTCGCGCGCCTGCAGCGCGGCGAATTCCGCCGGCGAGAGCAGCTGCAGCTCGCCGCCGGTGTTCTCGTGCGCGGCGGCGTCGGCGCGCGCGGCGGCGTGCATCAGCGCATTCAGGCGCGCGACGATCTCCGGCGGCGTCCGCGCCGGCGCGTAGGCGCCGACCCAGTTGGTCAGCTCGTAGTCGGGATAGCCCTGCTCGATCATGGTCGGGATCGCCGGATACAGCGCCAGGCGCTTCCTGCCCGTGACCGCCAGCGCCTTCAGCTTGCCGCCCTGGACCAGCGGCATGCCGGTGCGCAGGTCGGTCCACATCATCGAGATCTGGCCGCCCATCAGGTCGGTCAGCGCCTGCGGCGCGCCCTTGTACGGCACGTGCAGCAGGTTGGTGCCGCTCATCATCTTGAACATCTCGCCGCCGATGCGCGACGGCGCGTTGCCGCTGGCGAAGCTGTACTTGCCGGGGTTGGCCCGGGCCAGCGCGGCGAGGTCGGCGACGCTGTTCGCCGGGAACGACGGCGCGACCACCAGCACGAAGGCGTTGTTGGAGAACGAGGTGATCGGGACGAAGTCCTTCACCGGGTCGTAGGGCAGCTTCCGGAACAGCGCCGGGTTGGCCGCATGGGTGGTGCCGGTGGTCACGAGGAGGGTGTAGCCGTCGGGCGGCGCCTTCGCCACCGCCTCGCAGGCGATGAAGCCGTTGGCGCCGCCGCGGTTGTCGACCACCACCCCCTGGCCGGTCGCCCGGGTGATCTGCGGCGCGATCAGGCGCGCGACCTGGTCGGTGGCGCTGCCGGCGGGGAACGAGACGATGAAGCGGATCTGGCGGTTCGGAAAGGCCTCGGCCTGCGCGCGCGCGCGCGACGGCAGGGCGACCAGGAACGCGCCGGCCGCGGCGAGGCGGCGGCGCGCAGGGTCGGGAACGCGTCTCATGCGAAGTCTCCTCGGTGGTCCGTCGCGTGTCCGGGGCGAGCGGCCGGATCGTGTAGTCTCCCGGGGTGAACAGGATAGCAGCGCCCGCAGGCCGCTGCAGCCGTGCTGCCCGTCCGCCATCGAATCGAAGGAACGTCGTCCCATGAAGCCGCGTGCGAAGCCCAACCTGCTGGTGATCCTCGTCGACGACCTGCGCCACGACGAGTTCGGCGCCGGCGGCCACCCGTACATGAAGACGCCGCACATCGACCGCCTCGCGGCCGAGGGGGCGCTGTTCGAGCGCGCGTTCCACACCACGCCGATCTGCTCGCCGAACCGCGCCTCGATCGTCACCGGGCAGTACGCGAGCCGCCACGGCATCATCGACAACGTCGCGCGCGACGCGATGAGCCATCGCCTGCCGAACTACCACCTGGAGCTGCAGAAGCGCGGCTACCGCACCGCGCACATCGGCAAGTGGCACATGGGCAACGAGGGCGGGCCGCGTCCCGGCTACGACTACTGGGTGAGCTACGACGGCCACGGACGCATCGTCGACCCGCGCCTCAACCACGACGGCAGGTACGTGCAGCACCGGGGCTACATCACCGACATCATGAACACCCTGGCGGTGCAGTTCCTCGAGGACCACCACAAGTCGCGGTCGCGCAAGCCGTTCTCGCTGTTCTTCGCGCACAAGGCCGTGCACCCCGACGCCGAGCAGGCCGCCGACGGCACCTTCCGGGTCGACGGCTACGTCGCCGCGGAGCGCCACCGCGACCTCTATCGCGGGTGCGTGTTCCCGAAGAAGCCCAACATGCTCTCGCCCGCGGAGGTCGTCAGGCAGAAGCCGGCCTGGGCCGAGTGCTTCGACATCAAGGCCACCGACCCCAGGGCGAAGCCGGTGCTCGCGGCGGTGCACTCGGGCGAGCAGGAGGAGGTGCGCCTGCGCGCGGCGATGATGGCGTCGGTCGACGAGGGGGTCGGGATGATTCTCGCGACGCTCGAGGCGCAGGGCAGGCTCGACGACACCTGCATCGTCTTTCTCGGCGACAACGGCTATTTCTTCGGCGAGCACGGCCTCGGGCCCGAGCGGCGCTTCGCCTACGAGGAGGGCATACGCTCGCCGTTCGTCGTGCGCTATCCGTCGAAGGTGAAGGCCGGCGCGCGCCTCCGCGACCTCGTCATCTGCCAGGACCTGGCGCCGACGTTCATCGAGCTGGCCGGCGGCCAGCCCGGCCCGCAGATCCAGGGGCGCTCGCTGCTGCCGCTGTTCGCCGGCCGGCGCGCCGGGTGGCGCAAGTCGCTGCTCGTCGAGTACTGGGCGGAGAACGCCATGCCCTGGCTCGTCGGCATGACCTACAAGGCGGTGCGCACCGACCGCTACAAGCTCATCCACTGGGTCAACCGCGGCCGCGCCGGCGAGCTCGACGAGCTCTACGACCTCGAGCGCGATCCCCACGAGCTCCGGAACCTGATCGGCAGCCGCGCCGCCGCGCCGGTGCGCGCGAAGCTCTACCGCGAACTGCGCAAGCTCGCCGTCGAGGCGCTCGGCCTGTAGGCGTGCGGCTACTGCTGCGCGCCGGCCAGCGCGGCGGCCATCTTCTGGTGCAGCAGGTTGATCGCCTTCAGCGGGCGCACCATCACCTTGAACTCGACGATGCGGCCGTCGGCGCCCCAGCGGATCATGTCGACGCCGTTGATGCGGATGCCGTCGACCTCGGTCTCGAACTCGAGCACCGCCGAGTCCGGCGCGCGCCATTCGCCGAGGTAGCGGAAGCCGGCGTTGCCGAGCACCTGCAGCGCGGCGCCGAGGTAGGCGCGGGTGAGCGCGCGTCCCGCCTGCGGCGCGTGCACCACCGGCGAGATGAACACCACGGCGGGGTCGAGCAGCGCGTCGAGTGCGGCGAGGTCGCGGCGGGCGACCACCGCATGCCAGCGCGCGATGGTGTCGGGTGTCATGCGGCTTTCCTCCAGACGATCCAGTAGACGCCCGCGACCAGGACCGCGCCGCCCGCCAGGTTGCCGAGGATCACCGGCACGAGGTTGGACGCGAGGCCGGTCAGGTCGAGCGCGGCACCCGGCGGCACCGCGGTGCCCGAGGTGGCCAGCAGCATCGCCAGCGGGATGAAGTAGAAGTTGGCGATGCTGTGCTCGAAGCCGGCCGCGACGAAGGCCGAGATCGGGAACACCACGGCCAGCGTCTTGTCGGTGACGCTGCGTCCCGCCATCGCGATCCACACCGCCATGCACACCAGGATGTTGCACATCACGCCGCGGAAGAACGCCTCGGCGAACGGCATCGCGGTCTTGGCCGCGGCGATCGCCATTGTCTGCGACGCGATGCGGCCGCCGGCCATGCCGGTGTGGCCCGACATCCAGACCAGCCAGGCGAGGCCGGCGGCGCCGACCGCGTTGGCGGCGAGCACCACCGCCCAGTTGCGCAGGACCTCGGCCGTGGTGACCTTGCCCTCGGCCCATGCCATCACGATCAGGTTGTTGCCGGTGAACAGCTCGGCGCCGGCGATGACCACCAGCACCAGGCCGAGCGAGAACACCAGCCCGCCGAGCAGGCGCGCGGCGGCGAAGCCCAGCCCGGGGTCGGCGACGACGATCGTGAAGTACATCGCGCCCAGGCCGATGAATGCGCCGGCCAGGAGCCCCAGCACCGCGAGCTTCACCAATGGCATGCGCGCCTTGGTGACGCCGGCGGCCTCGATGCGGTCGGCGATCTCGGCCGGGGTGTAGAGGTCGATGCCCAGCGCGGGCGGCTTCGGGGTGTCCATGGCGGCGGGTCGGAAGGTCGGGCGGCGGCTATTGTCGCCGGCTTCGGGCCGGGCGCGCGGCGCAGGCCGGATTTTCTTGCGCTGGATCAAACGCGGCGGGCGGGGATTGCACCAGACTTGCGCTGGCACCCATCGGCAGGGGGATTTCGGCATGAGCGGTCAGATCGCGGCCTGGCACGCGGAGCACCTCAACTTCGCGCGGCTGCTCAGGCTCCTCGAGGGCGAGGTCGCGCGGTTCGCCGCCGGCGAGACGCCGGACTACGACCTCATGCGCGACATCGTGTACTACCTGCTGCACTTTCCCGACGTGCACCACCATCGCTACGAGAACGAGGTGTTCACGCGCGTCGCCGCACGCGACCATGCGCTCAAGCCGCTGGTGACGCGCCTGCTGCAGGAACACCGGGTGATCGCCGCGTCCGGCGAGCGCCTGCACGCGCTGATCGAGGCGGTGGTCGGCGGCGCGCTCGCGACGCGCGCGGAACTCGAGGCCGCCGCGGCCACCTACCTCGTCTACTACCGCGCCCACCTGGCCGCCGAGGAGGGCAAGATGCTGCCGCGGGTGGCGGAGATGATGAGCGCATCGGACTGGGCGGCGGTCGCCGCCGCGGTCGCCGAACACTCGCGCGGGGATCCGCTGTTCGGGCCGGCCGCCGAGGCGCGCTTCCGCGGCCTGCGCCTGGCGATCGAGCGCGAAGCCGCGGCGCTGGCGCGCTAGCAGGGCGGGCGGCGGGGGACCGGGGGCGGGCGCGGCCGGGCGGCGCGGCGGACGGAGGGAGACGGGATGAGCGAAACGACGACGGCGGCGGGGGCCTCCGCGGGGGGCGGCGTGCCGCAGGTGCGCCGCGTCGGTGTCGGCGCGCCGTTCGCGTGGCTGGCGCGCGGGTTCGCCGACATGCGCGCGACGCGCTTCGCCGGCACGTTCTACGGCGCGCTGTTCGCCGCGATGGGGCTCGCGATCCACACGATCTATGCGGTCAAGTGGCAGCTCACCATGGGGCTGACGGCGGGGTTCTTCCTGATCGGGCCGTTCGTGTGCTGCGGCATCTACGGCCTGTCGCGGCAGCGCGCCGCCGGCGAGCGGCCGAGCCTCGCGGCCTCGCTCGTCTGCTGGCGCCGCAATCCCGCCGGGATCGGCTTCTTCGCCGCCATCGTCACCTTCGCGATGATCGTCTGGGCCCGGGTGTCGGTCGTGATCTTCGCGCTGTTCTCGACGCGCGACTTCCCGACCCTGCAGGGGGTGATCGCGCAGATCTTCGCCTTCTCCAACCTGCCGTTCGTCGCGGCCTGGTTCGGCGTCGGGTTCGTGTTCGCGACCCTGGTGTTCGCGATCTCGGTGGTGTCGGTGCCGATGCTGCTGGATCGCAACAGCGACACCATGATGTCGATCTTCGCCAGCGTGCGCGCGCTGTGGGTCAATCCCGGCGCCCTGTACCTATGGGCGGCGCTGATCGTCGCGATCATCGGCGCGAGCCTGGTCTTCGGCATGGTCGCGCTGGTGATCACCGCGCCGCTGGTCGGCCACGCCACCTGGCATGCGTACCGCGATCTGGTAGTCTGATCGCGGCGGGCGGCACGCGGTCCCGTGGCCGCGCCCGCGTGCCGCATCCCGCCCACCGGAGAGTGCCATGCCGCGCAGCATCCTGCCCGAAGACCGCATCCATCCCGCCATCCGCGACACCGTCGCCGGCCTGCATGCCGACGTCGTGCGCGAGGTCGCGGCCGCGGTCGCCGCCGACGACATCGTCATCGTCGGCATGGCGATCAACCCCTTCCCGCGCCGCGCGCGCCGCCTGCTCGACGCGGCCGGTATCGCCTACCGCTACCTCGAGTACGGCAGCTATGCGGGCCAGTGGCGGCGCCGCAACGCGCTGAAGATGTGGACCGGCTGGCCGACCTTTCCGATGGTGTTCGTCCGGGGCGTGCTGGTCGGCGGCGCGGCCGAGCTCGCGCGGCTGCACCGCGCCGGCGAACTGGCGCGCCTGCTCGCCGCCCCGCGCCCGGACGCGGCTGCATCCGCCGCGTAGAATCCGGCGTAAGGGGAGTTTCCCCGCACTGGAGCTCGCTGCAGCCGCTGCCGCCCCGTTCGCGCCCTCCGGCCGCCGCCCGGCGGCAGGCGTGGCGCCTGCCCGACGATGTCCGTGTCCTCCGCCCCTTCGCAACCGCCCGTCCCGCCCGAGCTGCCCGTCCTCGACGACGCCGACTGCGCGCGCCTGCTCGCGGCGATTCCCGCGCGCACGCCGCCCGCCGGGCTGCGCGCGCGCGTGCTCGGGCAGACCGCCGCGCGCGCGGCGATCACCACGGTGCCGGCGAGCGCGGCCGGCTGGGCCGAGCTGCTGCCGCGGGTGTTCGCCAAGCGCCTGCACAGCGACGGCACGGCCGAATCCTGGCTGGTGCGCCTGCTGCCGGGCGCGCGCGCGCCCGCGCATGACCATCCGGGCGCCGAGGAATGCCTGGTGCTCGAGGGCGCGATCCGCTACGAGGGCGGTTCGCGCCTGGCGGCGGGCGACTTCGAGGCGGTGGCCGCCGGCGGTCACCACCCCGAACTGGTGTCCGACGAGGGCGCGCTGGTGTTCCTGCGCTACGCGCTGCCGCTGGACCGCTACATCCGGCTCTGAGCGGTGCCGCGCGGGTCGCCGGCGGTGCCGGGACGCCGCGGGCGCTATGATCCGCACTTGCGCCGCCGGCCCGCCATCGCGACCGGGCGCGTTGCCATCCAGGGGAGTTCGCCATGTTTCCGATCACGCCTGCCGTCATCGCCGCCGCCGTCCTCGCCGCGCTCGTCGGCCCGGCGCAGGGCGAGACCCGCGTCGAGCGCGGCCGCTACCTGACCGAATCGATCGTCGCCTGCGGCAATTGCCACACGCCGCAGGGGCCCGACGGCCCGCTGCCGGGCATGGCGCTCGCCGGCGGGCTGAAGATCGAGGACAAGCCATTCACCGCCTACGCGTCCAACATCACGCCCGACAAGGCCACCGGCATCGGCCGCTGGACCGATGCGCAGATCATCGCGGCGATCCGCGAGGGCCGCCGGCCCGACGGCTCGATCATCGGCCCGCCGATGCCGATCGGGCTGTACCGCGACCTGTCCGACAGCGACGTGCGCGCCATCGTCGCCTACCTGCGCACGGTCAAGCCGGTGCGCAACCAGGTGCAGAAGTCGGCGTACCGGATGCCGCTGCCGCCGTCCTACGGGCCGCCCGTGGGCAAGGTGCCGGACGTGCCGCGCGCCGACAAGGTGGCCTATGGCCGCTATCTCGCCGGCCCCGCGGGGCATTGCGTCGAATGCCATTCGCCGCCGGGACCGAACGGCGCGCCGGACCTCGCCAACAAGCTCGGCGCGGGCGGCTTCAGCTTCTACGGCCCCTGGGGCACCAGCGTCTCGACCAACATCACCCCGGCCGGGATCGGCCGGCTCTCGGACGCGGAGCTGAAGAAGGTGATCACCACCGGGGTCCGGCCCGACGGCAGCCGCCTCAAGCCGCCGATGGGCGTGTCGTACTACGCGCGGATGCGCAGCGAGGACCTCGACGCGGTCGTCGCCTACCTGCGCAGCCTGCCGGTGCGCTAGCACGATGCGGCGAGCGCCGACGCTGAGCCCGGCGCGCGCCGCGCCCGGGCGGCGCGGCCGGCGGCGGCCATGGGCCTGATCGACTGGTTCGTTCCCGCGGCGGTCCGCGCCGACCCGGTGCGGCGCGACCGCCACCGCGGCATCGCCAAGTCGCTGCTCGCCATTTCGGCGACGGTGGCCCTGCTGCTGCTGGTGTACCTGCCGGTGCGTCACGCGCCGAGCGCCGCGGAGTTCCTGCTCTTCGCCGCCGGGATCGTGATTCCGGTCGCCGGGGCGCTGCTGATCCGGCTCACCGGCCGCATCGTCCACGGGCTGGTGCTGACCAACCTGGCCGGCGTCCTCCTGGTCGCGAGCTGGGCCTACCTCACCGGCGGCATCCTGTCGGTGGCGCTGCCGTGGATGCTGGCCAACCTGTCGCTGCTCGCGACCTTCGGCAACATGGTCCTGCTCGGCGTCTCGGCGGGCGCGGTCGGCGTCGCGGTCGTCGCGCTCTACCTGCTGTCGATCCGCGGCTGGATGCCGTCCAGCCTGGTGCCGCCGTCGCTGACCCACGAGCTGATGCTGCTGTCGATGCTCTCGGCGGTGGCGGTGGTGGTGTCGGCGGCCGCGCTGGTGATGCGCGAGCGCGCCGAGTCCAAGGCGCGCCTGCGCGCGGCGCGCGACGCGGCGGAGGCGGCCAACCGCGCGAAATCGGTGTTCCTGTCCTCGGTCAGCCACGAGCTGCGCACGCCGCTGTCGACGGTGATCGGCTTCGCCGAGGTGCTCAAGCTCGACGAGTCGAGCCGGCTGTCGGCGGAGCAGGCCGGGCACGTCGAGCGCATCCTCAACGCGGGCGACCACCTGCTCGCGCTGGTGAACCAGGTCATCGACATGAGCCGCATCGAGTCCGGCGACATCGAGCTGCGGGTCGAGCAGGTGCGGGTCGGCGACGTCGTCGCCTCGTCGCTCGCGATGGTCGAGCTCGCCGCGCGCGCGCGCGGGATCCGCATCGCCAACCGCGCCGCCGGCGCGGCCGGCACCCTGGTGCAGGCGGATGCGACGCGGCTGAAGCAGGTCGTCCTCACTCTGCTGTCGAACGCCATCAAGTACAACCGCGACAACGGCAGCATCGCGATCGAGGCGAAGCCGGCCGGCGGCGGCTACCTGCGCCTGAGCGTCGCCGACACCGGCCGCGGCATCCCGCTGCAGCGGCAGGGGGAGCTGTTCCAGTCGTTCGCGCGCCTGGGCGAGGAGTCGGGGGCGGTCCCGGGCAGCGGCCTCGGGCTCGCGATCGCGCGCCGGCTGGTCGAGATGATGCGGGGCCGCATCGGCTTCGAATCCGTCGAAGGGGAGGGCAGCACCTTCTGGATCGAATTGCCCTTGGAGGCCTAGCCCGGCGCCGCCGCGACCTCAGAGCCGGCCCTCGCTCGCCAGGCGCCGGATGGTGCGGATGACGTCGCGGTCGGCCTCGACGTAGGCCTGCTTGACGAAGCCTTCGAGCCGCGGGTCCGGCGGCGCGGCCCCCGCGACCGGGCGGGTGTCGTACTCGAAGCGCACGAACAGCTGCAGCGCGTCGGGCGCCTCGATGGTGGTCCACAGCGTCGCCGCGGGCACCTCGCCGGACGGCTCGATGTCCTGGCGCATGCGGTCCGGCGGCAGGAAGGTGATGGTGTCGCGGATCACGGTGCGCCCGAAGCGCAGCTCGCGCCGCACCGACGTGCCGGTGTCGGCGAGCAGGGTGCAGGCGTCGAGCGCGTAGACGAAGGGCAGCGGGTCGCGCGCCTTCATCACCAGCCCGCGCCAGAGCTGGTCGGGCGTGAGCGGCTCGATCAGCGGCTGCAGCGGGTCGTTGACCTGGACCAGATGATGGAACTTCATGCGTGCGCCTCGCGGGCCGGCCGGGCGGACGCGCGCCTCAGGCGCGCTTGTGCTCCGGCCGGATGGTCCAGAGGTAGGCGCGGCGGTAGCGCGTCGGCACCTCGAAGGTGCGGTCGGGCTGCCAGTCGCCCATGTCGAAGGCGTTCGACACCACGCGCGCGCCGACCGCGAGCTCCTTCCACAGCTTGGGGCGGACCCGGAGGTTGAGCTCGGGCAGCAGGTACAGCGTGACCACGGTCGCTCGCGAGAGGTCGGCGGTGAACAGGTCGCGCACCTCGAACCGCACGCGCTCGTCGACGCGCTCGGCGAGCGCGTTGGCCTGCGCCCACTCGACCAGGTTGACGTTGAGGTCGAAGCCGACGCCGGTCGCGCCGCGCCGGGCGGCCGCGACCAGGAAGCGTCCGTCGCCGCAGCCCAGGTCGAACACGACGTCGCGCGGGCCGACGGCGGCCGCGGCGATCAGGGTGTCGACCACCGCGAGCGGCGTCGGCTCGTAGACCACGTCGGCGGTGCGCGGCGGCACGCAGGGCGGCGCACCGGTCTGGGCGGAAGCGGCACCGGCGGCGAGCGCGGCGCCGGCCGGCATGGCGGTGCGAAGGAAGTTGCGGCGGTTCATCGGGCTCTCCTGCGGCACGCTCAGGCGGCGGCCTTGTGCTCGGGTTGGACGGTGTAGAGGTAGGCGTGGCGGTAGCGCGTCGGCACCTCGACGACGCGCTCGGGCGTCCATCCGGGCACGCCGAAGCCGTTGGCGACCACGCGCGCGCCGGGGGCGAGCTCGCGCCAGAGCTTCGGGCGCAGGCGCCGGTTCATCTCGGGCAGGATGTACAGCGCGACCACGCTCGCGCCGGACAGGTCGGACGCGAACAGGTCCTGGTTGTCGATCCGCACGCCCGCGTCGAGGCCTTCGGCGCGGACGTTGGCCCGCGCCCACTCGACCAGCCGCGGATCGATCTCGATGCCGACGCCGCCGGCGCCGCGGCGCGCCGCGGCGACCACGATGCGGCCGTCGCCGCAGCCGAGGTCGTAGACCACGTCGCCGGGACCGACGCGCGCCAGGTCGAGCAGGACCTCGACCACCGCGCGCGGGGTGGGCTCGTAGACGACGTCGGCCGGCCGCAGGTAGGCGCAGGCCGGCAGGTCGGTCGACTGCGCGGCGGCGCGTCCGGCGCGCCCCAGGCCGGCGCAGGCCAGGCCCGCGGCCGGGACGAAGGTTCGGCGATTCATGGTGTGCAGGGCGATGCGGCGACACCGATTACAGCACGAGTGGCGCGCGGGCGCGGCGTAGAATGCCGTTCCCGTCCGCGAGGTCCGATGTCCGCCATCCTGCTCTGCACGCTCAACGCACGCTATTCGCACGCGTCGCTGGGCCTGCGCTGCCTGCGCGCCAACATGGGCGACCTGGCCGCGCAGACGCACATCGAGGAGTTCGTGCTCGGCGTGAAGACCGAGGCCGCGGTCGAGCAGCTGCTCGAGCGCGCGCCGCGCATCGTCGGCTTCGGCGTCTACATCTGGAACGTCGAGGAGACCACCCGCATCGTCGCGATGCTGAAGACGGTCGCGCCGCACGTGGTCGTGGTGCTCGGCGGCCCGGAGGTGAGCCACGAGGTCGAGGCGCAGCGCATCTGCGCGCTCGCCGACCACGTCGTCACCGGCTGGGGCGACGTCACCTTTCCGAAGCTGTGCCGCGCGCTTCTGCACGGGCCGCGGCCGCTCGCCAAGGTGCACGCGGGCGAGCAGCCGCCGCTCGCGCAGATCGCGCTGCCGTATGCCGAGTACACCGACCGCGACATCGCGCAGCGCCACCTGTACGTCGAGGCCTCGCGCGGCTGCCCGTTCAAGTGCGAGTTCTGCCTGTCCGCGCTCGACAAGACCGCCTGGCCGTTCGACCGCGACGCCTTCCTCGCCCAGATGGCGGTCCTCCATGCGCGCGGCGCGCGGCAGTTCCGCTTCGTCGACCGCACCTTCAACCTGCACGCGGCGACCGGCGCGGCGATCCTGTCGTTCTTCCTCGAGCGCATCGAGGCGCGCCCCGACGACCCCGTGTTCGTGCACTTCGAGGTGGTGCCGGACCACCTGCCGGACGCGCTCAAGGCCCTGATCGCGCGCTTCCCTCCGGGCACGCTGCAGTTCGAGATCGGCATCCAGACCTTCGACCCCGAGGTGCAGCGCCTGATCTCGCGGCGCCAGGACAACGCGCGCGCCGCGGCGAACCTGGAGTGGCTGCGCCGGCACTCGCACGCGCACCTGCACGTCGACCTGATCGCCGGCCTCCCGGGCGAGACGCTCGAGAGCTTCGGCGCCGGCTTCGATCGCCTCGCCGCGCTCGATCCGCACGAGATCCAGGTCGGGATCCTCAAGCGCCTGCGCGGCGCGCCGATCATCCGGCACACCGCCGCGCGCGGCATGCGCTACAACCCGGATCCGCCGTACAACGTGCTGGCGACCGACCAGCTCGACTTCGCGACCGTCCAGCGCCTGGCGCGGTTCGCGCGCTACTGGGACATGTTCGCCAACTCGGGCAGGTTCCGCCGCGCGCTGCCGCTGCTGCTGCGCGGCGACGCCGGCGCGTCGGTGTTCGCCGCGTTTCTCGCGTTCTCCGACTGGCTCTACGCGGCGACCCGGCAGACCCACCAGCTGGCGATGGAGCGGCAGTTCGAACTCCTGCATCGCTACCTCGTCGAGGTGCGCGCGCTCGCGGCGGCAGCGGTCGCCGAGGCGCTGGCCGACGACTACGCGCGCACCGGCGCGAAGGGCCGGCTCGCGTTCGCCGGCGCGCCGGCGCCGGAGGCGCGCGCGCGCCGCGCGCCCGGTGCCGGCAACGCGCCGCCGCGCCAGGCGCGCCACCTGCACGCATGACACGCCGCGCGCGGCAGCACCGCCTCCAACCGCCATCCGGGGTCCGCCATGCATGAACCGTTCAAGATCCTGCTGCTCAACCAGATTTCGGCGGTCGGCCTGAAGCGCCTGCCGGCCGAGCGCTACACCACCGCCAAGACGCTCGCGCTGCCCGACGCGATCCTGGTGCGCTCGCACGACATGCACGCGATGGAGATCCCCGCGAGCGTGCTCGCGATCGGGCGTGCCGGCGCCGGCACCAACAACATCCCGGTCAAGGCGCTGTCCGCGCGCGGGGTGCCGGTGTTCAATGCGCCGGGAGGCAACGCCAACGCGGTCAAGGAACTGGTGCTCGCCGGCATGCTCCTGGCGGCGCGCAACCTGGTGCCGGCGCTCGATTTCACCGCCGGCCTGCGCACCGCGGGCGACGCGCTCGACCGCGAGGTCGAGGACGGCAAGAAGCAGTTCGCCGGCTTCGAGCTCTCCGGGCACACGCTCGGGGTGATCGGCCTCGGGCGGGTCGGCTGCCTGGTGGCGGACGCCGCGATCAAGCTCGGCATGCAGGTGGTCGGCTACGACCCGGAGATCACCGTCGACGCCGCCTGGAGCCTGCCCGCGCAGGTGCGGCGCGCGCACAGCATCGACGAGGTGCTCAAGGCCGCGCACTTCGTCACCCTGCACGTGCCGCTCGTCGAGGCCACGCGCGGCCTGGTCGGCGCGCGCAACGTCGACCTGCTGCGCCACGGCGCGGTGCTGCTCAACTTCTCGCGCGACGGCATCGTCGCCGAGGAGGCGGTGCTCGCGGCGCTCGCCGCCGGCAGGCTCAAGGCCTACGTGAGCGACTTCCCGAGCGCGGCCGCGCGCGGCCGTGCGGGCGTCGTGGCGCTGCCGCACCTGGGCGCCTCCACCCGCGAAGCCGAGGACAACTGCGCGGTGATGGTCGCCGAGGCGCTGCGCGAGTATCTCGAGCACGGCAACGTGCGCAACGCGGTCAACTTCCCCGAGGTGTCGATGGCGCGCGAGTCGCCCTACCGGGTCGGCATCGCCAACGCCAACGTGCCCAACATGCTGGGCCAGATCTCCACCGCGATGGCGCGCGCGGGCCTCAACATCCACAACATGCTCAACAAGTCGCGCGGCGAGATGGCCTACACCCTGGTCGACGTCGACAGCCCGGTGCCGGCGGCGACCATCGCCACCCTGCGCGCGATCGCCGGCGTGCTCGCCGTGCGTTACCTGCCGCTGGCCGACGCCACCTGATACCGCGCGGCGTCCGGCCGCAAGGGACAGATCGGCATCGCCATCCGCCAACGCGGCGGGCGGAGCGCCGTGCAACGCCGGCAGGGCCCGACCGTGCATTTCGCGAGGCGGACCGGCTGCGGGTGGCCATGCGGCGGAGACGCATCGAAACGTGCGGAGCCGGCGGAACCAATCCAGCACAGGCGGGTCTATGACGATAGGCGCAGTCGGTGCTCGCGTCCAGTTCCGGAAGCTGCTTCTCCGCCACCGCGATCGGAGAATGGAGCGACCTACTTCCGTACTCGTTGCAACGGGACCGCGCGAGATGCCGCGGGACCGCTTCTGTTGCGTGCCTGGCAGGTGCTTGCGGGATTCTCGGATTGCGGAAGGGGAGAGGGTTGCCAGGCGTGTTCGGAGAGTTCGCCCTGCTGTTGCTGATGTCGGCGGCCGCAGGCGCGGCGTCGCTGTGGCTGCGCCAGCCGGTGCTGATTGCGTACATCGTCATCGGGATCGTCGCCGGGCCGGCCGTGCTCGGGCTCGTCAGGGCGCAAGACCAGATCGACCTCCTTGCCCAGGTCGGCGTGGCGGTGCTGCTCTTCCTGGTCGGCCTCAAGCTCGACCTGCAGCATGTCCGGCATGTCGGTCCGGTCGCGCTCGCGACCGGACTCGGACAGCTCGCGTTCACCGTCGTCATCGGATTTCTGATCATCCTGGCCCTGGGCAAGGACTGGCTGGAGGCGCTCTACGTTGCCGTCGCGCTGACGTTCTCCAGCACCATCATCATCGTCAAGCTGCTGTCCGACAAGCGCGAGCTCGACTCGCTGCATGGGCGCATCGCGGTCGGATTCCTGATCGTCCAGGATCTGGCCGTGGTGATCGCCATGATGATCATGAGCGCCCTGCGCGGCGACGGCGGCGGTTCGCTCCTGGCCCTGGGCGGCTCGCTCGCCCTGCGCATCGGGGTCGCGGCGGCCGCCCTCTACGTGCTGATGCGCTACCTGTTGCCGAGGATCGTCGAGCGCATCGCCCGCTCGCAGGAACTGCTGCTGATCTTCGCCATCGCCTGGGGCACGAGCCTCGCGGCGCTCGGCGACTGGGCCGGATTCTCGAAGGAAGCCGGTGCTTTCCTCGCCGGCTTCTCGCTCGCCTCGACCCACTACCGCGATGCGATCAACGCGCGCCTGACCGGCATTCGCGATTTCCTCCTGCTGTTCTTCTTCATCGACCTGGGCGCCAAGCTGGACTTTTCCACGCTCGGCGGAGAGCTCTGGTCAGGCCTGGCGCTGTCGCTGTTCGTGCTTGTCGGCAATCCGCTGATCGTCATGGCCATCATGGGCTACATGGGGTATCGCAAGCGCACGGGATTCCTGTGCGGCCTGACCGTCGCGCAGATCAGCGAGTTCTCGATCATCTTCATTGCCATGGGCATCGCGCTGGGCCATGTCGACCAGGGCGCGCTGGCCCTCACCACGCTGGTCGGCCTGGTGACGATATCGCTGTCGACCTACATGATCCTCTATTCGCATCCGCTCTACGAGAGGTTGTCGCCCTGGTTCGGGGTATTCGAGCGCAGGCGCCCCTTTCGCGAACTCGCCGTAGGGACGGAGCGCCAGGCGTCCGGCAAGACCGATGTGATCGTGCTCGGCCTGGGGCGCTACGGCAGCCATCTGGCGCGCGGACTGCGCGCGACGGGGCTCCAGGTGCTCGGGGTCGAGTTCGATCCCGAGGTGGCGCGCGAGCTGCGGCGCGAGGGCCTGCCGGTTCGCTTCGGCGACAGCACCGCGAGCGAGATCCTCGAGGGCCTGCCGCTCGGTGAAGCGCGCTGGGTGGTCAGCACGCTGCCCGACATGGCGTCGAATCGCGACCTGCTGCGCGGCCTGAGGGAGCTGCACTTCGACGGCAATGTCGCGGTCGTCGCCCGCGACGATGCCAGCGACGCGATGCTGCGCGGGCTGCGTGTGCGAACCATTCTCCAGCCGATGCGCGACGCGGTCGACCGCGCCGTCGAGACGCTGACCCGGATCATCAACGGTAAGGAGGACACACGATGAAACCACGCGAGTGCATCGTCGCTGCCACGGATCTGTCCGCGCCTGCGCGCCACGCGGTGAAGCGGGCGGTCCGTCTCGCCGCCCGGACCCGCGGCGAACTGCATGTGCTCCACGCGCTGGAACTCGACGCGCTCGACAGCCTGCGCGACCTCCTGGGCGCCGACCTGTCCGCCACGAAGGCCGCGCTCGAAGCCGAGGCCCGGCAGCGGCTGGAGCGGCTGGTCGCCGATCACGCGCGCCATCCCGACACCGCAGCGCTGGCGCGGATCGTCACCGGGGCGCCGCTCGCCGTCCTCGCCAGAGAGATCGAGGCGCTCGACGCCGGCCTCGTGGTGCTTGGCGCGCGCGGCGACTCCTTTCTGCGGCACGCCACGCTCGGCTCGACCGCTGCGCGTCTGCTGCGCAAGGCGGTGCGATGTCCGGTGCTGGTGGTCAAGCAGGTGCCCCACGACGACTACCGCACCGTCCTGGTCGCGGTGGACTTCTCGCCGGCAGCGGCGCTGGCAATCCGCGCCGCGAGGCGCTGGGCGCCAGGCGCCGAGCTCGTCCTGCTGCACGCGTTCGAACTGCCCTTCGAGGGCAAGCTGAGCTTCGCGGGCGTCGACGAACGGACGATCCGCCGGTACGTCCGCAGCGGTGTGGAGACACGGCGCGACCAGCTCCATGCGCTCGCCAGGAGCGCCGGACTGAAATCTGCCGACTATTCGGCGCGGGTCGTGCGCGGCGATCCGGCCCAGCAGATCATCGCCATGGAGCAGGAGTACGACGTCGACCTCATCGCCGTCGGCAAGCACGGCACCCATCTCGCAGAGGAGATGCTGCTGGGCAGCGTGACGAAGCATGTGCTGGCCGAAGCGCAGGGCGACGTCATGGTCGTCGTGGATTCCCGCGTTGCGCAAGATGCCCAGGTTCCGGCCGCATGATGGCGCAGCCCGGGGGCCGACGCGCATGCCCGATCTGACCATGCGCGCAGGCGTCGCGGCAGCGGACGCGCAAGGCTGGCATGCCCGCTCGGCGGACGCGGTGCTTGCCGATCTGAAGGCGACCCCGGCCGGTCTGGACCCGGAAGAGGCGCGGGCACGGCTCGGGATCCATGGTCCGAACCGACTGCCCGAGCCGCCGAGGCGAAGCGCGCTGGCGCGCTTCCTCATGCAATTCCACAACATCCTGATCTACGTGCTGCTGGGATCGGCCGTCGTCACCTTGGCTCTTGGCCATCTGGCGGACTCGGTGGTGATCCTCGCGGTGGTGATCGCGAACGCAATCATCGGATTCGTGCAGGAAGGCAAGGCCGAAAGGGCCATGGACGCGATTCGGAAGATGCTCGCGCCGCGCGCCTCCGTGCTGCGCGGAGGCGAGCGGCTCACGGTGGACGGCGCCGCCCTCGTGCCCGGCGACATCGTCCTGCTGGAGGCCGGCGACAAGGTGCCCGCGGATCTGCGGCTGATCCTGGCGCGCGGCGCACAGGCCCAGGAAGCGGTGTTGACCGGCGAGTCGCTGCCGGTGGAGAAGGACGTCGAGCCGGTCGCGGCGGACGCCGCGCTGGGTGATCGTGCCTGCATGGCATTCAGCGGCACGCTCGTGACATCCGGGCACTGCCAGGGCGTCGTGGTCGCCACCGGAGCGATGACGGAGCTTGGGCGCATCAGCGGAATGCTGTCCGCCGTCGAAACCCTGTCGACGCCTCTGGTCCGGCAGATGGACGTGTTCGCGCGCTGGCTGACGGTGCTGATCCTGCTGATCGCCGCTCTGCTGCTGGCCTTCGGCCACTTCGTGCGGCACTTTCCCTTCACCGAGATGTTCATGGTGGTGGTCGGACTGTCGGTAGCCGCGATACCGGAAGGGCTGCCGGCCGTGCTTACCATCACGCTGGCCATCGGCGTGCACGCCATGGCGCGCCGCAATGCCATCGTCCGGCGCCTGCCGGCGATCGAAACGCTGGGATCGGTATCGGTGATCTGCACCGACAAGACAGGCACGCTCACGCGCAACGAGATGGCGGTGGCATGTGTCGCAACCGCCAGGGGCCTCTACGCCGTCCAGGACGCCGGTTACGCACCGGTCGGGGAGATCGCGCTGGCGGGACGTTCGATCGCTCCGGACGAGCATCCGCCGCTGGCTGAACTGGGCCGCGCGGCCGCCCTGTGCGGCGATGCCGCGCTGCGCGAGCGCGAAGGCGAGTGGACCGCCGAGGGCGACCCGATGGAGGGCGCGCTGCTCGCGTTCGCGGGCAAGGCCGGCGTCGAGTGGCGCAGCGAGCGCAGCGCATGGCCGCGCACCGATGCCATTCCCTTCGATGCGAGGCATCGCTTCATGGCCACGTTGCATCACGACCACGAGGGGCACGCGTTCGTGTTCGTCAAGGGCGCGCCAGAGCGGGTTATCGCGATGAGCCGGGCGCAGCGTTCGGCCGAGGGCGGGACGCAGCCGCTCGATGCGGCCTACTGGCACCGCGCCGCCGATGGCATCGCGGCCCGGGGCCAGCGCGTGCTCGCCCTCGCTTCGTTGGCGGCGCGGCCCGAGCGTACCGTGCTGGAGCACTCGGACGTCGAGGGTGCGCTCACGCTGCTCGGCCTGGTCGGCCTGGCCGATCCGCCGCGCCACGAGGCGATCGCGGCCGTCGCGGAGTGCCGCAGCGCGGGCATCCGCGTGAAGATGATCACCGGCGATCACGCGGGCACGGCAAGCGCGATCGCGCGGCAGATCGGCCTGCGCAACCCGGACGACGTGCTCACCGGCACCGACATGGAGGCGATGGACAACGCGAGGCTCGCAGCCGCCGTCCTGGAGACCGACGTCTTCGCGCGCACCAGTCCCGAACACAAGTTGCGGCTGGTGATGGCGCTGCAGTCGCATGGCATCACCGTCGCGATGACGGGCGACGGGGTGAACGACGCGCCGGCCCTGAAGCGCGCCGACGCGGGCATCGCCATGGGCAGGAAGGGTACCGAGGCCGCCAAGGAGGCGGCGGAACTGGTTCTGGCCGACGACAATTTCGCTTCCATCGTCGCCGCCGTACGCGAGGGCAGGACGGTCTACGACAACATCAAGAAGGTCATCAGCTGGACCTTGCCCACCAACGCAGGGGAGGCCATGACCATCGTCGCGGCCCTGCTGCTGGGCATGGCGTTGCCGGTCACTCCCGTGCAGATCCTGTGGGTCAACCTGATCACTGCGGTGACGCTCGGCATCGCGCTGGCGTTCGAGCCGACCGAGGAGGGAACCATGCGCCGGCCACCGCGCGCCCGCAACGCCCCGCTGCTCAGCGGCGAGCTGGTATGGCACATCGTCGTGGTGGCAGCGTTGTTTGTCTGCGGGGTGTTCGGCATCTACGCCTACGCGATGGACCGCGGCTACTCCGTGGAGCTGGCGCGCACCATGGCCGTCAACACCCTCGTCGTCATGGAGATCTTCCATCTGTTCTTCATTCGGAACATCTACGGGACGTCGCTCACGTGGAAGGCGGTGCGCGGCACGCGCATGGTGTGGCTGACGGTCGGCATCATCACCGCCGCGCAGTTCGCGATCACATACCTCGCGCCGTTGCAGGCGATCTTCGGTACCGAGGCGGTGCCGTTTGCGGACGGGCTGCTCATCGTCGGGGTCGGCGTCGCGCTGTTCGCGCTTGTCGAGATCGAGAAGCAGATCCGGCTGCGTGTGCATGCGATGCGCGCGTGATGTCGGGGGCCTTCGCGCTGTCCGCGCGACCCGACGCCGGCGCGGGGCGGTGCAGGCGGGCAGTCAGCGATCGGCGTGCCGCGGACACTCCGCCGCCGGGGCGGCTGGCGCCGGAGCGGGCCGCCCGGACTGGTCGATCCGCGGCCGCCCGAGCAAGCCGCCGGTCGCACCGGTGATTCTCTAGTAGCATTGCGCAATGGCGCATGCTCGCGACGACCACGATCACCACGACGATCACGACCACAGCGCGCTCGACGAGACCGAGCTGCGCGTGCGCGCGCTGGAGACGGTGCTGGTGCAGAAGGGCTATGTCGACCCTGCGGCGCTCGATGCGCTGATCGACACCTACACCACGCGGATCGGGCCGCAGAACGGCGCGCGGGTGGTGGCGCGCGCCTGGGTCGACCCCGACTATCGCGCGCGCCTGCTCGCCGATGCCACCGCGGCGATCGCCGAGCTGGGCTACAGCGGCCGGCAGGGCGAGCACATGGTGGCGGTCGAGAACACGCCGGCGCGGCACAACGTCGTGGTCTGCACGCTGTGCAGCTGCTATCCGTGGCCCGTGCTCGGCCTGCCGCCCACCTGGTACAAGAGCGCGCCCTACCGGTCGCGCGTGGTCCGCGACCCGCGCGGCGTGCTCGCGGAGTTCGGCGTGGTCCTGCCGCCGGAGACCGAGATCCGGGTCTGGGACTCGACCGCGGAGGTGCGCTATCTCGTGATCCCGCAGCGCCCCGCCGGCACCGCGGCGCTGAGCGAGGCGCAGCTGGCCGACCTGGTCTCGCGCGACGCGATGATCGGCACGGCGCTGGTCGGCACCACCCCGGTGCGGCGCGGCGCATGAGTTACGTCACCCGCGCCGACCTCGGCGGGCAGGAAGGGCACGGCGCCGTCGTCCCCGAGCCCGAGGGCGAACTGTTCCACGCGGACTGGGAGCCGCGCGCGCTCGCGCTCACGCTCGCGATGGGCGCGACCGGCTGCTGGAACCTCGACCAGAGCCGGGCGGCGCGCGAGACGCTGCCCGACTATGCGCGCCTGACCTACTACCAGATCTGGATCGCGGCCCTCGAGCGCCTGCTCGCGGAGCGCGGGCTCGCCGGCGCGGACGAGATCGCCGCCGGGCGCGCGCTGCACGCGCCGGCGCGCGTGCCGCGGGTGCTCGGCGCCGATCAGGTCGCCGCCGCGCTCGCGCGCGGCGCGCCGACCGCGCGGCCGGTCGCGGCGCCGGCGCGCTTCGCCGTCGGCCAGCGCGTGCGCACGACGGCGGCGGTGCCGGATCACCACACCCGCCTGCCGGGCTACCTGCGCGGCCGGGTCGGGACGGTCGAGAGCGTGCACGGCGCCCATGTGTTCGCCGATGCCCACGCGCGCGGCGCCGGCGAGGATCCGCGCTGGCTGTACACCGTGGTGTTCGACGCCCGCGCGCTGTGGGGCCCGGGCGCGGATCCCCGGCATCGCGTGTCGTTCGATGCCTGGGAGCCCTACCTGGAGAGCGCGTGAGCGCCGTCGACCTCGACGCGCTGCCGCGCCTGCCGCGCGATGCCGAGGGGCCGGTGTTCCGGGCGCCCTGGGAAGCCCAGGCGTTCGCGATGACCCTCTCGCTGCATCAGCGCGGCGTGTTCACCTGGCCGGAATGGGCGGCCGCGCTCGCGCGCGAGATCGCCGCGGCGCAGGCGGCCGGGGACGCCGACCTCGGGGACACCTACTACCGGCACTGGCTCGGCGCGCTGGAACGCCTGGTCGACGAGAAGCGGCTGTCGAGCCGCGCCGAGCTCGCGCGCTACCGCGACGCCTGGGACCGCGCGGCCGACCGCACGCCGCACGGGCAGCCGATCGAATTGCGCGCCGCCGATTTCGACCACTGATCGCGCCGCGCGCGCGCCGCATCCCGCAGGAGACAACGTGGCAGACGACAGCACACTGGGATTCATCGGGCTCGGCGTCATGGGCGAGCCGATCTGCCGCAACCTGGCCCGCAAGAGCGGCCGGATGGTGCGCGCCCACGACCGCGATCCGGCGCGGCCGGCGCGCCTGGCCGCGCACGGCGTCGCCGCCGTCGACTCCGCAGGCGAGCTGGCCGCGCAGGCCGGGATCGTGTTCCTGTGCCTGCCCTCCGGCAGCCACGTCGAGTCGCTGTGCGACGGCCCCGCGGGCCTGGTGGCGCGGGCGCGTCCGGGCCAGGTCTTTGTGGACCTCGGCACGTCGCCGGTGCGCCTGGCGCGCCGCCTGGCGGGCGACTTCGCGGCGCGCGGCGCCGCGTTCGCCGACGCGCCGATCGCGCGCACGCGCGAGGCGGCGCAGCAGGGCACGCTGTCGGTGATGGTGGGCGCCGACCCGGCGGTGTACGAGCGCCTGCTGCCGCTGATCGAGACCTTCGCCAGCGACGTCACGCACTGTGGCCCGGCGGGAGCGGGGCAGGCGCTGAAGATCCTGAACAACATGGTGCTGACCCAGACCGTCAACGCGCTCGCGGAGGCGCTGGCGATGGGGCGGCGGCTGGGGATCGCGCCCGCGCTGCTGTTCGACACGCTGGCCAAGGGGTCGGCCGACAGCTTCGCGCTGCGCAACCACGGCATGAAGGCGATGTTGCCGGGCACCTATCCGGAGCAGGCGTTCTCGACCGAGTACATGCAGAAGGACATCCGGTATGCGCTCGAGCTCGCGCGCGACACCGGCGTCGCGGCGCCCGGCGCGCAGCTCGGCGCCGACGTGCTGCAGCAGGCGATCGACGCCGGATTCGGCGCGCAGTACTGGCCCGTGATCGCCCGCGTGGTCGACCGCGCCGGCGACGAGGTATCCGGGACGCGCGGCGCCGGGCCGACCGCGACGCGCGGCGTCTAGGAAGCCAGAACCATCGCCGCGCCCTTCTCGGCGATCATGTAGGTGGCGGCGTTGGTGTTGGCCGAGATCACGGCCGGCATCACCGAGGCATCGATCACGCGCAGGCGCTCGACGCCGCGCACGCGCAGCTGCGGATCGACGACGGCGCGTTCGTCGCCGCCCATGCGGCAGGTCGAGGTCGGGTGGAACACCGTGCCGCCGCGGGTGCGCGCGAACTCCCACAGGTCGGGCCGCGCCGGCAGGGTCTCCTCGACCCAGAGGTCGCGGAACGCCGGCTGCGCGTAGATCTCGCGCAGCATCTCGAGCCCGGAGACGATGACCTTGCGGTCGTGCGGCGCGGAGAAATAGCGCGGCTCGATGCGCGGGGCGTCGAACGGGTCGGACGAGCGGATCGTGAGCCGGCCGCGCGAATCCGGGCGGCACTGGCAGGCCGAGGCGCTGAAGCCGGAGTAGGTGTGCAGCGGGTCGCCGGGCTTGTCGACCGACAGCGGCATGACGTTGAACTGGACATCGGCGCGGGCGTCGCGCGCGTGCGGGGTGCGCGCGAAGCCGCCGACCTGGCCGGCGCCGACGGTGAGCGGGCCGCGGTCGAACAGCAGCCACTGCAGTCCCATCTTCGCCAGCGAGAGCGGGTTGCGCACCTGGTCGTTCAGCGACATCCGGCGCTTCAGGCGCACGATCACCCGCGCCTGGTAGTGGTCCTGCAGGTTCTCGCCGACCTCGGGCGCATCGGCGATGACCGGGATGCCGTGCTGGCGCAGCAGCGCGGCCGGGCCGATCCCCGAGAGCTGCAGCAGCTGCGGCGACTGCAGGGCGCCGGCGGCGAGGATGACCTCGCGCGCGGCGCGCGCGCGGCGCAGCGCGCCGCCCTCGATCCATTCGACGCCGGTCGCGGTCGTGCCCTCGAACAGGACGCGCGCGGCCTGCGCATGCAGGATCAGGGTCAGGTTGGCGCGTTGCAGCGCCGGGCGCAGGAAGCAGCGCGCGGCCGAGGCGCGCCAGCCGCCGCGCAGCGTCAGCTGGTAGGCGCCGACGCCGTAGTCGGTGGCGGCGTTGAAGTCGGGATTGCGCGGCAGCCCGAGCTGTTGCGCCGCCTCGAGCCAGGCGGCGCAGTACGGGTGGTCGTTCCGCAGGTCGGAGACGCCGAGCTCGCCCGCGGCGCCGTGGTAGGCGTTCGCGCCGCCGGCGTAGGCTTCCGAGCGCTTGAAGTCGGGCAGCACCGACGCGTAGTCCCAGCCGGTGGCGCCGGCCGCGGCCCAGTCGTCGTAGTCGGCGTGCTGGCCGCGGATGTAGATCAGCCCGTTGACCGAGGAAGAGCCGCCGAGGACGCGGCCGCGCGGCCAGACCACGTTGCGCCCGCCGCTGCCCTCGTCGGGCTCGGTGTCGAACTGCCGCGTGAAGCGCGGATCGACCATGGTCCTGAAATAGCCGACCGGCAGGTGGATCCAGAAGTTGCGATCCGGACCGCCGGCCTCGAGCAGGAGCACGCGCCGCCCGGCGGCGGTCAGGCGATTGGCGAGCAGGCAGCCGGCCGAGCCGGCGCCGACGACGATGTGGTCGTAGTCGGCCGTCACGCCTTGATCGTGTCCATGTAGAGCCGCGCGTCGAAATAGGTGGCGGCCGGCACCGGGTTCTGGATGTTGCCGAAGCGCACGAAGAAGTCGGTCACCTGCTGCTGCCAGCGCGTCGCGGTGCCGTCGGCGTAGAGCTTGCGCCACTCGGCCGACGAGTAGTAGCGCGAGGCCTTGAACTGCTCCTGCAGGTCGCCCAGCGGCACCTGCGGGTAGTTGTTCTTCTGGATCACCGGGAGGATCTCTGCCGCGTTCTTCATCAGGTCGTCGTTCGCGGCCGCCCAGGCGCGCACCACGCGCGCGCAGATGTCGCGGTTCTTCTCGTAGTAGTCGCCGCGCGCGGCCCAGCCGCCGACGATCGCCGCCTTCGGGAAGTACGCGGAAGCGTCGACCAGCATCCGCGCGCCGGGGACCTTGTCGCGCACGGTGATGTTGAACGGCACCCACAGCGCGACCGCCGGCACGGCGCCGGAGATGAACGAGGTCACCGCGGTGGGCATGCCCTGGTTGACCAGCTCGATGTCCTTGACGGGGTCGATGCCGTTGGCGCGCAGCGCGGTGTCGAGGAAGACGTGCGCGGTGGTGCCGGCCGTGGTCGAGATCTTCTTGCCCTTCAGGTCGGCCCAGGTCTTGACCCCCATGTCCTCGCGCACCCAGAGCTGCGCGGTGGCGAACTCGACGTTGTTGAGCAGGAACACCCTGCCCTGGCCGCGTGCCGGGAAGTTCGACAGCACCGCGCCGGTCGAGAGCATGTCGAGGCTGCCGCCGATCATGGCGTTGAACAGCTCCAGCCCGGTGGAGAACATGGTGGTCTCGAGCTCGAGGCCTTCCTTCGCCCAGTGGCCGCGGTGGACGCCGGTCCAGATCTGGCCGTTGACGGCCAGCGTGTTGACGTAGCCGACGCGCAGCCGGGTGCGCTGCTGCGCGATCGCCGGGAAGCCGGCGAGGGCGCCGGCGGCGCCGGCCGCCTTGACGAATGTCCTGCGGGCGATGTTCGTGCTGCGCTTGCTCATGCTTGTCTCCTCCAGGTTGTCAGCCCGGGCGCCGCGCCGGATCGGCGGACACCTGGCGCTGTTGCGCCGCGTATTCTTTCATGACCAGGTCGCGGATGTGCGAGCGCAGCTCGCCGAACTCGGGACGTTCGTGCAGCGACTCGTCGCGCGGATAGGGGAACGGCACCGCGATGACGCTGCGGATGCGCGACGGGCGCGCCGTCACCACGATGATCTTCGAGGAGAGGTAGATCGCCTCCTCGACCGAATGGGTGATCAGCATCACCGTCTTGCCCTCGGCGGCGAGCACCTCGAGCAGCAGGTCCTGCATGTGCGAGCGGGTCTGCGCGTCGAGCGCGCCGAACGGCTCGTCCATCAGCAGGAACTGCGGCCGCACGGCGTAGGCGCGCGCGATCGCGAGGCGCTGCCGCATGCCGCCCGAGAGCGTCTTCGGATAGGCGCGCGCGAAGTCCGCGAGGCCCATCAGGCGCATGTAGCGCTGCACGACCTCGCGCTTCTCGGCCGCGGACATGCGGTTGGCGGCCAGGTTCAGGCCGAACGCGATGTTCTCCTCGACCGTCAGCCACGGGAAGACGCCGTACTCCTGGAAGATCACGCCGCGCTCGGGACCGGGGCCGCCGACCGGCTTGCCGTCGAGCGTGACGCTGCCGGCGGTGGGCGCGACGAATCCCGCGACGATGTTCATCATGGTCGTCTTGCCGCACCCCGACGGCCCGATGATGGAAACGAACTCGCGGTCGGCGACGGTGAAGGAGACGTCCTCGACCACCTGCAGCGGGCCGTGCGCGGTCGCGAAGCGCACCGACACGCGGTCGAAGGCGATGCGCGGCGCGGGCGCGGCGGCGCTCATGCGCCGATCCTGTCCTGCCACGCGACCAGGCGCCGGCTCGCCGTGCGCAGCGCCAGGTCCATCGCCAGCGCGATGAAGCCGATGCAGATGATGCCGACGTAGATGATGTCGAGCTGGAAGAACGACCCCGCGTTCTGGATCAGCGCGCCCAGCCCCTGCTGCGCCGCGATCAGCTCGGAGGCCACGAGCGTCGCCCACGCCACGCCGAGCGCGACGCGCAGCGCGGTGAGGATGTGCGGCACCGTCAGCGGCACGATCACCTTGCGGAAGATCTCCATGTCGGTCGCGCCGAGGGTGCGGGCGACGCGCACGAAGATCGGGCTGATCTGCGCGATGCCCTCGTACATGACGATGACGCCGGCGAAGAACGCCGCGTAGAAGAGGATGATCACCTTGGCCGGCTCGCCGATGCCGAAGTAGATCACCACCAGCGGAATCAGCGCGATCGGCGGCAGCGCGCGGAAGAAGTTGATCAGCGGGTCGACGAAGCGGCGCACCTCGCGATACCAGCCCAGGAGGAACCCGACCGGCACGGCGAGCAGGATGCCTAGCGCCACGCCGAGAAAGACGCGCTGGGTCGACATCCAGATGTCCCGCGGCAGCCGCCCGCCCAGGAGCTCGTGCATGCGCAGCGCCACCTGGTGCGGCGTCGGCATCAGCGACGGGTTGACCAGACCGGAATAGGCGACCGCGTACCACAGGAGGATCAGCAACAGCCAGGGGGCGAGGATCAGTGCGGTGCGGCGCAAGCGGGGCTCCAGGTCGGTGGCCGGGGACGGCGGCCCGCGAAAGTTACTGGAAAGCGACGGGCCTCACAATCCCCGCGCGGTCCGCGGGGCGCTGCGGCACACGGCATCGCGACGGCGCGGCGCGACGACGCGGCGGCCGACGCGGCGCGACGATCGCTGCGGCCGGCGCGCGCCCGCCGCGGCACACGGGTCACGCGGGCGCGGTCAGGAGCGCGAGCGCGGCCTCGACGGCATCGTCGGCGATGCGGTCGAGTTCCGCGGCCGTGCGGTTCTGGATCGGATGCGGGACGTAGACGATCGCCGGCTCGAAGCCGAGCGCCTGCGACTGCGTGGCGACCGCGTCGGTGAAGCCGGTGGTGACCACGGAGACGCCGGGGACGCCGCGCGCGTCCAGGTTCATGAGGTCGTGCAGACTGCACGACGTGCAGGAACCTCAGTCGGAGAGCCCGATCAGCACGACGTCGGCCTCCTCGGCGACCTTCTGCAGCGTCTCCGGGGTGGCGATCTTGGCGTTCGTGGGCTTGCCGGCACGCATGGTGCGGATGTTGCGCTCGGCGAGGCGCATCTCGACGCGATCGAGGAATTCGCGGGTGCGCGTCTTGCCGATGTCGAACAGGCACACCGTGCGGCCCTCGAGCGAGGGCGGCGGCGCCAGGCGCGCGCGCTTCAGCGGCGAGGTCTCGGGAGTGGGGTCGCGCATCCAGGTGAGGGCGCTCATGGCTTGATCTCCTTGGTGACGGGTTGCAGCTCGAGATGGTTGCGCCCGGCGATCCAGCCGGGCAGGATGGCCGAGAACAGTCCGGCCGGACCGCCGGCGCGCACGATCATCAGGCCGCCGGGGTTGAACTTCGGCAGCGCCTCGTCGGCCAGCGCCGCCGGCATGCCCTCGCCGACGCCGTGCGCGCCGGCGACGAGGTCGCGGCCCGGGCGCAGCGTGGCGGCGTCGATCGCGGCCTCGATGCGGCGGCGGTCCCAGCCGGCCTCGGCGAAGATCGCGTGATGCTCGGGCGAGAGCACCAGGATCGCGCGCTGCGACTGCACCATCTTCGGGTGGCCGATCGCGTTCAGGCCCATCGCCAGCGAGCGCGCCAGGTCCTCCGGGGTGCGCGACTTCTGGTCGACGAAGCCCTGCACGCCCTCGCCCTGGAACAACGTCACCGTGGAGCTGCCGGGCGCGAAGCCGCGCGACACCGAGAGCGGCTCCCAGCGCGGATCCGACTCGTCCTCGGCGAAGCAGAACGTGTACTTGCCGGGCCCGCCCAGGGTGGCGCGGTCGACCTCGCCGGGGCGGCCGCCGCCGATGTTGCGCACGATCAACTGCAGCGCGCGGCCGATGGTGGCGTTGGCGCGATTGCCCTGGCCGAGCGCGTTCATGCCGCTGTTCATGCCGATGCGGCGCGCGACCGGACCGTTGACGACGATGATCGGGCCCGAGAAGTAGGTCGTCGCCAGCAGGCCGTGCAGCGTGAATTCCGGCTCCAGCGCGGCCTCGACCGCGGCGAGCACCACCGGCAGGTACTCGGGCTTGCACCCGGCCATCACCGCGTTGATGGCGACCTTCTCGACCGTGCATTCGGCGAGGTTGGGCGGGATCCGCCCCACCACCTCGTCCGGCGCGCGCGTGGTGCCGGCGAGCATGCGCAGCACCCGCACGTCGGTCGGCGGCACGACCGGCAAGCCGTCGGTCCAGCCGCGCTCGAAGCAGATCTCGATCTCGTCGTCGTAGGGGCCGAAGTCGATGCGGCGCGCGCGGATGCCGGGTTCGCCGAAGCGCACCCGCAGGTAGTCGGCGAGGCCCGGCTCGACCGACTTCGAGCCGCAGCCGGGGCGCAGGCCCGGCAGGCCCGCGCCGAGGTCGGCGACGCCGGTCAGGCGCCGCCATTCGGCCGCGTCCCAGCCTTCGGTGCGCGCGACCTCGACGCCGTCCTCGAAGCGGACCAGCGTGGGGACGATCTCGACCCGATGCCGGAACGAATGCGCGAGCTCGCGGTCGTCGACCACGCCGTCGAGCCGGTCGGGGAAGGCGGGGTCGTCCTGGGAGTAGACCGTGAGCGCCGCGCCGCGTTCCGCCAGGCCGCGCAACACCGGCGCGATCAGTTCGCAGGTCGGGCAATCGCGCTTGGCGAACACCGCCAGCGAGGCGTGGACTGTCATGACGGCTCCGGGGAGGGGCGCGCCGCCGCTCGCGGCAACCGTGCCGCCGGCCATGCGACGCGCGCATCGGCACGCACTATATACCGCGCGCGGGCCGGCGTCCGCGGTGCCGGGTCGCGCCCGCGCGACGCGTTATAGTCGGGCCGGTGATCCGCGGGCGGCGGCGCGCATGCCGGCCCCGCGGCACGCTCCTTGCATCGCTCCTCGCATCGATGCGGGGCAGACGGACTGGATCGCAGGCGGAGTGCAACGATGAAGATCGTGATTGTCGGTGCGGGTGTCGCAGGGTGCATCGTCGCGCGCGCGCTCGCGGCGCGTCCCGGGGTGGAGGTGACGTGCCTGGAGCGCGTCGCGGCGAGCGATCATTCGGAGTCCGGCACCGGGCTCAACGTCGGTCCGAACGCCGTCAAGGCCCTGGCCGCGCACGACCGGCGCCTCGGCGAGGCGGTCCTCGCGCGCAGCTTTCCGTGGAAGAGCTGGCGCGTCTCGCTGACCGACGGCACGGTGCTGTTCGACCTGCCGCTGGCCCGGGTCGCGGACAACGACGGCATCCGCATCCGCTGGTCCGAGCTCTACGCGGCCCTGCGCGGCGAGGCGGCGGGCCTGATCCGCTACGGTGCGCAGGTCGTCCGCATCGCCTACGCGGAGGCAGGGCGCCTGTGCATCGAGTACGACGAGCACGGCGCGCGGCGCCGCCTCGACGGGGTCGACCTGCTGGTCGCGGCCGACGGGCGCTACTCGGTCACGCGCGAGCAGCTTGCCGGCGCGCCGCAGATGCGCCAGCACGGCGTCGCGATCTACCGGCTGCTGGTGCCGGACACCGCCGGCGGGCTGATCGACGACTACGAGCAATGGTTCAACGGACCGAACCGGCTGCTGGCCTTCCGCGTGCCGGGCGACGCGATCTACGTCGCCGGCACCTTTCCGATCGCGCCGGGCGCCGAGATCGCCGAGGACGCCAGGCGCGCGCCGTTCCTGCGCGCGCTCTACACCCCGGCGCACGGCGCGCCGTCGCCGCAGTGCCGCTGGCTGATCGACACCATCTGCGCCAACGTCGGTTCGATCCACTGGGCGCGGCTGCAGGAGTCGCCGCCGCTGTACCGGGACGCCCGCGGGCGGGTCCTGTTCCTCGGCGACGCCTCGCACGGCATGGTGCCGACGCTGGGCCAGGGCGCGACCCAGGCGGTCGAGGACGCCTGCGTCGCCGCCGACCTGCTCGTCAAGCACCATCGGGCGGGCGCGCTGGACAGCGACGCGGTGCCGGCGCTGCTCGAGGAGTTCGAGCGCCTGCGCGCGGCGCGCGTGCGCTTCGTGATGGACTTCTCGCGCGAGGCCAGCGACACCCTCATGGCCGGCGCCGACCCCGTGGCCGGCACGCGCCGCAAGCTCGAGGCGCCGTTCCAGGCGCAGCTGGCGCGCCTGTACCGCGACATCACGACGGTGTGACCGCGATGCGCGCGACCGTCCACCGCTTCACCATGCGCGACCCCGGCGACGTCTCGCAGCTGGCCGACGCGATCGAGGCGGGCACGGTCGATCCCGCGACCATCGTCGCGGTGATCGGCAAGACCGAGGGCAACGGCCTGGTCAACGACTTCACGCGCGGCTACCTCGTGCTGTCGCTAAAGCTGCTGCTGGCCGCGCGGCTCGGCGTCGCGCCCGACGCGGTCGCGCGCGCGGTGATCTTCGTCTTCTCGGGCGGCACCGAGGGCGTGCTCACGCCGCACTACACGGTGTTCTGCGTTGATCGCACTGCTGCGCCGCCGGCCTCGAGTGAAAAGCGCCTGGCGATCGGACGCGCGTTCACGCCGGTGCCCGCGCCCGAGCAGATCGGCACGCGCGCCCACGTGGCGATGGTGGCCGACGCGGTGCGGCGCGCGATGGCCGAGGCCGGCATCGTCGACGCGGCCGACGTGCAGTTCGTGCAGGTCAAGGGCGGGTGCGTGACCACCGAGGCGGCGCAGGCGGCGCTCGCGCGCGGCGCCCGGCTCGCGAGCAGCGATCCGAACAAGTCGATGGCGTACACGCGCGTCGCCGGGGCCTTCGGCGTGATGCAGGCGCTCGGTGAAATCGCGGCTGATGCGGTCGACGAGGCCGCGTTCTTCGCGCGGCCGGACCTCTGGTGCGGGCGCGCCAGCGTCTCCTCCGGCATCGAGGTCGCCGAGAACGAGGTGGTGGTGTTCGGCAACGCGCCCGGCTGGTCGAGCCGGTTCGTCATCGCCCAGCACACCATGGACGACGCGCTCGACATCAACGGCGTCTATGCGTGCCTGGACAAGCTCGGCATCGCCGCGCGCGGCGACAGCCGCGCGCCCGGGCTCGAGCGTGTCGCCTGCGCGCTGGTCAAGTGCGAGCCCGACGCGCGCGGCCTGGTGCGCGGCCAGCGCCACACCATGTGGCAGGACGGCGACATCAACGCCCAGCGCCACATCCGCGGCGCCGTCGGCGGCCTGGTGGCGGGCGTGCTCGGCGACACCCGCATCTTCGTCTCCGGCGGCGCCGAGCACCAGGGTCCCCCGGGCGGCGGCCTGGTGGCGCTGATCGCGCGCACCGACTGAGCGCCGGCACCGGCCCGCAGCCGCGCGGGCCGCGGCGAATTGCGCGAAAATCGCCGCGCGCCCGGCGCCCGCGTTCCCACCTCCTCCCCCAAACGAGACCCGCCTCATGCCCCACATTCCCGCTTCGTCCGCCCTTGCCAATCTGCGCATCCTCGACCTCACGCGGGTGCGCGCCGGCCCCACCTGCGTGAAGCAGTTCGCCGACTTCGGGGCCGACGTGATCAAGATCGAGTCGCCGGAGCCGGACACGATGAGCGGCCCGCGCCACGGCTTCGACATGCAGAACCTGCATCGCAACAAGCGCTCGCTCACCCTCGACATGAAGGCGCCGGAGGGCAAGGAGATCCTGATGAAGCTGGTCAGGACGGCCGACGTCGTCGTCGAGAACTTCCGCCCCGACGTGAAGTTCCGCCTCGGCATCGACTACGAATCGCTGCGCGCGGTGAACAAGCGCATCATCCTGGCCTCGATCTCCGGGTTCGGCCAGGACGGCCCGTACGGCACGCGCCCGGGATTCGACCAGATCGCGCAGGGCATGGGCGGCTTCATGTCGGTGACCGGGTTTCCGGGCGGCGGCCCGGTGCGCGCGGGCACCGCGATCGCCGACCTCTCGGGCGGCATGTTCGCGGCGCTGGGCATCTTCACCGCGCTGTGGGAGCGCCAGACCTCGGGCGAGGGGCAATGGGTGCAGTCGAGCCTCCTGATGGCGCAGATCGCGCTGATGGACTTCCAGGCCGCGCGCTACCTGATGAAGGGCGAGGTGCCGGGACAGGCCGGCAACGACCACCCGACCTCGATGCCGACCTCCGCCTACAAGACCAGGGACGGCTACGTCAACATCGCCGCCTCGGGGCAGGTGATGTGGAAGCGCCTGTGCGAGGTGATGGGGCGGCCCGAACTGTTCGCCCAGGCCGAGTTCAAGGACGAGCCGTCGCGCTCGAAGAATCGCGTCGCGCTCAACGAGGAGATCACCAGGGCGACGGTGACGCGCAACACCGCCGAATGGGTCGAGACCCTGAACGAGGCGGGCGTGCCGTGCGGGCCGATCTACACCGTCGACCAGGTGTTCGCCGACCCGCAGGTCAAGCACCTCGGCGCGGCCGCGCCGGTGCAGCACCCGAAGCTCGGCGAGATCCGCCTGGTCAACCAGGCCGTCAAGCTCTCGCGCACGCCGGCGACGATGGCGCGCGCGACGCCGGAGCACAGCGAGCACACGGCGGAGATCCTGAAGGAGATCGGGTACGACGACGCGCAGATCGCGGACCTGAAGGCGCGCAAGGTGGTGTAGGTTCGCCTGCGGTTCCGTCGCAGGCCCTCGATCAGGGCGGGGCGAAGAAGTCGGCGATCCACGCGCTGCAGGCAGGCAGGCTGGCGGCTTGTGCGATCGCTTCGCGCAATGTCACCACCGCCGCCTCGAGCCCCGGCGCATCGCGCGCCGAGAGTTCGCGGATCTTCCGCAGCACGCGCGCGGCGTCGAGCGGCCGCGCCGGGCTGCCGAGCGCGGCCTCGCACTCGGCCGTCAGCGCGCTGCCGTCCTCGAGTTCGAGCGTGACCCGTGCCGGGCGGTCCAGCGGCCAGGGCTTGACCGCGGGCAGCGGCGCCATCGCGACGCGCTTGCGCAGCGCGATGATGTCTGCGTCGGCGAGGCTCGGGTCGAGGAAGTTGCGCGGGTCGTCGGCGCCGTGCGCCAGGGTCGCGGCGAGCGCGTGCGGGATCGAGAACTTGGCGCCCAGCGTGGTCTGCGGCGCGGCGTTGTCGAAGTTCATCGCCATCGGCGAGCCTTCCATCAGCACGCGCCTGACCTGGCGGCCGCCGCGCAGGTCCGGGCGCCGCGCGAGGATCGACTCGATCGCCTCCATCGCCGCATGCGAATGGTGGCAGGCGCCGTAGAGCTTGTGGTAGCCGTCGCAGATGGTCCAGTCGGTGCCGAGGCCGTCGGTGAGTTCGGACGGCACGGCCGGCGCGCCCAGCCCGCGGGTGTAGACGTCGTACGGCCCGCCGGGTGTCCCCGCCACGCCGAGCCGCGCCATGTCGCAGGCAAAGGCGCCGAGCCACGCGCCGGCGGCCGGCCAGGCGTTGCGCACCAGCGCGCCTTCGATCGGATGGCTGTACGGTCCGGGTGCGACCAGGGTGGCGGCGGCGGTCAGGGTGCGCAGCAGTTGCGCGGCGTCGTAGCCGCGCAGCAGCGCCAGCCCGGCAGCGGCGCAGATGGTGTTGTAGACGCCATGTGGGTGCAGGCGCGGCAGGGTGCCGGGCCAGGCGCGCGCGAAGCGGGTGCCGATCTCGTAGGCGCCGACCACCGCGCGCAGGGTGTCGGCCATCGGCAGGTGGCCAGCCTCGGCGGCGGCCAGGATCAGCGGCTGCGAGAGCGCGCCCGGATGCACGGCGGTGCGGGTGTAGCCGTCGTCGAGTTCGTTCCAGGTCGATGCGAGGCCGTTGCCGACGGCGGCGTCGAGCAGCGCGACCTTCGGTGCGCCAGCGCGCAGCAGCGTCGCCTGCGCCGGCCCGCCGTTGCCGATCAGCTGCTCGTGATAGGCGTGCAGTTCGGGCTCGTCGGCCGCCGAGAGCGCGGCGGCGATGTTGTCGCCGAGGATCAGCACCGCCTGCGACTGCACGCGCGCGGGGATGTCGGCGGCGCGCAGGCCGGCGGCCCAGCGGCACAGGGCCGCGAGTTCGCGCTCGACCGCGGCGCGGGCGGCGGCGTCGCCGGCAGGCTGCGACATGGGGGGAGCGGCGGGGGTCAGGCGCGGGCCGCGCGGATCGCGCGCCACACCTTGTCCGGGGTGAAGGGCATCGCCAGTCCGGTGACGCCGAGCGGCTCGAGGGCGTCGCGCATGGCGCTGGTGATCGCGGCCGGCGCGCCGATGGTGCCGGACTCGCCGCAGCCCTTCACGCCGAGCGGGTTGTGGGTGCAGGGCTGCGACTCGTCGGTCTCCGAGACGATCGCCGGCAGGTTCTCGGCGCGCGGCATCGCGTAGTCCATGAACGAGCCGGTGTAGAGCTGGCCGCTCTCGCGGTCGTAGACCGCGGCCTCGAACAGCGCCTGGCCGATGCCCTGGGCGATCGCGCCGTGCACCTGGCCGTCGACGACCATCGGGTTGACCACGGTGCCGATGTCGTCGACGCCGATGTACGACACGAGCCGGGTCACGCCGGTGGCCGGGTCGATCTCGACCTCGCAGGCCTGGGCGCCGTTGGACCAGGTGAGGTTGGTCGGATCGAAGAAGGCGTTCTCGTGCAGCACCGGCTCCATGCCGGGCGGCAGGTTGTGGGCGTAGGTGACCGCGCGCGCGACCTCGGCCCAGGTGACCTTGCGGTCGGTGCCGGCGATGCCGAACTCGCCGGCACCGTCGACGATGCGGTGCTCGACGTCGGCCTCGGCGGCCTCGAGCATGTGCGCGGCCAGCTTCTTCGCCTTGGCGAGCAGCTTGTCGGCCGCCATCACGATCGCCGAGCCGGCGATGACCATCGAGCGCGAGCCGAAGGTGCCGGTGCCGTAGGGAACGCGGCCGGTGTCGCCTTCGACCAGCTCGATCATCGCGAGCGGCACGCCGATGCGCGAGGCCAGCACCTGCGGAAAGGTGGTCGCGTGCGCCTGGCCATGGCTGTGGGTGCCGCACATGACGAGCAGGCTGCCGTCGGCGGCGACGCGGATGTCGGCCGAGTCGAAGAAGCCGGCGCGCGCGCCGAAGGCGCCCGCGTACTTCGACGGCGCCACCCCCGAACTCTCGACGAAATAGCAGACGCCGAAGCCGCGGATCAGGCCCTTGGCCGCCGCCGCGGCGCGGCGCGCGGGAAAGCCCGCGTAGTCGGCCAGCACCAGCGCGCGCTCGAACAGGCGGATGAAGTCGCCGGTGTCGTAGGTCGGGCCGACCGGCGTGGCGTAGGGCATCGCGCCGACCGGGATGAAGTTGCGCCGCCGCAGTTCCATGCGGTCGATGCCGGTGCGCCGCGCCGCCTCCTCGACCAGGCGCTCGAGGACGAAGCAGGCTTCCGGGCGCCCCGCGCCGCGGTAGGCGTCGGTCGGCACGGTGTTGGTGAAGGTCGCGCGCACCTCGGCGAAGATCGCCGGGATGCGGTAGGGCCCGGAGAGCACCGCGGTGTAGACGGTCGTCGGCACGGCGGCGCCGACGGTCGAGACATAGGCGCCGACCGCCGCCAGCGTCTGCACGCGCAGCCCCAGGAAGCGGCCGTCGGCGTCGAGCGCGAGCTCGGCGTGGGTGGCGTGGTCGCGCGCGTGGTAGTCGCTGACGAAGGCCTCGCTGCGCGTCGACACCCACTTGAGCGGGCGCCCCAGCTTGCGCGCCGCCCAGGCGAGGACGATCTCCTCGGGGTAGTGCTTGCCCTTGGTGCCGAAGCCGCCGCCGACGTCGGGCGCGATCACGCGCACGGCGTTCTCCGGCAGGTCGAGCTGCTCGGCGACGAACTTGCGGATGTGATGCGGCACCTGGGTCGCCGACCAGATCGTCACCGCGTGGCCGTCGAGTCCGCGCGTGGGGGAGGGCATCGCGATCACCGCGCGCGGCTCGAGCGCGGCGCAGATGATGCGGTGGTTGATGATGTCGACGGCCACGGTGTGGGTGGCGCGCGCGAACGCCGCATCGACCGGCGCGCGGCTGCCGCGCTCGAAGCGCACGCACAGGTTGCCGGGCGCCTCGGGGTGCAGCTGGGCCGCTTCCGGACGCGCCGCGTCGCGCACGTCGACCGTCGCCGGCAGGATCTCCCAGTCGATCGCGACGGCTTCGGCGGCGTCGATGGCGGCGTGGCGCGTGGTCGCGACCACCATCGCGACGGCCTCGCCGACATGGCGCACGGTGCCGCGCGCGAGCGCCCAGCGCGGCGGCTCGTTCATGGTGCTGCCGTCGGCGCCGGGAATGCGCCACAGCGGCGTCATCGGCCCGACGTTGTCCGCGGCCATGTCGGCACCGGTGCAGACCGCGACCACCCCGGGACAGGCGGCCGCGGGCGCGGTGTCGATCGCGCGGATGCGCGCATGCGCGTGCGGCGCGCGCACGAACGCGCAGTGCAGCTGGCCTTCGAGGACGAGATCGGCGACGTACTGGCCGCGGCCGGTGAGGAAGCGGCGGTCTTCGCGGCGCCGGACCGGCGCGCCTATGCCTTCGGGATGCATGTGGAACCTGTCGACAGTGATCGGCCGGCGGAGCGGCGTGGGCGCGGGCAGTGTAAGTCACCGTGCGGGCAAAAGCAAAGCGATGCGCGCCGCACCGCGGCAGTGCGCCGGTGCGCGCTGACGCCGGGCGCCGGGGCGCGGACGGCAGGCGCGCGCCGTCGCGGCCGCAGCCAAGCGGACTGGCCCGGAATTTGCAACCCCGTGGATACCCGGGTGGAAGGCTGTCGGACTCCTCCGGCATCATGCGGTACTATCTTGTCCGGACAAATCGCGCCCGCCCCGCAACCCCCTTCTTCCAGAGGAACTCCATGCGCACGATCAAGACCATCGCCGCCCTGGCCATCACCGCCGGCAGCGTCGCCATGAGCCCCGCCTTCGCCCAGGACAAGGTGAAGATGGGACTGTTCATCGCCTCGTCGGCAATGCCCTACTTCATCGCCAAGGAGCGCGGCTACTTCGCCGCCGAGAACCTCGACGTCGAGGGCATCCCGCTGGCGACCCATCCGCTGATCGTGCAGGGCCTGGTCAAGGGCGACCTCGACACCGCCTCCAACCTGCTCTCGCTCGAGGGGGCCAACATCAACGCGCTGCGGCCGAACACGCTGCAGTACTTCTCGATCAACTGCCAGAACGTCAAGTACCAGCTCGAGGCCTACGTGGTGCCGGCGTCGAACACGACGATCAAGACGCTCGCCGACCTCAAGGGCAAGCGCATCATGTCGGCGCCCGGGCCCGGCAACCTGTTCGTCGCCAAGGGCGTGCTCAAGGCGGCCGGCCTCGACGAGAAGGACTACACCATGCAGGAGCAGCAGATGAGCGTCCACATGGGCGCCATCCAGAGCGGCCAGTTCGACGCCGCCTACACGCTCGAGCCGATCGTCAGCATGATGGTCGCGCAGGGCATCGGCCGCAAGCTCGAAGGCGGGCTGATCGCCAAGTACATGCTCGGGCGCCCCGACGCCTGCGCGGTGCTCGCCGGCGGCGTGATGAGCGTGAAGTTCATGCAGGAGCGCCCGCAGGTCGCCGAGCGCCTGGCGCGCGCGTGGGCCAAGGCGCTCAACGACGGCAACAACGACCCGAAGGCGCGCGAACTGCTCACCAAGCACATGAACACCGCGGCCGCGGTCGCGCCGACGGTGCCGCTGTCCTACTACAACATGGTGCGCAACCTGAAGCCGGCCGAGATCGCGGACTTCCAGAACCTCGTCGACCAGGCCACGGCCTACGGCCTGGTGAAGTCGAAGATCGACGTCAAGACGATGCTCAAGACCTACTGATCGCGAGGTCGTGTTGAACGGAACGTTCGGGGGGCGCCTGGCCAACGCGCTCACCCCGGCGGTGGGTGCGGTCGGGTTCGTGCTGCTCTGGTGGTTCGTCACCTGGCTGAAGTGGATCGACCCGGTGCTGCTGCCGTCGCCGCAGGCGTCGGCGCGCGCGATCTGGGACGGCTTCATCGGCGGCAACCTGGTCAAGGACCTGGTCATCACGATCCGGCGCACCCTGCTCGCCTTCGGCATCGCGGTCGGCGTCTGCGTGCCGCTGGGGCTGATGCTGGGCTCGTCGGTGCGGGTATACCGGTCGCTGGAGTTCGTGATCGACTTCTTCCGCTCGACGCCGGCGTCGGCGCTGTTTCCGCTGTTCCTCGTCATCCTCGGCGTGGGGGAGAGCACCAAGATCGCGGTCGCCGCGTTCGGCGCCGGGCTCCTGATCCTGTTCAACACCGCCTACGGGGTGATGAACGCGCGCAAGACGCGCCAGGCGGCGGCGCGCGTCATGGGCGCCTCGCCGTTGCGCGTGATGATGGGCGTCACGCTGCTCGAGTCGCTGCCGCAGACCTTCGTCGGCATGCGTTCGGGGGTCTCGTTCGCGCTGGTGATCGTGATCGTCGCCGAGATGTTCATCGGCTCGACCGACGGGCTGGGCCAGCGCGTGATCAACGCGCAGATGATCTTCAACATGCCCGAGATGTACGCGACCATCTTCGGCGCGGGCGTGCTCGGCTACGGGCTGAACCTGATCTTCATCGTCATCGAGCGCCGCTTCGTCCACTGGGGCGGGAAATGAGGACGGACGCATGAACGCCCCGGCGCCCGGCACCCACATCACCATCCGCGGCCTGACCAAGAGCTTCGCCGGCCAGCCGCTCTACACCGGCTTCGACCTCGACATCCCGAAGGGCCGGATCACCTCGATCTTCGGGCCGAACGGCTGCGGCAAGTCGACCATGATCAACATGGTCTCGGGCCTGCTGCCGATGGACGCCGGCGAGGTGCGGTTCGACGGCAAGCCGCTCGCCGACACGGTGATCGGCTACGTGTTCCAGAACTACCGCGACGCGCTATTCCCCTGGAAGCGCGCGATCGACAACATCAAGTACCCGCTGCGGATCGCGGGCAAGTCCAAGGGCGAGTGCGACGCGCGCGCCGACGAGCTGGTGCAGTCGTTCGACATCCGCTTCGACCTCAACCATTATCCGTACGAGCTGTCGGGCGGGCAGCAGCAGCTGGTGTCGATCATGCGCTCGCTGGCGCTGCATCCCGAGGTGCTGTTCCTCGACGAGCCGTTCTCGGCGCTCGACTACGAGATGACGCTGTTCATGCGCGACAAGCTGCAGGACGTCTTCGAGGCGACGCGGACGACGATGATCCTGGTCTCGCACGACCTCGACGAGGCGGTGTACCTGGCCGACGAGGTGCTGATGCTGACGCGGCGGCCGACGCGCATCGCCGAGGTGGTGCGCTTCGACGCGCCGCGGCCGCGCCACCCGGAGACCCTCACCTCGGATGCCTTCACGCGCGCGAAGGCGCAGTGCCTCGAGGTGTTCCAGCGCGAGGTGCGCGCGCGCGAAGCCTAGCGGGCGGTCGCGCGCGGCGCGCCGTCGCGGCGCCGCCCCACTACTTGCGGAAGCCGAGGATGCCCGCGGAGGTCGAGCGCGCGTCGCGCCCGGTCCAGCGGCCCGCGTCGACCCGGGTGAAGAAGTCGAGCAGCGCGCGATTGAACGGTTCCGGGTCCTCGAGATTGATGGTGTGGCCCGCCTGCGGCAGCACCACCAGGCCGGACGTGGCGATGGCCCGCTTCATCAGCAGCGCCGGCTCCAGGCAGGGGTCGTCCTCGTCGCCGGTGACGATGAGCGCGGGCACGCGGATCGACCGCATGCGCTCCTCGAGTTCCCACAGCGACGGGCGCTTCATCTGCACGCCGCGCATGGTGTGGGCCTGCCCCTGCCAGTCGTGCTCGGTCAGCTGCGTGGCGAATTCGTCCCAGCCGCGCGGATCCTTGTTCTGGTACTGCACCCGGGTCGGGCCGATCGCGTACTGGCGCGCGGCCTCGACGCCGGCGGTCTCGAACCGGCGCGCGGCCGCCTCGCATTCCTGGCGGAACGTCTCCTTGTCGGCGGGCGCGGCACCGTAGCCGCAGCCGGCGATGACCAGCGAGCGCGCGCGCTCGGGGTAGGCCATGCCGACGTGCAGGGTCGCGAAGCCGCCCATCGAGAGGCCGGCGATGTGCGCGCGGTCGATGCCGAGGTGGTCGAGGATGGCGACGACGTCGTCGCGCGCGTGGTCCTGCGAGTACTGCGCGGGGTCGGCCGGGATCGACGACGGCTTGAAGCCGCGCGCGCTGTAGGTGATGGCGCGGTAGTAGCGCGAGAAGAACCGCATCTGCGGCTCCCAGCTGCGCCAGTCGCCGGCGAACTCGTGGACGAACACCAGCGGGATCCCGCTGCCGGCCTCCTCGTAGTAGAGGCGGACGCCGTCGCGGGTGGTGGCATGGGGCATGGCGGATCTCCTTTCGGGGCGCGGCCGCGCTCAGGCGCGCGCGAGCCGGGGGTAGCTGGCAGGGTCGAAGAAACTCGAGCCGGCGACGTAGGCGCGCCCCGGCGACATGTCGGGCGGCGCGCCGCTCTCGGCGCTGCCTTCGAAGGTCAGTTCGAGCTGCACGCCGCTCGGGTCGTAGACGAACAGCTGCCACAGCGTGGTGCCGGGGACCAGGAACTCGCGGTAGTCGAGCCCCAGCGCGATGAAGCGCGCGCGGAACTGGTGATACCCGGAGCACGACAGCGAGACATGGTCGATCGCGGCCGAACCGACCGGCGCGCGGCCGTCGCTGCCGAGCGCGGGGCCGCCGGCGTAGACGTGGATGATCGCCTGGCCGCCGGGCAGCGGACAGGCGATCCATGCGCCGGGAAAGCCGAAATCGGGCCGGAACACCTCCTTGAGACCGAGCGCGTCGCAGTAGAACGCCCGCGTCGCGGCGAGGTCGTTGGTCTTGATGGCGATGTGGAACAGGCCATGGATGATCATGTCGGGCTCTCCTTGCCGGGGTTGGTCTGCTGCCGGGGGGGTCTCAGGCGTGCGCGAGGCCATGCAGCGCTGCCGCCGCCTCGCCCACGAGTTGCGGGCCGCGGTAGATCAGCCCGGTGTAGAACTGCACCAGGCTCGCGCCCGCCTCGATCTTGGCCCGCGCGTCGGCGCCGCTCATGATGCCGCCGACGCCGATGATGGGCAGGGCGCCGTCGAGGTGGCGCGCGAGCGCGCGGATCACGCGGTTGGACGCCTCGAACACCGGCGCCCCGGACAGGCCGCCGGTCTCGTCGGCATGCGGCAGGCCGGTCACGAGGTCGCGGGCGACGGTGGTGTTGGTCGCGGTGATGCCGTCGATGCCATGGCGGATCGCGAGCCGGGCGATCGACGCGATCTGGGCATCGTCGAGATCCGGCGCGATCTTGACGAGCAGCGGCACGTGGCGTCCGTGGCGGTCGGCGAGGCGACGCTGCTCGTCCTTCATGCGCGCGAGTATCGGCCCGAGGTCGTCCTCGCCCTGCAGCTGGCGCAGGTTCTTGGTGTTCGGCGAGGAGATGTTGACGGTCGCGAAGGCCGCATGGGGGTAGACGCGCGCGTAGCAGAACGCATAGTCGTCGGCGGCGCGCTCCAGCGGCGTGTCGAGGTTCTTGCCGAGATTGACGCCGATGACGCCGCGGTACGAATGGCGCTGCAGGCGCTCGACCAGATGGTCGACGCCGAGATTGTTGAACCCCAGGCGGTTGATGATCGCGCGCGCCGCCGGCAGGCGGAACACCCGGGGCGCGGGGTTGCCCGGCTGCGGCCGCGGGGTCACGCCGCCGAGCTCGAGGAAGCCGAAGCCGAGGCTGCCGAACCCGTCGATGCATTCGCCGTTCTTGTCGGCGCCGGCGGCCAGCCCGACCGGATTGGGGAAGTCGATGCCCATGACCCGTCGCGGGTCGGGGCGCGGCAGGCCGCACAGCAGGCGGCTCGCGCCGCTGGCGGCCATCGCGTTCAGCGCCTTCATCGTGAGCGCGTGCGCGGCTTCGGGCTCGAGCCGGAACAGCGCGCCGCGCGCGAGCGGATAGGCGAGGCCGGCGATCACCGGGAATCTCGCGCAGCGGTCAGATCCACTTCGATACCGCCTGCGCAGGGGAGAAGCGCGCGAGGCCGTCGAGCACGGTCGCCGGTTCGGCGCCGACCACGAGCCAGTCCTTCTGCCCGGCCGGCAGGAAGGCGTCGGCGACCATGCGGTCGAACATCGCCAGCAGCGGGTCGTAGAAGCCGCGCGTGTTGACGATGCCGATCGGCTTGCGCAGGTCGCCGAGCTGGGCGCGCGACCACATGTCGCTCATTTCCTCGAGCGTGCCGATGCCGCCGCCGAGCACGACGAACGCGTCGGCCAGGTCGGCGAAGCGGTGCTTGCGCTCGGCCATGTCGGCGACGACGTCGCAGCGCTGGATGCGCGTGTGCTGGAGCTCGCGCGACTTGAGGTATTCGGTGATCACGCCATGGACCTGGCCGCCAGCGGCGAGCGCGGCATCGGCGGTGACGCCCATGAGGCCGCGATGGCCGCCGCCGTAGACCAGGAGCAGGCCGCGCGCGGCGATCAGGCGGCCGGTGGCGGCCGCGGCCTGCGCGAACGCCGGGTCGGTGCCCGTGTTGGAACCGCAGAAGACGGCGACGGATTTCATGAAGGGGATGCGGGGAGGGGAGCCGCGATTCTACCGTCGGTGCGCGCGCGAACCGCCGCGCGCGCGGCGGGCACGACGCGCTGGGCTACAATCGGCGCCCAGCCTCGGTGACCGTCGCCTCCTCTGGCCAGCGCGGGCGCGGCCGGCGTGCGCGCCGCGCCAAACACCCGCGGCGTGCGCGCCGCCACGAAAGACCGCCCCCCTCCCACGCCATGTCGGTCGACTCCAAGGAATTCGTGATCATGGGGATCACCCTGGACGGCAAGCCGTTCCGGCCGAGCGACTGGGCGGAACGGCTGGCCGGCGTGATGTCGTCGTTCGGCGGCGGGCGCCTCGGCTATTCGCCGTACTGCTATCCGATCACGTCGAACAACGTCAAGAGCGTGGTCGTGCACGCGGACCTGTACGAGATCGAGCCGATGGCGCACAAGTTCCTGCTCAACTTCGCGCGCGACAACGAACTGCAGGTGCGCAAGGGGCGCGACCAGCCGCGCGATGCGGGCGCGGGCAGGGACGGCGGGGGCGGCGAGCGCTGACGGGGCGACGGGCGCCGCAGCGCCGGTGCCCGGATACCGCCGGGAAACGACAAGGCCGCCCTGCGGGCGGCCTTGTCGGCGCGGCGCGTTGCGCTGCCGTCAGGCCATCGCCTTGATGGCGGCCACCAGGCGGCTCTTGTCGCGCGCGGCCTTGTTCTTGTGCACGATCTTCTTGTCGGCCGTGCTGTCGATGATCTGCTGCGCGCTCTGGTAGGTCGCGGTCGCCGCGGCCTTGTCGCCGCCGGAGACGGCCTTGCGCACGGCCTTGATGGCGGTGCGCAGGCGCGAACGCAGGCTCGAGTTGTGCGCGTTCTCCTTGATGCCCTGACGCGCGCGCTTGAGGCCGGAAGCGGTGCGCACCGTCTTTTTCTTTGCTTTGGAAGCGGTTGCCATGGATGTCCTGACGATGTCCTGAAGGGGTTGGCGCGGTGTCGGCGCGGCCGCCAGCGCGAGAATCGGGTAAGCCAGCAAGTATAGCAAATTCAATGCCTTGCACGCAAGTCCGCGGCGCGGGCGCGCCGGCCCGCGAACCGCGGCGGGGGGCGACGGTATACTCGGGCCGGTGAATCTCCTGGGCGCCCTTGCGAAGGTCAGCGGTTTCACGCTGGCTTCGCGGATCACCGGTCTCGTCCGCGAGTTCCTGATCGCCCGCGCCTTCGGGGCCTCGGCCTACACCGACGCGTTCTTCGTCGCGTTCCGCCTTCCCAACCTGCTGCGTCGCCTGTTCGCCGAGGGGGCGTTCTCGCAGGCGTTCGTGCCGATCCTCGCGGAGACGAAGCACCGCGAGGGCGAGGCGGCGACGCGCTCGCTGATCGACCATGCCGCCGGCACGCTGGCCGCCGTGCTGCTCGCCGTCTCCGCGCTGGGCGTCGCCGCCGCGCCGCTCCTGATCTACGTCACCGCGCCGGGCTTCGCCGCCGACGCCGACAAGTTCGCGGTGACCGTGGACATGCTGCGCATCACCTTTCCCTACATCCTGTTCATGGGGCTGACCGCGCTCGCGGGCGCCATGCTCAACACCTGGGGGCGCTTCTCGGTGCCCGCGTTCACGCCGGTGCTGTTGAACCTGTCGTTCATCGCCTGCGCGCTGTGGCTGGCGCCGCACGTCGATCCGCCGGCGATGGCCCTGGCCTGGGCGGTGCTCGCGGGCGGGATCCTGCAGCTGGGGCTGCAATGCGCCGCGCTGGCGCGCCTGGGGCTGCTGCCGCGGCCGTCGGTCGCCTTCGGCCATCCCGGCGTGCGGCGCATCCTCAAGGGCATGGCCCCGGCCCTGCTCGGGGTGTCGGTGGCGCAGGTGAGCCTGCTGCTCAACACCATCATCGCCTCGTTCCTCGAGAGCGGCAGCGTGTCCTGGCTCTATTACGCCGACCGGCTCATGGAGTTCCCGACCGGCATGCTGGGCGTCGCGCTCGGAACGATCCTGCTGCCGAGCCTTGCCAAGGCCGCCGCCGACGGCGACACCGCGCGCTATTCCGGTCTGCTCGACTGGGGGCTGCGCCTGACCATCCTGCTGGCGCTGCCCGCGGCCGCGGCGCTCGCGGTGCTGGCGACGCCGCTGGTCAGCACGCTCTACCACTACGGCGCGTTCGGCGCGGCCGACGTGGCGGCGACGCGCGCGGCCCTGCATGGCTATGCGGTCGGGCTCCTCGGGCTGATCCTGGTCAAGGTGCTCGCGCCGGGCTTCTATGCGCGGCAGGACATCGCCACGCCGGTGCGCTATGCGATCGTCGCGCTCGTCGCCACGCAGGCCATGAACGCGGCGTTCGTCTGGCCGCTGGGGCATGCCGGGCTGGCCCTTGCGATCGGCCTGGCCGCCTGCCTGAACGCGCTGCTGCTCTGGCGCGGCCTGCGCGCGCGCCGCATCTACGTGGCCGCCGCCGGCTGGCCGGCCTTCCTGGCGAAGGTGGGCGCGGCGACGCTGTTGATGGCGGCGGCATTGCTGTGGCTGTCGCCGCCGGAGGCGCGCTGGCTCGCCCTCGGCGGCGCGCCGCTGATCCGGGTCGCGCACCTCGCGGGCCTGGTCGCCGTTGGCGCGCTCGCGTATTTCGCCGCGCTCGCGGTCCTCGGCTTTCGACCGGCGCACTTCCGCCGGCACGACGCATGAGCGACGGGCACCTGGCGCGATTCCGGGATGCGGTGGCGCCGGAGCGGCCGCGCATCAACCTCGCCGAGGCGGCGCTGCTGTGCGCCCAGGATGTGTATCCGGACCTGGACGTGGCGGGCACGATGGCCGAGATCGATGCGCTCGGGACCACGCTGGCGCGGCGCCTGCCGGCCGATTTCTCGGTCACGCACCGGATCATCGCGCTCAACAATTACCTGTTTCGCGAGCTTGGCTTCAGCGGCAACGTCGAGTCGTACTACGATCCGCGCAACAGCTTCCTCAACGACGTGCTGGCGCGGCGGACCGGCATCCCGATCACGCTGTCGATCCTCTACATGGCCGTCGGCGAGCGGCTCGGCCTGAAGCTCAAGGGGGTGTCGTTCCCCGGCCATTTCCTCGTCAAGGTGCGGGTCAACGGCGGCGAGCTGGTGCTCGATCCGTTCGCCGGCGGCGCGTCGCTCGCCGAGGACGAGCTGCGCGAACGCCTGGCGCGGGTCGCGGGCGAGGAGGCCGCGCGTTCGCTGCCGCTCGAGGACTTCCTCGAGCCGGCCGCGCCGCGACAGATCCTCGGACGGCTGCTGCGCAACCTGAAATCGATCTACCTCGAGGCCGGCGAGCGCGAGCGCGCGCTGGCGGTGCTCAACCGCCTCGTGATCCTGCTGCCCGACGCCGCCGAGGAGCGCCGCGACCGCGGGCGCCTGTTCCTCGAGCTCGAATGCCCGCGCGCGGCGCAGGAGGACCTGGGGTTCTACATGTCGCGCCGCCCGAACGCGCAGGACGCGGACGCCGTCGCGGCCGAACTGGCGAGCTGCGCGATCGCCGCCGCGCGGCTGAACTGACCCGCCGGCGCGCTAGCGCCCGCGCGCCTGGCCGTCGCGCCGGGGATCGGCCGCGCCCGCCCACTGGCAGCGCGCGCGCCGCGGCGCCGCGGCCGGCTCGCAGATCCGCTCGATCGCATGCACGCCGCTTTCGATCGCCAGCGGCACCACGTCGTGGCCGAGGGCGCGCAGCCCGTCCGCGACGTCGGCCGGGAAGCGATTGCGCTCGAGCTCGAGCGTGCCTTTCGCGCCGAGGTTGCGGCTGCCGAAATTCGGCATCTCGAGGACGTCCTTGAGCGGCATGTTCCAGTCGAGGCTGCCGACCAGGACCTTGGCGACGAAATTGATGATGACGCTCCCGCCCGGCGACCCCGCGACCAGGCGCAGCGCGCCGCGGCCGCCGTCGTCGCGCCGCTCGAACACGAGCACCGGCGACATCGAGCTGCGCGGCCGCTTGCCGGGCTCGACGCGATTGGCCACGGGCAGCCCGTCCTGCTCCGGCACAAACGAGAAGTCGGTCAGCTGGTTGTTGAGGATGAAGCCGTTGACCATCAGATGCGCGCCGAAGATGGTCTCGATGGTGGTGGTCATCGACACCGCGTTGCCGCGCGCGTCGACGATCGAAAGATGCGATGTCGACGGCAGCTCGGGCGAGCGGTCGTCGGCGCGCGAGAGCCGCACGCCCGGCGGATTGCCGGGCTTGGCCAGGCCGGAGGCGGCCGGGCCGATGTCGCGCGAGCGTTCGGCGAGATAGGCGCGGTCGGTGAGCCCGCCCGGGACGAAGGTGAAGTCGGCGTCGGCGACGTAGCGGTTGCGGTCGGCGAAGGCACGCTTGGCGGCCTCGGAGAACTGGTGGACCGCCGCCACCGAGAGCGGCGGCAGGCTGGCGAAATCGGTGTTCTCGAGCATGCCCAGCATCTGCGCGAGCGCGATGCCGCCCGAGGACGGCGGCGGCATCGAGCAGATCTCGAAGCGCCGGTAGGCGAAGCACAGCGGGTCGCGCCGCTTGGCCTCGTAGTTCTTCAGGTCCTCGATCGACAGGTCGCCGGGGTTGGTGCCGTGGGCGCGCACCTCCGCCACCATCGCGCGCGCGTTCGCGCCCAGGTAGAAGCGGTCGGCGCCGTGATGGGCGATCTCGCGCAGCAGGCTCGCATAGGCCGGGTTGCGGATGATCGACCCGGCCGGCTTGCTCGCGCCGTCCTCCTCGAAATAGAGCGCACGGGCCTCGGGGTCGCGCTTCAGGCTGACGTCGGCGGCGAGCCAGCGCGCAAGCTGCGGGCCGATCGGATAGCCGCGCTCGGCGAGCCGGATCGCGGGGCCGAACAGGATGTGCCACGCAAGCCGCCCGTGTCGGCGATGCGCCATCTCGGCCATGCGCAGCACGCCCGGCACGCCGACCGAGCGCCCGCCGACCAGCGCCTCGCGGAACTGCATCGGCTTCTTGCTGCCGTCGAGGAACAGGCCGGGGCCGACGGCGGTGGGCGCGGTCTCGCGGCCGTCGTAGGCATCGACCGCGGCGCTCTTCGCGTCGTAGTGCAGCAGGAAGGCGCCGCCGCCGATGCCCGAGGAGTGCGGCTCGACCAGGCCGAGCACGAGCTGGACGGCGATCGCGGCGTCGACCGCGCTGCCGCCCTTTCTCAGCATGTCGACGCCGGCGTCGGTGGCCAGCGGATGCGCGGCCGACACCATGAAGCCGGGCGAGTACGCGGTGGGCTTCTGCTCGAACCGGCCGCCGATCGGGAACTGGCCGACGCCGAGCGGCTGTGCCGAGACGGCGCCGGACAGGAGGCCGGCCAGCGCCAGCGCCGCAAGCGCCGCCCGCCCGCCAGGCGCCGGCATCGGCCGGCCGCCGGCGCGCACCGCCGGTGCGTGCTTCGGATGGTCCACGCGCCTACCCGCTGCCGGCGCTAGCGCGGCGCCATCCGGATCGCGCCGTCGAGGCGGATGGTCTCGCCGTTGAGCATCGCGTTCTCGATGATGTGGCGCGCGAGCGCCGCGTATTCCTCGGGGCGGCCGAGGCGCGGCGGGAACGGCACCTGCTTGCCGAGCGAGTCCTGGGCCTCGGGCGGCAGGCCCATCAGCAGCGGCGTGAGGAACAGCCCCGGGGCGATGGTGACGACGCGGATGCCGTCGCGCGACAGATCGCGCGCGATCGGCAGGGTCATGCCGACGATGCCGCCCTTGGACGCCGAGTAGGCAGCCTGGCCGATCTGGCCGTCATAGGCCGCGACCGAGGCGGTGTTGATGATGACGCCGCGCTCGCCGCCCGCGTTGGCCGCGCCCTTGGACATCGGCTCGGCGGCCAGCCGAATCATGTTGAACGTGCCGATCAGGTTCACGTTGATGACGCGGGTGAACATGTCGAGCCGATGCGGGCCGGTCTTGCCCACGGTCTTCTCGGCGCCGCCGATGCCGGCGCAGTTGACGAGCCCGTGCACCGCGCCGTGCGCCGCGAGCGTGTCGGCGACGACGGCCTTGCCGTCGGCCTCGGACGACACGTCGCACTTGACGAAGCGGCCGCCGATCTCGGCGGCGACCTTGGCGCCGCGCTCGGCATTCATGTCCGCGATGACGACCTTGCCGCCGGCGCCCGCGAGCATGCGCGCGGTGGCCTCGCCCAGGCCGGAGGCCCCGCCGGTGACGATGAAGACGCTGTTGCTGATTTCCATGATGGGATTCCCAGGGAGAGTTGACGGCCGCCTTGCAGGCGGCGGAAAGAAAAGCGGCCCGGCGCTTGTCGGCGCGGGCCGCGTTCGCTGGCAGACCGGGGCCGCGCCTACAGCAGCGGCACCATCAGCAGCGCCACGATGTTGATGATCTTGATCAGCGGGTTGACCGCCGGGCCGGCGGTGTCCTTGTAGGGGTCGCCGACGGTGTCGCCGGTGACCGCCGCCTTGTGCGCATCGGAGCCCTTGCCGCCGTGGTTGCCTTCCTCGATGTACTTCTTGGCGTTGTCCCACGCGCCGCCGCCGGTGCACATCGAGATCGCGACGAACAGGCCGGTGACGATGGTGCCCATCAGCACGCCGCCGAGCGCCTTCGGACCGAGGATCAGGCCGACGAGCACCGGCACCAGGACCGGCAGCAGCGACGGGATCATCATCTCCTTGATCGCGGCGGTGGTCAGCATGTCGACCGCCCGGCTGTACTCGGGCTTGGCGGTGCCCTCCATGATGCCCTTGATCTCGCGGAACTGGCGGCGCACTTCCTCGACCACCGCGCCGGCCGAGCGGCCCACCGCTTCCATCGCCATGGCGCCGAACAGGTAGGGGATGAGGCCGCCGATGAACAGGCCGATGATGACGTTGTGGTCGGACAGGTCGAACGCGGTCTTGACGTGCTTGACGCCCTCGAGCGCGTGCGTGTAGTCGGCGAACAGCACCAGCGCCGCCAGACCCGCCGAGCCGATCGCGTACCCCTTGGTGACCGCCTTGGTCGTGTTGCCGACCGCATCCAGCGGATCGGTGATGTCGCGCACCGACTTGGGCAGTTCGCTCATCTCCGCGATCCCGCCCGCGTTGTCGGTGATCGGCCCGTAGGCGTCGAGGGCGACGATGATGCCGGCCATCGACAGCATCGAGGTGGCGGCGATCGCGATGCCGTAGAGGCCGGCGAGCGCGTAGGCCGAGTAGATCGCCAGGCAGATGACGATCAGCGGCCAGCCGGTCGACTTCATCGACACGGCGATGCCGGCGATGATGTTGGTCGCATGACCCTTGGTCGAGGCCTCGGCGACGTACTTGACCGGATGGAAGTCGGTGCCCGTGTAGTACTCGGTGATGAAGACCAGCAGCCCGGTCAGCGCCAGGCCGACGACACAGCAGGCCCACAGGCGCCAGACCGCGCCGGAGGCGATGTTCTCCGCGGCCAGCGCGTTGTCGGGGATCAGCCATTGCGTGACGGGGTAGAAGGCGATGATCGACAGCACGCCCGCCACCGCGAGTCCGCGGTACAGCGCATTCATGATCTTGCCGCCTTCGCGGGCCTTGACGAAGAAGCAGCCGATGATCGAGGCGATGATCGACACGCCGCCGAGCATCAGCGGATAGAGCACGCCGGCGTCGCTGCCCTTGATCATCAGCGCGCCCAGGACCATGGTGGCGATGATGGTCACGGCATAGGTCTCGAACAGGTCGGCCGCCATGCCCGCGCAGTCGCCGACGTTGTCGCCGACGTTGTCGGCGATCACCGCCGGATTGCGCGGGTCGTCCTCGGGGATGCCGGCCTCGACCTTGCCGACCAGGTCGGCGCCGACGTCGGCGCCTTTGGTGAAGATGCCGCCGCCCAGACGCGCGAAGATGGAGATCAGCGAGGCGCCGAAGCCCAGGCCGATCATCGGCTTGAGCAGGTCGGCCAGCGAGACGGTCTTGCCGAGGCCGTGCGGGGCGGCGCCGAGCAGCACCGCGTAGAACCCGGCCACGCCGATCAGGCCGAGGCCGACCACGAGCATCCCGGTGATCGCGCCGCCGCGGAAGGCGACGTCGAGCGCCGGCGACAGGCCCTTGGTGGCCGCCTGCGCGGTGCGCACGTTCGACCGCACCGACACGTTCATGCCGATGAATCCGGCGAGCCCCGACAGCACCGCGCCGACCAGGAAGCCGGCCGCGGTCATCCAGCCCAGGCCCGGGACGATGCCCAGCACGATGAAGATCACCACGCCGACCAGGCCGATGGTCTTGTACTGGCGGCTCAGGTACGCCTGCGCGCCCTGCTGGATCGCGCCGGCGATCTCCTGCATGCGCGCATTGCCGGCCGGCTGGGCCATGATCCAGTTGATCGAAATGACGCCATAGATCACCGCGACGATGCCGCAGGCGATGGCGATCCACAGAACTGTAGACATCTACTCCTCCAGTGGGGAAAGCTCGTTTGGGTTGGCCGAAGTCCGGGCCGGTGCCCCGCACCGCTTGTGAACGCCGATGTCGGGGCCGGGGAAACCCTCAGATTGTAAAGGATTCGGCCAGTTTCTTCGGCACGGTTTCCCGGCGCAGCCTGGCGTACGCGGGCAGCCCGTTGCGGTAGGGCGGCTCGTCGTGTCCGGCGATGAGCGGCGACAGGTAGTCGCGGCAGGCCTGGGTGATGTGGAACCCGTCGCGCGTGATGAACCGCTTCGGCATCATCTTCTCGTGATTGGCGACCCGGGAGAGCGGCACCGGTTCGATGCGCCAGCGGTACGGCTTCTGCGAGGTGCGCTTGATCGCGGCCATCACGGCCGTCTTGCCGGCGACCGCATAGCGGACCGCCTCGCGCCCCACCGCGTAGGCCTGCTCGACATCGGTCTTCGAGGCGATGTGCCGCGCCGCGCGCTGCAGGTAGTCGGCCACCGCCCAGTGGTACTTGTAGCCGAGCTTGTCCTTGACGCGCTGGGCGATCAGGGGCGCGACGCCGCCCAACTGCGCGTGCCCGAACGCATCCTTCAGGCCGGTCTCGGACAGGAACGCGCCGTCCGCGTCGCGCAGCCCCTCGGACACGGCGATGGCGCAGTAGCCCCAGCGCTTGACCACGGCATCGACGCGCGCGAGGAAGCGCGCCTCGTCGAAGCGGACTTCGGGCAGGAGCAGCACGTGCGGTGCCTCGCCCTCGGCCTCGGCGGCGAGCCCGCAGGCGGCGGTGATCCAGCCGGCATGGCGGCCCATGACCTCGAGCACGAAGATCTTGGTCGAAGTGCGCGCCATCGACGCGACGTCCATGCCGGCTTCGCGCATCGACACCGCGACGTACTTGGCCACCGAGCCGAATCCCGGGCAGTTGTCGGTCAGCACCAGGTCGTTGTCGACCGTCTTGGGGACGCCGATGCAGGCCACCGGGTAACCGAGCCGGCGGCTGATCTCCGACACCTTGTTGGCGGTGTCCATCGAGTCGTTGCCGCCGTTGTAGAAGAAATATCCGATGTCGTGGGCGCGGAACACCTCGATCAGGCGGCGGTACTGCGCCTCGGACTGCTCGAACGACTTCAATTTGTACCGGCACGAGCCGAAGGCGCCGCCCGGCATGTAACGCAGCGCGGCGATGGCGGCGGCCGATTCGCGCGAGGTGTCGATCAGGTCCTCGGTCAGCGCACCGATGATGCCGTCGCGTCCGGCGTACACGCGGCCGATGCGGGACTTGTGGCGCCGCGCCTCCTCGATGACCCCGCATGCCGACGCGTTGATGACGGCGGTGACGCCGCCGGACTGGGCATAGAAGGCATTGCGGACGGCAGCCATGTCAGGTCTCCTGGGTTGAGCCGGCGATCGGGGAAGTATGAATCAGTTTGACCTGAATCAAAAGACCATGGAAGAACAAGGGTCAAAATTTGTGCCGTGCGGAAAACGCCCGAGGCGGCTTCCGCCCGATGCGGCGTGCATCGTGCACGCCGGCGAACCGACGAGGAGCGTGGAAAATGTTGAAGAGGGCAATCGTGAGCCTCGCCATCGCGGCGGCGGCACTGCCCGCGATGGCGCAGCAGGAAGGCAAGTGGATGGTGCGGGTGCGGGCGGTCAATCTCGACATGGCGAACAAGTCCGATGCCGGCAACGGCAATCTGGGCGTGACGGCGGCCGTGCTGCCGGCAGACGCGATCCGGGTCAGCGACAAGCTCATCCCGGAGGTCGACATCAGCTACTTCATCACCAAGAACATCGCCGCCGAACTGATTCTCACCTATCCGCAGAAGCACGACGTGACCATCACCTCCGGCGCGCTGGCCGAGCCGGTGGGATCGTTCAAGCACCTGCCGCCGACGCTCACGCTGCAGTATCACTTCCTGCCCGATGGCCAGTTCCGTCCCTATGTCGGTGCCGGGCTCAACTACACGCGGGTGAGCGGCGTGAGCCTGCGATCCAACCGCGGCGGGGTCGACCTGCAGCTCGACTCGTCGAGCTGGGGCCCGGCGCTGCAGGCCGGCTTCGACGTGAAGCTCAGCCGCAACATGTTCCTGAACGTCGACCTGAAGAAGATCTACATCGAGTCCGACGTCAAGGCCAACGGCACCAAGATCAGCCACGTCAAGCTCGACCCGCTCGCGTTCGGCGTGGGCATCGGCTGGCGCTTCTGAGCCGGCGGCGCGCGCGGCCGGACCGACGACGCGCCAGTGGGCCGCCCTGCGCGGCCCGCATCCCGTTGACCGCGGCGACATGAGCCGCGGTCGCAGGGCCTGCGGTCGCACCAGTCGTGGGTCGTCGGGTCGGCCGCGGCCGCAACGGCTGCGGTCGCATCTGCCGCAGTCGCATCCGCCACGGCCGCGTCAGTTGCAGTCATGGCGGCTGCGGTTACATCGTCCGCGATTGCATCGCCCTTGAGTCGGCACCTTCAGCGTCGGCCGGCCCGGCACGGGCCCGCCTGGCCCCGTGTGCCGGCGCGGATCAGCGCAGCGCGGCGAAGGCGCGGTCGCGGATCTCTTCGACTGTCCCCAGCCCGTCGATCTTGCGGTACTTCGGCGCGCGGGAGTCGCCGCTGGCGGCCCAGGTCGAGTAGTAGCCGACCAGCGCCTTGGTCTGCGCGTGGTAGACGTCGAGGCGCTTGCGCACCGTTTCCTCGCGATCGTCGTCGCGCTGGATCAGCGGTTCGCCGGTGGCATCGTCGAGCCCGGGCACCTTCGGCGGATTGAACTTCAGGTGATAGGTGCGGCCGGAGGCCAGATGCACGCGCCGGCCGCTCATGCGCAGGACGATCTCGCGGTCGGGCACGTCGATCTCGAGGACGTAGTCGATGCCCACGCCGGCGTCCTTCATCGCCTCGGCCTGCGGGATGGTGCGCGGAAAGCCGTCGAACAGGTAGCCGCCGGCGCAGTCCGCCTGCGTCAGCCGGTCCTTGACCAGGCCGATGATGATGTCGTCGGAGACCAGACCGCCGGCGTCCATCACCTTCTTCGCGGCCAGGCCCAGCGGCGTGCCTGCCTTGACCGCGGCGCGCAGCATGTCGCCGGTCGAGATCTGCGGGATGCCGAATTTTTCCTTGATGAAGGTGGCCTGGGTACCCTTGCCGGCGCCGGGCGGTCCCAACAGGATCAGTCGCATGAGCGTGTCTCCGAGCGGGTCTTGGCGGTGGACGACCCGGAATCTTGTGTCACCGTCATTCTAGCCGCATTGACCTTGCGGCCTGCTTACTCGGGTGCTGCGGCGGCCTTGCTGTCGCCGCCGTCCGCGCGCTGTGCGAGGAGCGCGCGCACCAGGGCGAGATCGGCCGCGGTGTCGACACCGGGCGCGGCGGTGGCTGCGCTCACCTTCACGGCGATCCGATGCCCGTGCCAGAGCGCGCGCAGTTGCTCGAGCGCCTCGAAGGCTTCGATCGGCGCGCGCGCGAGAGCAGGAAATGCGCGCAGGAAGGCCGCGCGGTACGCGTAGATCCCCATGTGGCGGAAGATCGGCAGGCCGGCCGGGATCGCATCGCGCGAGGTCGCGAACGCGTCGCGCGCCCAGGGGATGGTGGCGCGGCTGAAGTACAGCGCCGTGCCGCGTGCGTCGAGCACCACCTTGACGATGTTCGGATTGAACATCTCCTCGGCGGCGGCGAGCGCGTGGCAGGCGGTCGCCATCTGGCAGTCGGCGCGGCGGTCGAGTTCGTCGGCGACGTCGCCGATGAGCACGGTGTCGATCAGGGGTTCGTCGCCCTGGACGTTGACGACGATGGTCTCGTCGGGCAGCCCGAGCCGGTCAGCGGCCTCGGCGAGGCGGTCGGTCCCGGACGGATGATCGGTGCGTGTCATCACCGCCTCATGGCCATGCCGTTCGACGACGCGGGCGATCTCGGCATCGTCGGTCGCGACCGCGACCCGGGCGGCGCCCGCGGCGCGCGCCTTGTCGGCGACGCGCACGACCATCGGCTTGCCGGCGAGGTCGGCCAGGACCTTGTCCGGCAGGCGCGTGGAGGCCCGCCGCGCGGGGATCAGCGCGACGAATGCGGCCACGGCGGGATGGACCTCAAGCGAGCTCTTCCTCGGTGAGCTTGCGCGCCTCTTCCTCGAGCATCACCGGGATGCCGTCGCGCACCGGGTAGGCCAGGCGCGCCGATTTCGAAATCAATTCCTGCTTGTCACGGTCGTAGACGAGCGGTCCCTTCGTGATCGGGCAGACCAGAATGTCCAGCAGCTTGGTGTCCACGAAGTCTCTCCACGAGGGCGTCGACGAGCGCGGGATCGACCCGCGCGGTTGCCGGTGCCACCCAGATGCGGGGGTCCGAAAGCGCGCCGCATTTTATCGCGTCCTTCTCGGTCATCACGATCACCGGCGCGGCGATCCCGGCCAGGTCGCCCGGCGCGAAGCGGTGATGGTCGGTGAACGGGTGCTCGTCGACCTCCAGGCCGAGCGCGCGCAGGGCCGCGAAGAACCGCCCCGGGTTGCCGATGCCCGCAACCGCTGCGACGCGGGCGCCGACGCGGTCGCGAAATTCGCCGGCCGGACAGGTGCGTTCGGGCCGGGCCAGGTTGTACAGGTCGTCCTGCGCGTACGACATTGCGTACGCACCGGACGCCCGCGCGCTGCCGGCATGCGCGACGACGGCATCGACCTCGTCGAAGCGCCGGTACGGCTCGCGCCATGGCCCGGCGGGCAGCAGGCGGCCGTTGCCGCGGCCGCGCGGGTCGACGACGGCGATCTCGAAGGTGCGCGCCAGGGCCAGGTGCTGCAGGCCATCGTCCGCGACGATGACATCGGTCTCGGGGTGCGCGGCAAGCAGCGCGTGCGCGGCTGCGACGCGCGCGGCCGCCACGAACACCGGACAGCCGGCGCGGCGCCGGATCAGGAGCGGCTCATCGCCATAGGTCGCCGCGTCGCCGTCCGGATCGACCTCGAGCACGGTGTCCGGCCGCCGCGCGCGCGGCCTGCCGTAGCCGCGCGAGACCACGCCGGGGGAAAGGCCGCGCGCGCGCAGCGCGCCGACCAGGTGCACGGTGAGCGGCGTCTTGCCGGACCCACCGACGGTGAGATTGCCGACGATGACCACCGGCACGGGCAGGTGCGACGAACGCAGGTGCCCGGCCGCGTAGAGTGCGCGACGCAGCCGCATGGCGGCGCCGTAGAGCCACGACACGGGCAGCAGCGGCAGGGTGCGCCAGGTGAGGCGCGGCAGCCACCAGTCGCGTGCAAGGCTCACGGAGTGCGCGCTGCGGGCAGCCGCGCCGGTCTACTTGCCCGGCGTCGCCTGCGTGGTGAAGGTGACCTGCCCCAGGCCGGCCAGCTGCGCCGCCTGCATGACGTGAATCACCGACTGGTGCGGCGCCTGCGCATCGGCGCTGATGACGATCACCGGGTCCTTCTTGCCGGTCGCCGCCGCCTTGAGGTCGTTGGACAGGCCGTTGACGTCGCGGAAGGCGACGGCCTGGCCGTTGATCGAGTAGCGCGCGAGCGAACTGACCGCGACGTTGATCTCGTTGGGCCGCTCGAGCTGCTTCTCGGCGTCCGCGGTCGGCAGGTTGATCTGCAGCTCGGTGTACTTCGAATACGTGGTGGTGATCATCAGGAAGATCAGGATCACCAGCAGCACGTCGATGAGCGGGATGAAATTGATCTCCGGCTCTTCGGGGCTGCGATTGCGGTCGCGGAAGTTCATGATCGCGGGCGGGCCGGGCCGCGCATCAGGCCTTGCGCTCGCCGTGCGCGATGTCGAGCAGCTTGACGGCGGCCTGCTCCATCTCGACGACGAAGTGCTCGACCCTGCCGCGGAAATGCCGGTAGAAGATCAGCGCCGGCACGGCGATCAGGATGCCGAACCCGGTGTTGTAGAGCGCCACCGAGATGCCGTGCGCGAGGATCTGCGGATTGGTCCCGGTCGGGCTCTGGCTGCCGAAGATCTCGATCATGCCGACCACGGTGCCGAACAGGCCCATCAGCGGCGCCGCCGTGGCGATGGTGCCCAGGCCGTTGAGGAAGCGCCCGAGTTCGTGCGCGGCGAAGCGCCCGGCCTCCTCGATCGCCTCCTTCATGACGTAGCGCGAACTCTTGTCGTTGCGCAAGCCGGCGGCAAGCACGCGGCCGAGCGGGGAACTCTCCTCGATGCGCCCGATGATCTCGGGCGTGATCTGGCGATTGCGGTACAGGGCGAGCACTTCGGCGAGCAGCTTCTCAGGGATGATGCGCGACTTGCGCAGCACCATCATGCGCTCGATAATCAGGGCGACTGCGATGATCGAGGCGGCGAGCAGCGGATAGATCGGCCAGCCCGCGTCTTTCAAGATGTCCCACACGAACGGATCTCCTATTGCGCGCTGCGCGGCACCTGTCGGATTCGGCGCCGCGCAAGAGCCGCAGTTTAGCGGAAAGCCGCGGCGGCAAGGGGGCCGCTGCACGCGATGCTGAGCCGACCGGATGATTTCGACGCGGCGGCGGGGCCGGCGCCGGCCGAGCGCGTTCTCGCGGTGAGCGAGTTCGCGCGCTCGGTGCGCGGTCTGGTGGAGCGCGGGTTTCCGGCGGTCCTGGTGCGCGGCGAGATTTCCAACTTCACGCGGGCCCCGTCCGGGCATCTCTACTTCGCGCTCAAGGACGCGTCGGCCCAGGTGCGCTGCGTGATGTGGCGCGGTCGCGCGGCGCTGCTGCAATGGCGGCCGGGCGACGGCGACGCGGTCGAGGTCCGCGCCGCAGCCTCGTTCTACGAGGCGCGCGGCGAGTTCCAGCTGACGGTCGAATCGGTCCGGCGGGCCGGCGCGGGCGCGCTGTTCGAGGCGTTCCTGCGGCTGAAGGACAAGCTCGCCCGCGAGGGACTGTTCGACGCGGCGCGCAAGCGGCCGCTGCCGGAGTTTCCGCGCGCGATCGGCGTGGTCACCTCGACGGCGGCGGCGGCCCTGCACGACGTCCTCACCACTCTCGGCAGGCGGGCGCCGATGGTGCCGGTGGTGATCTATCCGGCGCCGGTCCAGGGTGACGGTGCGGCCGCGCGCCTCGCGCAGGCCGTGGCGACGGCGAGCGCGCGCGCCGAGGTCGACGTGCTCATCGTCTGCCGTGGCGGCGGCAGCATCGAGGACCTGTGGTCGTTCAACGACGAGGGCCTGGCGCGCGCGATCGCCGCCTGCCGCATGCCCGTGGTCGCCGGCGTCGGCCACGAGACCGACTTCACGATCGCCGACTTCGCCGCCGACGTGCGCGCCGCCACGCCGACCGCGGCGGCCGAGGCAGCGTCGCCGGCGCGCGACGTGCTCGCCGCCCGGCTCGCGGCCGTCGCGCGCGGGCTGGCGCGATCGGTGCGCGACGGTCTGGCGCGACGGCGCCAGCGCCTCGATTACGCCGTGCGCGACCTGCAGGCGCCGGCCGAGCGGCTGGCCGCCGCGCGCCGGCGCCTGGCCGGGGCGGCAGCGGCTCTGGCCACCACCGGCGCGGCCGGTCCGGCGCG
>JAEUOS010000077.1 GCA_016790695.1 Burkholderiales bacterium
CCCGCGCAATGACCGAAATCCGCATCGCCGTCGTCGGCGCCGGCCTGATCGGCCGCCACCATGCCGCACTGTGCACCCGGACGCCGGGCGTGCGCCTGGCGGCGCTGGTCGATCCGGCGCCGGCGGCGCGCGCGCTGGCGCGGGAGCTCGGCGTCGCCTGCCACGACGACCTCGACGCGCTGATCGCGCACGCGCGGCCCGACGCCGCGATCCTCGCGACCCCGAACGCGCTGCACCTGCCGCAGGCGCTGGCGCTGATCGCCGCCGGCATCCCGACCCTGGTCGAGAAGCCGGTGGCGGCGAGCGTCGCCGAAGCCGAGACCCTGGCCGCGGCGGCGGCCGCGGCCGGCGCGCGCGTGCTGGTCGGGCACCACCGCGCGCACAGCCCGATCATGGCGCGCGCGCGCGCGATCGTCGCCGCCGGCACCCTCGGCCGCCTGGTGGCGGTGGCGGGGAGCGCGGTGTTCGCCAAGCCCGCGGCCTACTTCGACGACGGCCCGTGGCGGCGCGCGCCCGGCGGCGGCCCGATCCTGATCAACATGATCCACGAGGTGCACAACCTGCGCATGCTGATGGGCGAGATCGTCGAGGTGCAGGCGCTCGCCTCGAGCGCGGTGCGCGGCTTCGCGGTCGAGGACACGGTCGCGCTGGCGCTGCGCTTCGCCGGCGGCGCGCTCGGGACCTTCCTCCTCTCCGACACCGCCGCCGGCCCCAGGAGCTGGGAGCAGACCGCGCGCGAGAACCCGTCCTACGACGCCTGCGACGACGAGGACTGCTACGTCGTCACGGGCACCCGCGGCAGCCTCGGCATCCCGACCATGCGCCTGCGCACCTATGCCGAGGGCGTCGAGCCCTCGTGGTGGCAGCCGCTCGAGCGCCGCGTCGTCGCGATCGACCGCGCCGACCCGCTGGCACGCCAGCTGGCCCACTTCGCCGCGGTGGTGCGCGGCGAGGCCGCGCCGCTGGTCGGCATCGCCGACGGCCTGGCCAACCTGCGGGTCACCGAAGCCATCGCCGCCGCCGCGCGCTCCGGCGCGCCGGTCCGCCTTTCCCCACCCTGACCTCCCCCGCCCCGATGAAGATCCTCGTCCTGCACGGCATCAACCTCAACATGTTCGGCAAGCGCGACCCCGCGCAGTACGGCACCATCACGCTCGAGCAGATCGACCAGGCGCTCGCCGGCCTCGCGGCCGAGCTCGGCGTCGAGTTCGAGTCGCTGCAGTCCAACCACGAGGGCGAGCTGGTCGAGCGCATCCACCGCGCCCACGGCGACGGCACCGCCGCGGTGGTGATCAACGCCGGCGCCTGGACCCACTACAGCATCGGGCTGCGCGACGCGCTGGCGATCCTCGCGGTGCCGATCGTCGAGGTCCACATGTCGAACATCCACGCGCGCGAGCCGTTCCGCCACCATTCGGTGATCGCCGACATCGCGCGCGGCCAGATCGCCGGCTTCGGCGTCGACAGCTACCTGCTCGGCCTGCGCGCCGCGGTCGCCGCCGCGCGCGCGGCCTGAGCCCGGGGTGCGCGCACGATGATCCGCGGCACCACGGGCGTGATCGCCCACCTCGGCTTCCCGACGCACACGTTCAAGGCGCCGATGATCTACAACCCCTACTTCGAGGCCGCCGGCATCGACGCCGTGGTGGTGCCGATGGGCTGCCGCGCCGAGGACTACGCGGGCGTGCTGCGCGCGGTGTTCTCGCTGACCAACATCGTCGGCGCGCTCGTCACCATGCCGCACAAGGTCAGCACCATGGCCCTGCTCGACCGCGCCGCGCCGGCGGCCGCGATCGCGGGCGCGTGCAACGCGGTGCGGCGCGACGCCGACGGCCGCCTCGTCGGCGACCTGTTCGACGGCGAGGGCTTCGTGCGCGGCGTGCGCCGCAAGGGTGTGACGCTCGCCGGCGCGCGCGCGCTGGTGGTCGGCGCCGGCGGCGTCGGCTCGGCGATCGCCGCGGCGCTGGCGGCGGCCGGCGCCGGCGCGCTCGCGCTGTTCGACGCGCTGCCGGCGGCGGCCGCGGCGCTCGCCGCGCGCCTGCGCGCGCACTACCCGGCGCTCGCGGTCAGCACCGGCAGCAACGACCCGGCCGGCTTCGACCTGGTGGTCAACGCCACGCCGCTCGGCATGAACGACGGCGATCCGCTGCCGGTCGACGTCGCCCGGCTCGACCCCGCGACCTTCGTCGGCGAGGTGGTGATGCGCACCGAGATGACCGCGTTCCTCGCGGCCGCCGCGGCGCGCGGCTGCCGCGTGCAGGTCGGCACCGACATGCTCTACGAGCAGATCCCCGCCTACCTCGAATTCTTCGGGCTGCCGACGACCACGCCCGAGCGCCTGCGCGCGCTCTCGCGCGTGGCCTACTGACACCGGCCCCCCCTGGAGGACAGCGCATGATCATCCGCAACGAACAGGACGTGACCGCCGCCGTGCTGGCCGAACTCGCGCGCGCCGACGATCCGCGCTTCGTCGAGATCCTGTCGGCGGCGGTGCGCCACCTGCACGACTTCGCGCGCGAGGTCCGGCTCACCGAGCGCGAGTTCCAGGAGGCCTGCGCGGTGATCGCGCGCCTCGGCCAGCTGACCACCGCGTCGCACAACGAGGTGGTGCTCGCCGCCGGCTCGCTCGGCCTGTCGTCGCTGGTGTGCCTGCTCAACAACCCGCCCGGCACCACCGCGAACCTGCTCGGGCCGTTCTGGCGCGCCGACGCGCCGCCGACGCCCGACGGCGGCAGCATCGTGCGCGCGCCGACCGCGGGCCTGCCGCTGTTCGTGACCGCGCGCGTCGTCGACCGCGCCGGCGCGCCCGTGGCCGGCGCCGAGGTCGACGTCTGGCACACCTCGGCCGAGGGCTTCTACGAGAACCAGGACCCGGCGCAGGCCGACATGAACCTGCGCGGGCGCTTCACCACCGGCGCCGACGGGCGCATCGCGTTCCGGACCGTCAAGCCGGCCGGCTATCCGATCCCGGTGACCGGCCCGGTCGGCGACCTGCTGCGCGCGCAGGGCCGGCACAACCTGCGCCCCGCGCACCTGCACTTCATGATCGTCAAGCCCGGCTACAAGACGCAGTTCTCGCAGGTCTATTCGAGCGACGACCCGCACCTCGACTCCGACGTGCAGTTCGCCGTCACCGCGGCGCTGGTCGGGCAGTACGTGCGCCACGAGGACCGCCCGGCGCCGGCCGCCGACGTCGACGGGCCGTGGTACACGCTCGACTTCACCTTCACCATCGAGCCGGGCGAGTCGCGCCTGCCGCGCGCGCCGATCACCGGCAAGGCGGCCGGCGCGCGGCCGCAGCAGGACGTGCTCGCGCGCCGGCCATGAGCACGACGACGCGCGGTCGGCGCGCTCAGTCCGGCGCGCGCCCGGCGGCGTGGTGCGCGGCGAGGTAGCCGAAGGTCAGCGCCGGGCCCAGGGTGATGCCGCCCGACGGATAGCGCCCGCCCATCACGCTCGCCATGTCGTTGCCGCACGCGTACAGGCCGGCGATCGCGGTGCCGCCCGCGTCGAGCACGCGGGCGTGGGCATCGGTGCGCAGGCCGGCGAAGGTGCCGAGGCTGCCGGGCACCACCCGCACCGCGTAGAACGGCGCGCGCTCGAGCGGCGCGACGCAGGGGTTGGGGCCGTGCGTGGGGTCGCCCTGGACCCGGTTGTACGCGGTCGTGCCGCGGCCGAATTCGTCGTCCGCGCCGTGCCGCGCGCCGCGGTTGAATCGCTCGACCGTGTCGGCGAGGACCGCCGCATCGATGCCGCAGCGCGCCGCCAGCGCGGCGAGCGTCGCGCCGCGCTGCAGGTAGCCGGAGCGCAGCGACGGGCCGAGCGGCAGCGGCGCCGGCTTGACGTGGCCGAGGCCGTAGCGGCGGATGAAGCGGTGGTCGCAGACCAGCCAGGCCTCGACCGGCGCGCCGGCGGGCAGCGCGGCGAACAGCGCCTCCATGAAGTCGTAGTAGGAGCCGGCCTCGTTGACGAAGCGCCGGCCGGCGCGGGTCACCGCGATCAGGCCCGGCTTGCCGCGCTCGATCAGGTGCGGGAAGTGCCCGACGCTGCCGTCGGCGCGCCGCACCAGCGAGACCGGCGCCCAGGCGCCGGCGGCGGCGAGGTCGGCGGCGACGACGCCGCCGGCCGACTCGCCCAGGCGCAGGCCGTCGCCGGTGTTCGACGGCACCGCCGCCGAGCAGTGCTCGCGGCCGGTGGGCGCGTGCGCGAACAGCGCGCGCTTGCGCGCGTCGTCGTGCGGGAAGCCGCCGCAGGCCAGCACCACGCCGCGGGCGGCGACGAGGGTCTCGGCGCCGCCCGCGCCCGCGACGCGGCCGCCGGTCACGCGCGTGCCGTCGCGCACCAGCGCGGTCAGCGCGGTGCCCGCGCGCAGTTCGACGCCGCGGTCGAGCGCCGCGCGCAGCAGGCGCGCGACCAGCGCGTTGCCGGCGACCAGGTGCATGCCGCGCCCGTGCACCAGGCGGTCGGCGAGGTGCACGGCGACGCGACGCGCGGCATGGCGGAACGACGCCCACGATCGCATCGCCATCAGGAAGTGCCGCAGGTCGGCGCCGGCGGCGATGCCCATGCCGAGGAACGCGGTCAGGTCGAGCGGCTCGCGCAGCGCCGCCAGGCGCTCGCCGAGGATGCGCGCATCGACCGGCGCCGCGCAGACCGAGCGGCCGCCGCTCGCGGCGCCCGGCGCGCCGCCGTGGAAATCGGGAATCGCGTTGCCGTCGATGAACGCGATCGCGGCGCGCGCGCGCAGGAACTCGACCATGCGCGGCCCGTGCGCGAGGAAGGCGTCGAGGCGCGCGGCGTCGTAGTGCGCGCCCAGCTCGTGGCGCAGGTAGGCGCGCGGCGCCGCCTCGTCCTCGACGATGCCGGCGCCGACCGCCAGCGGATTGCGCGGGATCCACATCCAGCCGCCGGACCACGCGGTGGTGCCGCCGAACTGCGCGGCCTTCTCGACGACGATCACGCGGAGGCCCAGCTCGGCGGCGACCACGGCCGCGGACAGGCCGCCGGCGCCGGAACCGGCGACGAGCAGGTCGCAGCTGCGGGCCGTGTCCACCGCGGCGCCCGGCGGCGTCAGCCGCGCGCCGCGGCGGGCGCGGGATCGAAGAAGTCGATCATCAGGTCGAGCACGCGCGCGAACATGCCGGTGCCGGTCTGGATGCTGCAGCCGGCCTGGCGCGCGGCGACCAGCAGCGGCGGCACCTCGGGCACGGTGACGACGTCGCCGACGTGCATGCGCGCGGCCAGGCGCTCGACCGCGACCGGATAGGGGTCGCCGGCGCGCATGCCCATCGGCGTGGCGTTGGCGACCACGTCGACGCCCGCGGGATCGGCGCTGCCCGCGCCCACCCGGCCCGGGAAGCGTTCTGCGAGGCGCGCGATCAGCGCGTCGCGCCGTGCCGGGTCGGCGTCGTGGACCGCGAGATGGGCGACGCCCGCCTCGAGCAGCCCGAGCGCGATCGCCGAGCCGGCGCCGCCGGCGCCGGCCAGGAGCGCGCGCGCGCCGTCGAGCCGGGCGCCGGCGTCGCGCTGCGCGGCGGCGAACCCGAGGCCGTCGAGCATGTCGCCGTGCCAGCTGCGGTCGGGATTGCGGCGCAGGACGTTGGCCGCGCCGGTGAAGCGCGCGCGCTCGCTCGCGCTCGCGCACAGCGGCAGCGCGGCGAACTTGTGCGGCACGGTGACGATCATGCCGTCGATGTTGCGGGTCGCGGCGAGCGCTCCCATCACGGCGGCGAAGTCGGCGCTCGCGACGTGGAACGGCACGCACACCGCGTCGATCCCGCGCGCGCGCAGCCGGCGCGTCACCCCGGCCGGCGACTTCACCTGCGCGATCGGGTCGCCGACGATGCCGACGAGGCGCGTGGCGCCGGAGAGTTCGAGGTCCGCGTTCATGCGCCGCCCGCGCCGCCTGCGCCGCCCGCGCTGGCCGCGCGCGCGCGCGCGGCCGCATGGCGCCCGGCCAGTGCGCCGAACACCAGCCCCGGGCCGAGGGTGATGCCGGGGGCGACGTAGACCCCGCCCATGATCGACTGCATGTCGTTGCCGGCCGCGTAGAGCCCCGGGATCGGCGCGCCGGCGCGGTCGAGCAGGCGGCCGTCGGCGTCGGCGGCGAAGCCGGTCGCCGCGCCGATGTCACCCGGATACAGGCGCACCGCGTAGTACGGCGGCGTGCCGATCGGCCCGAGGCAGGGATTGCGCGTGCCGGCGGTCGCGTCGCCGTTGTGGCGCTGGTACGCGGTGCTGCCGCGGCCGAAGTCCGCGTCGACCCCGGTTGCCGCGAAGCGGTTCATGCGCGCGACGGTGTCGGCGAGCGCCGCCGCGTCGATGCCGAGGCGCGCGGCGAGCGCGTCGAGCGTGGCGCCGCGCACCAGGTAGCCGTCGGCCAGATGCGGCCCGAGGCCGCGGCCGCCCGGGCGCACCATGCCGAGCCCGTAGCGCGCGAGCGTCGGCGCGTCGGCGACGAGAAATGCCGGGATCGTCGGCGTCGTCCGGTGCGCGGCCTGCATCGCGAGGCTGAACAGGTGATACGAGGTGCTCTCGTTGACGAAGCGGCGCCCGGCCTGGTCGACCACGAAGGTGCCGGGCTTGCTGCGGTCGAGCACGAAATGCGGGAACACCGCGCGCGAGCCGTCGGCGCGCACGCGCATCGACACCGGCGCCCAGAACGCGTGGGTCGGCGCGCCCGTCCCGTAGTGCGCGCCCGCGGCCTCCGCCAGCGCGTGCAGCTCGCCGGTGTGGCCGGGCGCGCCGACGCACCAGTCGGCCGGCGTGCCGGGCAGCATCGCCGCGCGCCGCTCGGGATGGCGGTTGAAGCCGCCGCTGGCGAGCACCAGGCCGCCGGCCGCGCGCACGCGCAGCGTGCGGCCGGCGTGCTCGACGGCGAGCCGCACCGCGCCGCCGGCATCGCGCTCGAGCGCGCGCACCGCGGCGCCGACGAGCAGGCGCGCCTGCGGCTGGGCCGCGAGCGAGAACAGGAGCCGGCCGACGAGCGCGTTGCCCATCACCAGGCGCGTGCCGCGCCGGTGCGTGAGGCGGTCGCGCGCGTGGCGCGCGAGGAGGCGCGCCGCGTGCGCGAACGACGCGCGCGAGCGCGTGGCGCCGAGCAGGTGGCCGATGTCGGTGCGGTCGACCATCATGCCGCCCAGCACGGTGAACTCGGGGATCGGCGGGCGCAGCAGGTCGAACAGCGCGCCCAGCCGGCGGCCGTCGAACGGCAGCGGCTCGAGCGCGCGCCCGGCCAGCACCGACCCCGCGACTTCCGACAGGTAGTCCGGGTGGCGCGCATACGGGCGGTAGCGCACCTCGGTGCGCGCCTCGTAGCAGGCGACGACCTCGGCGCCGTGCTCGAGGAAGGCGCGGCGCAGGGCGGGATCGGCCTGCGCGCCGACCGCGCGGTCGAGGAAGGCGAGCGCGTTCGCCGGCGTGTCCTCGGGGGCCGCCGCGCGGTTGTGGTGGGTGCCGGGGATCCAGGTGGTGCCGGCCGACCAGGCGCTCGTCCCGCCGACGTGCGCGGTGCGCTCGAGCAGCAGCACGCGCGCGCCCTCGAGCGATGCCATCAGCGCCGCGGACAGGCCGGCGCACCCGGCGCCGGCGACGACCACGTCGACGTCGACGACCGCGCCGTCGGCCGGCGGGTCGAGCAGGCGCGCAGGCATGGCGACCGGCGGGCGCGGCAGCCGGGCCGGCCCTAGGTGCGCGCCGCCGCGGCGCGCAGGTCGGCCTCGATCAGCGCGCGCAGCTCGGGGGTCACGCGGGTCCGGGCGCCGAACCACTTCTCGAAGCCGTAGCCGGCCTGGTGCAGCAGCATGCCGAGGCCGTCGACGGTGCGATGGCCGCGCCGGCGCGCCTGCGCCAGCAGCGGCGTCTCGAGCGGCACGTAGACGATGTCGTAGACCACGGCGCTGCCCTTGAGCGGCGCCAGGTCGACCTCGAGCGGCGGCTTGCCGGTCATGCCGCACGAGGTGCAGTTGACCAGCACGTCGGCCGCGCCGAGGAGCGCGGGCAGCTCGGCCCACGCGTGCGCGCGCACGCCGGGCGCGAACCGCGCGGCGAGTTCCTGCGCGCGCGCGGCCGTGCGGTTGACCAGGGCGACGTCGACGCCGCGGGTGCGGAAGGCGTAGGTGATCGCGCGCGCCGAGCCGCCCGCGCCGAGGACGACGACGCGCGCGCCCGGCACGTCCCAGCCCGGCGCCGCCTCGTCGAGGTTGGCGAGGAAGCCGTGCACGTCGGAGTTGCCGCCGACGAGCACGCCGTCCTCGAGCCAGATGGTGTTGACCGCGCCGACCGCCTCGGCCGCGGCATCGCGCCGCGCGACGCCGCGGAACGCGGCTTCCTTGTGCGGCACGGTGACGTTGCCGCCGACGTAGCCGTTGCGGCCGAAGCCGGCGATGAAGGCGGGGAAGGCCTCGGGCGTCAGGTCCATGCGGTCGTAGGCGCCGGCGATGCCGAGCTGTTCGAGCCAGTAGCCGTGGATCAGGGGGGAACGCGAATGGGCGACGGGATGGCCCATCACGCAGGCGCGGCGCAGGGTGTCGGTCATGGGATCAGAGCGGGGAAAACGCGGTGGACTTGAGGATGCGCGACTCCTGCGTCAGGTGCGCGCCCATCTCGGCGCTGCGCCGCAGGTAGTCCTGGAACGCCGGGTCCTTCATCAGCGCGTTGCGGCGCTTCTCGCGGTCGGCCTGGCTCTTGTACTTCCAGACGTGGACCACCTGGTTGAGCGTGCCGACCTCCGAGGTCGCGTAGAACACCGGCTCGCCGCAGTGCTTGACCTGGGTCGGGTGGCCGTACTGCTCGTACATCTTGAGCCAGGCCGGCAGCCGCCCGGGATGGAGGGTGTAGATGCGCAGGTCGAAGATCATGGCGGCTCCGGCGGGGATGTCAGACAGCGGCGGCGCTGCCCAGGAACAGGCGCTCGATGTGCGGGTCGGCGAGCAGTTCGCCCGCCGGCTTGTGCAGCACCAGGCGCCCGGATTCGAGCGCGATGGCGTCGTCGGACACCTTGAGCGCGCTCTTGACGTTCTGCTCGACCATCAGCACGGTGGTGCCCTCGCCGGCGAGCCGGCGCAGCAGCCGGAACACGTCGGCCACCACCAGCGGCGAGAGCCCGATCGACGGCTCGTCGATCAGCAGCACCTTCGGCTGCAGCAGCAGGGCACGGCCGATCTCGAGCTGCTTCTGCTCGCCGCCCGAGAGCGCCGAGGCCTGCGCGTGCAGGCGCTCGCGGACGCGCGGGAACAGCTCCAGCACCGCGGGGATGCGCGCGTGGGTCAGGCGCCGGCCGAGCGTGATGCCGCCGAGCTCCAGGTTCTGCCACACGGTGAGCTGCGGGAACAGGTTGCGCCCCTGCGGCACGAAGGCGATGCCGTGCGCGAGCAGGTCCTTGGGCGCCGCCCCGGTGACGTCGGCGCCGTCGAGCAGCACGCGCCCCTGGCGCGGCTTGAGCAGCCCGAACAGGGTCTTCAGCACCGTCGACTTGCCGGCGCCGTTGGGGCCGATCAGCAGGGTGATCGCGCCGCGCCGCGCCGCCAGCGACAGGTTGTTGAGGATCATGAACTCGCCGTAGCCGGCGACGACGTCGCGGAACTCGATGGCGGGGGCGGCGGCGTGCACGGCTAGTTCCCGAGGTAGGCGTCGAGGACGCGGCGGTCGGCGCGGATGGCGTCGGGCGTGCCGATCGCGAGCACCTCGCCCTCGACCATCACCATCACGCGGTGGCACAGGCCCATGACGAAGTCCATGTTGTGCTCGATGACGACGAAGCTGCCGCCGCGGCTGCGGTTGAGCTCGCGCAGCAGCGCGGCGATCTCGCCGACCAGGCTGGGATTGACGCCGGCGCACGGCTCGTCGAGCAGCACCAGGTCGGGCTCGCTCATGAACGCCATCGCGATGTCGACCAGCTTCTGCTGCCCGTAGGACAGCGAGCCGGCCGGCTTGTCGGCGACGTGGCCGATGCGGAACAGGTCGATCAGCGCGTCGGCGCGCGCGCCCAGCCCCGAGTCGGGCGCGGCGAACATGCGCGAGAACATCGAGCCGCGGTGCTCCTGCGCGGCCACCAGCAGGTTGTCGCGCACGCTCATCCTGCCGAACACCTGCAGCGTCTGGAAGGTGCGGCCGACGCCGCGGCGGTTGAGCGCGAGCGGCGACAGGCCGGTGATGTCGGCGCCCTTGAGGCGGATCGCGCCGGCGTCGGGCGCGATCTGCCCGAGGACGCTGTTGAACATGGTCGTCTTGCCCGAGCCGTTCGGGCCGATGACGCCGAAGATCTCCCCGGGCCGCACCTCGAAGGAGACGCCGGCGACGGCGCGGATCGCGCCGTAGGACTTGCGCAGGTCGGTCACCTCGAGCAGCGGCGCGCTCATCGCCCGCCCCCGTCGAGGCGCGCGGCGGCGGCCGCGCGCGCGGCCGAGGCGGCGCGCGCCTCGCGCCGCGCGCGCAGCCGGCCGGGGATCGACAGCAGGCCGTCGGGCAGCCAGATCATCAGCAGCACCACCGCGGCGCCGAAGACGAACAGGTACCAGTCCTGGGCGAAGCGCAGCCACTCGGGCAGCACCACGCCGACGGCGGCGCCGAGCATCGGGCCGAAGAAGTAGCCGGGGCCGCCGACGACCACCATCAGGTACATCATGATCGAGGCGCCGACCGAGAACGGCGCCGGGTCGATGAACTCGAGCAGCGGCGCGAACAGCGCGCCGGCGACGCCGGCGTAGGCGGCGCCGATCGCGAACGCCAGCAGCGTGTAGCCGCGCACGTCGACGCCCAGGCTCTCGGCGCGGATCGGGTTGTCGCGCAGCGCAGTGAAGGCCTTGCCCCAGGGCGAGCGCAGCAGGCCGTACAGCAGCGCGGCGAGGATCGCGGCGACCGCCAGGCACAGGTAGTAGTAGGCGCGGTGGCCGTCGAACGACACGCCGAACAGCGACGGCCGCGCGATGTCCTTGATGCCGAAGGTGCCGCCGGTGAGCCACTCCTCGTTGCGCATGAACAGCCAGGCCGCGGTGTTGAACCCGAGGGTGGCGAAGGCGAGGTAGATGGCCTGCACCCGCAGCGCGGGAAAGCCGACCACGATGCCGCTGGCGAAGCACAGCAGCGCCGCCAGCGGCAGGCCGAGCCAGAAGCTCAGCCCGGCCTTCATCAGGATCGCCACGGTGTAGGCGCCGATGCCGAAGAAGGCCGCATGCCCGAGGGACTTCTGCCCGGCGTAGCCGACCGTGAGGTTGAGCCCCATGGTCGCGACCACGAACACCACCCAGTACGACAGCAGGTAGACGCCCGAGCGGCCGAGGAAGTGCGGCAGCGCGACCAGCGCGGCGGCGGCCGCCAGCCCCGCGGCGAGCGCGAGCGGCGTCCTCATGCCGCGCCCGCCCCCAACGCGGCGCCGCGGCGGCCCGGCGACGGCAGGGTCATACCTTGCGCTCCTCCTTGCGCCCGAGCAGCCCCTGGGGCTTGAACAGGATCACGACCATGAACAGCGCGAGCGCGACCGCGTCCTTGTACGCGGGCGAGATGTAGGCGGCGGCGAGGTTCTCGCCGATGCCGACGATGACCCCGCCCAGGAGCGCGCCGCGCGAGTTGTTGAAGCCGCCGATCACCGCCGCGAAGAAGGCCTTGGTGCCGAGCGACTCGCCCATGTCGAACTTGCCGAAGTACACCGGCGTGACCAGCAGCGCGGCCGCGCACGCGAGCACCGCGTTGATCGCGAAGGTGTAGAGGATCATGAGCGGCACGTTGATGCCGAGCACGGCGGCCGACTCGGTGTTCTGCGCCACCGCCTGCATCGCGCGGCCGGTCAGGGTGCGCGCGAGGAAGGCCTGCGTCGCGACCACCAGCACGAGCGCGAACGCCAGCGTGCCGGCGTCGGCCAGGCTCACGGTCACGCCGCCGACGCGCAGCAGCTTGTCGGCGAACAGGCTCGGGAACGGATGGGCGTCGGCGCTGTAGATGCGCACGCCGTTGCGCATGGCGATCGACAGGCCGATCGTGGCGACGACGATCGCCATCATGCCGTGCCGGAACAGCGGATCGACCACGCCGCGCTTGAACGCCCAGCCGAGCACGGCGACCGCGACCGCGATCGTGAGCACGAACGCGACCGGCAGCGGCGCGCCCTGGGCGGCGAAGAACAGCATCGCGAACGCCGGCAGCATGACGAACTCGCCCTGGGCGAAGTTGATCGTCCCCGAGGCCTGCCACAGCAGCGTGAAGCCCAGCGCCGCCAGCGCGTAGATGCTGCCGGTGGCGATGCCGGAGAAGGTCAGTTGCAGGAGGTCGGTCATGGGCGGGCCCGCGACGCCTGGCGCGCGGCCGCCCGGCAGAGGCGCCGGCGGCCGCGCTGGCGTCCGCCGGCGGGCGCGGCCCGCCGGCGCGCGGAGGCTACTTGCGCGACAGCGGCGGCAGGGTCGCGGTGACTTCCTGCTTGCCGTTCCTGACCTCGGTCAGGAAGCTGTCGCGGTCGAGGTCGCCGTTCTTGTCGAACTCGACGTCCATCAGGATCCCCGGATGGTCGGCGACCCTGAGCTTGAGGCCGTGCATCGCCTTCGCCACCGCCTTGCGGTCGAGCTTGCCGACCTTCTCGATGGCCGCCTTGAGCACGTACATGCCGGTGTAGCCCTTGATGCCGTTGTGGTCGGTGATGTACTTGTACTCGCGCTCGAACTTGGCGCGGAACGCGCGCATCGCCGGGATCGGCGCGTCGACCGTGAGGCCGACGTGGGCGACGGCGCCGTTGGCCGCCTCGCCGGCGAGCTCGATCACCTTCTGGCTGGTGAGCACGGTCTCGCCGATCACCGGCTTGGTCCAGCCCTGCTTGCGCAGCTCGCGCAGCACGCGCGCGGACTCCTCCTCGTTGGTGTAGACGAAGATCGCGTCCGGGTTGGCCTGGCGCGCGCGCAGCACCGCCGCCGAGAAGTCGACCTGCGCCGACTCGGTCGAGACGTCGGCGACGATCTTGGTCTGCGACTTCTCGAGCGCCTTCATCAGCATGTCGCGGCCGCCCTTGCCGAAGTCGTTGTTGACGTAGATCAGCGACAGCGTCTTCGCCTTCGCCTGGTCGGTGATGTAGCGCGCGATCTTGGGCATCGCGGTCGCCTGCGTGAAGCTGGTGCGGAAGATGTACGGGTTGCCCTGGGTGGTGATCGCCGCGGCCTCGCCGCCGGTGAAGTTGGGGATCTCGGCGCGCCGCGTCTCGGCCATGCTGACCATGATCGAGCCCGAGAACACCGGCCCGAAGACCGCGAAGACGTCCTGGTCGACCGCCTTCTGCGTCAGCCCCTTGGCGACGCCCGGGTTGCTCTGGGTGTCGACCGTCGAGGTCTCGATGCGGCGCCCGAGGATGCCGCCGGCCGCGTTGATCTCCCGGACCGCGAGCTCGACCCCGTTCTTGAAGTTGGTGCCCGAGGTGGTGCCGGGCCCGGACAGCTCGACGATGTTCGCGATCTTGATGGTCTGCTGCGCCAGCGCGGGCATGCTGCCGAGAGCCGCCACGGCCAGCGCGATCAATGCCTTCTTCATGTTGTCTCCTCTGGTTTGTCGATGCATAAATGGTAAAGGACGCGAGGCAGCGCGCCGCGGCTATCCGGCGCCCCGACCACCCGGTGCAGGCGCCGGCGGCGCGCGCAGCGGCAGGCTGCGCCGCGGCACCTGGCCCAGCAGCCACCGGACCGAGCGCATCGCCCGCGCGGTGACCACCGGCAGCGGCAGCTGCACGTAGTCGTCGTTGAATACCTCGAAACTGTAGTCGCCGCGGTAACCCATGGCGTCAAGGGCGCGAAGCATACCCGCAACTTCGGCACTGTGCACGCCTTCGCCGGGAAAGACGCGGAAGTGGCGGGCGGTCTCGCGCCGCTCCTCGAACGAGGGCGTCTCGCGCCACATGAAATCCGAGAGCTGGACCAGGAACAGCCGGGTCGGATCGATCTCCTCGAGGTCCCCCAGGTCCGACTGCGCGGCGAGGATGTGGAACGCGTCCAGGCACAGGCCGAGATTGGCGCGGTCGGCGCGCGCGACCAGTTCCCACGACTGCAGGTACTGGTTCACGTGCCGTCCCCACGACAGCGCCTCGTAGGCGACGCGCACGCCCATCGGCACCGCGAGCATGGCGAGCTTGCGCAGGTCGGCGACGATGGCCTCGGCGTCGCCGGTCGCGTGCGCCGACGCCGACGAGCAGGCCAGCAGCAGGTCGCAGCCGAGCGCGCGGCACATCTCGAGCATGCTGCGCGCGATGTCGACCTTGTAGTCGTGCAGGTTGCCCGACAGCCCCTCGAAGTCGCGCAGGACCTGGAAGCCGGTCACCCTGAGCCCGCTCGCGCGCACCGCCGCGACCGCCGCCGAGGCGCCGCCCGGATGGTCGGCGATGTCGCGCGCCGACAGCATCACCTGGGTGAATCCCGCGGCCGACAGCGCGGCGAGCTTGGCCTCGAGCGGGCCGGCCAGCGTGATGGTGTCCATGCCGAAGCGGTCGGCGTTCACCGCGCGTCCTCCGCCGCGGCCGCGATGTGGCTCGCCACCAGTTCGAAGCTCACCGACCCGAGGTAGCCCTGGGTCAGCGCGCCCTTGTCGGACGGCTGCACCGGCTCGCGGTCGACGAACACCACGCCGCGGCGCTTGAGCGCGGCGGTCGCCGCCACCACGTCGGGCGCGCCCAGGCCGATGCGCGTCAGGCCCTCGTCCCAGGCGACGTCGTCGGCGCCCGGCAGGGGCTCGATCAGCTGCAGGTAGAACTTGCGGCACGGGCTCTCCAGCAGCGTGCCCTTGGGCAGGATGCCGAAATGCGTGCCGGGCGGCAGGACCGTGAAGCCGAACAGGTTGCCGTAGAAGTCGAGCCAGGCGTCGGTGCGCTCCGCGCCGATGGTCTGCACCACGCCGAAGTAGTGCAGGCCGGCGACGGCCGGCGGATGGCGCTCGACCGAGGGCAGCGGCACGAAGTCGACGTCGTAGATCGAGAAGTCGCGGTAGCGGTCGACGAAGTAGATCAGGGTGCCGCCGACGCCCTGGATCGCGGGGATGTTCAGTTCCATCGCCGACACCGTCGCCGGGCGCGGCCAGGCGCCGAGGCGGGTCGAATGCGACCACGCGTAGGCGGCGTCGCGCACGCGCAGGGCGATCGCCGCGATCACCGGCGTGCCGTCGGTCGCGCCGAGGCCGGCCAGCATGTCGGGATGGGCGTTGACGATCAGGTTCATCGTCCCCTGCCGGTACAGCATCACCTCGCGCGAGCGGTGGCGCGCGACCGGGGCGAAACCCATCTGCTCGAGCACCGCCCCGAGCGCCTGCGGCCGCGCGGTCGCGTACTCGACGTACTCGATGCCGTCGACGCCCAGCGGGTTGCTGGGCTCCGGGTTGCTCTCGCTGGCGGTCACGCGCTGCCTCCGGCCGGATTGAGGAAGGAAAAGGGAAGGCCGCGGCGCCTGCGCCGGCCCGCGCACCCTTGCAGGCGCCGGCGGGCACGGACGGGCGGTTGCGGGCACTTGCGCGGCCGGCCCGGATTGTGCGATTATCGCACTATTGTGCGATTATTAGATCATCGTTCCGCCGCCGCGTCAACCCGCCCGGCCGCGGCGCCGGCGGGCGCGGCCGGCGCGCCGCGCAAGGCCGACCTGATCGAGGGATTCATCACCGGGCTCGCGGTGATCAACGCGTTCTCCGACGCCACGCCGCTGCTGACCGCGAGCGAACTGGCCGCGCGCCTGTCGATCAGCCGCGCCGCCGCGCGCCGCTTCCTCATCACCCTGCACCACGCCGGCTATGCCGCGACCGACGGGCGCAGCTACTGGCTCACCCCCAAGGTGCTCGCGCTCGGCCACTCCTACCTCGGTTCCGCGCGCCTGCCGCGCACGGTGCGGCCGCTGCTGCAGCAGATCACCGCGCAGACCAACGAGTCGAGCAACCTGGCGCTGCTCGACGGCCACGACGTGGTCTACGCGGCGCGCGCGAGCGCCGCGCGCCTGATGAGCGCGGCGATCGAGACCGGCACGCGCCTGCCCGCGCACACCACGGCGGCCGGGCGCGTGATCCTGGCCGGCCTGCCGCACGCGCTCCAGGAGCAGTGGCTCGCGGGCGCCACCCTCGCCCCCCACACCGCGTACACGGTGACGACCAAGAAGGCGTTCGCCGCCGAGATCCGCGCCGCGCGCGCCGCCGGCTACGCGGCGGTGGAGAGCCAGTTCGAGGTGGGCCTGCGCGGCATCGCCGTGCCGCTCGCGGGCCGCGACGGCGGCACCATCGGCGCGCTCGGCATCTCGATGGCGGCCTCGAGCTGCCCGATGGACCAGGCGATCCGCGCCTGCGTGCCGGTGCTGCGCGACGCCGCGCTGCAGTTGCGCGACCTGATCTAGCGCGCGCCGGCGCCCGCGCGGCGCGGCACCGGCGGCACGGGCGCCGCCGGCGGCACGGGCGCCGCGGACGGCACGCGCGCCGCGGGCGCCGTCCTCAGGCGAACAGTGCCTGCAGGCGCGGGTCGATGATCGCGACCGCCCGCGTCCAGCCGGCGGAGGCGCCGCGGATCTTGTGCGGGAAGCAGGAGACGACGAAGCCGTCGGGCGGCAGCGCCTCGAGGTTGTGCAGCTTCTCGATGTGGCAGTAGCCGATGTGGCGCCCGGCCTTGTGCCCTTCCCAGATCAGCGACGCGTCGTGGCTCGCGGCGTACTTCTGCGCGGTGTGCACGAACGGCGCGTCCCAGCTCCAGGCGTCGGTGCCGGTCAGGCGCACGCCGCGCTCGAGCAGGTACATGGTGGCCTCGTAGCCCATGCCGCAGCCCGCGCTGACGTAGTCGTTGTTGCCGTAGCGCGCGCCGGCGCGGGTGTTGACGACGACGATCTCGAGCGGCTTGAGGGTGTGGCCGATGCGCTTCAGCTCCGCCTCGACGTCGGCGGCGGTGACCACGTAGCCGTCGCCGAAGTGCCGGAAGTCGAGCTTGACGCCGGGCTGGAAGCACCAGTCGAGGTCGACCTCGTCGATGGTGATGGCGCGCTCGCCGCGGTTCATGGTCGGATGGAAGTGGTACGGCGCGTCCAGATGCGTGCCGTTGTGGGTCGACAGCGAGATCTGCTCGACCGCCCACACCGCGGCGTCCGGCAGGTCGGACTGTTTGAGGCCCGGGAAGAACGGCTCCATCTGGGCGAACGAGTTCTGGTGGTTGAAGTACTCGATCTTCGGCGCGAACGAGGGTGGGTCGGAGATCACGTCGTTCTCGAGATAGATGGACAGGTCGATGATCTTGCGGTTCAGCGCGGCGGACTTCTCGGATGATCGCCCGCCGCGGCGGCGCTCCGCGTTGCCGCGACCGGCAAGCGCGCAGCCATGCCGCGGCTAGGCACGACGTGTAGTCTGCCACATGCGTCGCGCCGGCGGACGCGACGCGCCCTATCCTCAGCGTTCGACCACCAGATTGCCGTT
>JAEUOS010000116.1 GCA_016790695.1 Burkholderiales bacterium
GCGCGAGGATGTCGGGCGCGCTGCCGGCCTCCGAGCCGACCACGATCCTCACCGGCCGGGACGGAAAGCGGTCCTGGGCCGAGGCCGGCGGCCCGGCGAGGCTTGCAGCGAGGGCGAGGGCGGCATACAGGCCGGACGTCAGCGTGCGGGGCATGGGTGGTCTCCGAAGGGCGCGGGGATCGCGCGGCACCGGGTGCATCGGCGCCGCAGCGCCGGTCCCGGCACGACGAATGTACTCGATGCGTGCCGGGCGCGGCGGGGCCGGCGGCGGCGGGTATGCGCATAATGCCGGCAGGCGCATCGCTTGCCGCGCTGCAGACCCCCGGACGCAGACCCCCGGACGCAGACCCTCGGACGCAGAACCTCGGACGCAGAACCTCGGAACCCCGCCGTGAACAACGACCCCGTCGACCTCCTCATCATCGGCGCCGGCGCCGCCGGCGCGGCCTTCGCCTGGAGCATGGCCGACACGCGCATGCGCATCCTGTGCCTCGAGCAGGGCGAGTGGATGAACCCGGCGCAGTACCCGAGCACCGGCCGCGACGGCGAGCTGCGCCACCTGCGCGAGTTCAGCTTCAACCCCAACGTGCGCGGCCGCGCGACCGACTATCCGGTCAACGGCAGCGCCTCGCCGATCCAGATCGCCAACTTCAACGGTGTCGGCGGCGGCACCGTGCTCTACGCGGCGCACTTTCCGCGCTTTCACCCGAGCGATTTCCGCGTGCGCACCTGCGACGGCGTCGCCGACGACTGGCCGGTCGACTATGCGACGCTCGAGCCGTTCTTCGCCGAGAACGACCGCATGATGGGCGTCGCCGGCCTCGCCGGCGACCCGGCCTATCCGCCCAAGGCGGTGCCGCTGCCGCCGGTGCCGCTGGGCGCCTCCGGCGAGCGCCTCGCCGCGGCCTTCAACCAGCTCGGCTGGCACTGGTGGCCGTCGGACTCGGCGATCGCGACCCGGCCCTACGAGGGGCGCGACCGCTGCGTCAACCTCGGCCCGTGCACCAGCGGCTGCGCCCAGGGCGCCAAGGGCAGCACCGACATCACCTACTGGCCCGAGGCGATCCGCCGCGGCGTGCAGCTGCGCACGCGCGCGCGCGTGCGCGAGATCACCGTCGGCGCCGACGGCATGGCCAACGGCGCGGTGTACTACGACGAGCACGGCCGCGAGCAGTTCCAGGCCGCGCACGTGGTGGTGCTCGCGTGCAACGGCATCGGCACGCCGCGCCTGATGCTCAATTCGGTCTCCGGCCGCTTCCCGAACGGCATCGCCAATTCCAGCGGCCAGGTCGGGCGCAACCTGATGCTGCATCCGTACGCGTCGGTGATGGGCACCTTCCCCGAGCGCCTCGACGGCCAGTTCGGCCCGGCCGGCTGCTGCATCTGGAGCCAGGAGTTCTACGAGACCGACCGCGCGCGCGGCTTCGTGCGCGGCTACACCATGGAGATCATCCGCGGGCGCGGCGCGCTCACCACCGCGATGAACGGCCTGGCGTCGGGCCAGATCCCGTGGGGGCCGGGATTCCACGAGGCGTTCGGCCGCCTGTTCGCGCACAGCGCCGGCATGGTCGCGATCCTCGAGGACCTGCCGGAGGCGCACAACCGCGTCACCCTCGACCCCGTGCTCAAGGACGGCGACGGCATCCCGGCACCCGCGATCCACTACACGCTCTCGGAGAACAGCCGGCGCATGCTCGACCATGCGGTGGCGCGCGCCACCGAAGTGCTGCGCGCCGCCGGTGCCACCGAGGTGCACGCCGAGGCGCCGTGGCGCGCGGCCGGCTGGCACAACATGGGCACCGCGCGCATGGGCAGCGACCCGGCGCGTTCGGTGGTCGACGCCCGCGGCCGCGCCCACGACGTGAAGAACCTGTTCATCATCGACGGCAGCATCTTCGTGACCTCCGGCGGCGTCAACCCGACCTCGACCATCCAGGCGCTCGCCCTCTACATCGCCGACGGCATGAAGCGCAACCTCGCCAACCTGTTCGACTGAGGCCGACATGAGCGACACCTCCGCCGCCCCCGCCGCCCCCGCGCCGCCGCCGTTCACCGCGGCCGAGCGCGCGATCCTCGACGCGCTGATGGACCTGATGATCCCGGCCTCGCCCGACGGCCGCATGCCTTCGGCGCAGAGCCTCGCGCTGTACGCGCAGACGGCGGGCCTGACCGCGGCCGAGGCCGCGACCTTCCGCGGCGGCCTGGCCGACCTCGACGCGCGCGCGCAGGCGGCCCGCGGCGCCGGCTTCGCCGCGCTCGACCCCGCCGCGGCGCAGGCGATCGTCGCGGCGCTGCGCGCCGAGCGCTCCGCCTTCCTGCACGCGTTCACCCTGCACACCGCCGCGCGCTACCTCGCGCACGACGCGGTGATGCCGCTGATCGGCCTGGAGCCGCGCGCGTCCTGGCCCAGGGGCCACGCCGTGGCCGAGGGCGACTGGTCGCTGATCGAGGTGGTGCGCGCGCGGCCGCGGCTGTATCGCGCGGTGTAGCCCGATCCTCCGGGCGCGTGTTGCCGGACCCGCGCGCCGCCGCGTGCCTGGCTACGTGCGGCGCGCGCGGTCGATCAGGCCGCGCAGCACCGGAAACAGTCCCGGCGCGCGGTGCACCTCGTCGATGACCGCCAGCTTGTCTCCGCCTCGGCCGCCCGCCTCGCGCGCGCAGGCCAGGCCGACGGCGCTGCTTCGAGTACCATGCGCGCCGGCGCCGCGACGCGCGCGGCGCCGGCCTTCCCACCCATGAGGACGACATGAATTTCCACTTCGACTACAGCGGCCGCACCGTGCTGGTGACCGGCGGCACGTCCGGCATCGGCGCGGCGACCAGCCTCGCCTTCGCGCGCGCCGGCGCCTCGGTGATCGCCTGCGGGCTCACCGACGCCGAGCTCGCGGCCGCGCGCGCCAATCCGGACTTCGCGACCATCGACGTGCGCAGGCTCGACGTCACCGACAAGGCGGCCGTCGACGCGCTCGTCGGCGGCCTGACGCAGCTCGACGTGGTGGTCAACTGCGCCGGCATGATCCGGCGCGACGCCGAGCACGACCCGGCGAGCTTCGACCAGGTGATCGACGTCAACCTCAGCGGCGGCATGCGCGTGTCCGCCGCCGCGCGGCCGCTGCTCGCGAAGAGCCGCGGCGCGATCGTCTTCATCGCCTCGATCATGTCGTTCTTCGGCGGGCCGCGGCAGCCGGCGTACTCGGCCTCCAAGGGGGCGATCAGGAATCTCGCGATGTCGCTCGGCGCCGCCTATGCGGCCGACGGCATCCGCGTCAACGCGATCGCGCCCGGCTGGGTCATGACCGAGCTCTCGCGCGGCGCGCGCGAGGACGCGGCGCGCAACGCGATGATCATGTCGCGCACGCCGATCGGCCGCTGGGCCGACCCGGCCGAGATCGCCGACCCGATCCTGTTCCTGTGCTCGGACGCCGCGCGCTACATGACCGGCACGGTGATGGTGGTCGACGGCGGCTACTGCGCGGTCGGCTGAGGCGCCGGCGGCCGTGCGGGACGAACATCGGAACCAGGGCGCGCGCGGGCGCGCCGGCCGGGCGCGGATGATCCGGGCTGCCGGGGGCAAGGCGCCATGAGCCGCGTCGTCGACCGCGCGGTGCTGGCCGAGGTGCGCAACTTCTACGCCGCCGGCCTAAACTACCGCGCCCACATCGCCTGGGCCAACGACTACCGCGGCGGCAGCTACAAGGTGCCGACCGAAGCCGACATCGGCTACCGCTCGCCCAACGCGCTGATCCTCGACGGCGAGGAGATCGTAATCCCCGCCGACTCGACCGGGCCGGTCGAGTACGAAGGCGAGCTGGTCGCG
>JAEUOS010000124.1 GCA_016790695.1 Burkholderiales bacterium
GAGATCCGCACGCCGATGAACGCGGTCATCGGCATGAGCGGCCTCCTGCTCGACACGCCGCTCGACGACGAGCAGCGCGACTACGCGTCCACCATCCGCGACTCCGGCGACGCGCTGCTCACCATCATCAACGACATCCTCGACTTCTCCAAGATCGAGGCGGGGCGCATGGACATCGAGATGCACCCGTTCGACCTGCGCGAGTGCGTCGAGTCGGCGCTCGACCTCATCAGCACGCGCGCCACCGAGAAGCACCTCGATGTCGCCTATGTCTTCGAGGGCGAGCTGCCCGCCGCGGTCAACGGCGACCTGACGCGCCTGCGCCAGGTGCTCCTGAACCTGCTGGCCAACGCGGTCAAGTTCACCGAGAAGGGCGAGGTGGTGCTGACGGTCGCGGCGCGGCCGCTCGCCGGCGAGGACGTCGAGCTCGCCTTCGCGGTGCGCGACACCGGCATCGGCCTGTCCGAGGAAGGCAGGGGCCGGCTGTTCCAGTCGTTCTCGCAGGCCGATTCGTCGACCACGCGCAAGTACGGCGGCACCGGACTGGGCCTGGCGATCTCGAAGCGCCTCGCCGAGCTGATGGGCGGCACCATGTGGGTCGAGAGCGCCGGCCTGGGGCACGGCTCGACCTTCCGCTTCACCATCCGCGCGCGCAGGGCGGAACTGCCGGCAACGCGCTCGCGCGACCTGGTCGGGGTGCAGGCCGAGCTTGCCGGCAGGCGCCTGCTGATCGTCGACGACAACGCGACCAACCGGCGCATCCTCGGCCTGCAGGCCGGCAAGTGGGGCATGGTCGCGCACGACACCGAGTCCCCGGCCGACGCGCTGCGGCGGCTGGCCGCGGGCGAGGCCTTCGACGTCGCGATCCTCGACATGCACATGCCGGAGATGGACGGCGTGCAGCTGGCGCGCGCGATCCGTGCGACGCATCCGGCGCTGCCGCTGGTGCTGTTCAGCTCCCTCGGGCGGCGCGAGGCCGACGACACCGGCGACCTGTTCCGCGCCTACCTGGCGAAGCCGCTGCGCCAGTCCCAGCTGTTCGACACCCTGGTGAGCCTGCTCGCGGTCGAGGTGGTCGAGAAGGCGCGCGCGGCCGCGCCGGCGCGCCCGCAGATCGACCCCGGCATGGCCGCGCGCCACCCGCTGCGCATCCTGCTGGCCGAGGACAACGTGGTCAACCAGAAGCTGGCGCTGCGCCTGCTCTCGCAGATGGGCTACCGCGCCGACCTGGCCGCCAACGGCCTGGAGGCGGTCGAGGCGGTCGGCCGCCAGACCTACGACCTGGTGCTGATGGACGTGCAGATGCCGGAGCTCGACGGCCTGGACGCGACGCGCCGCATCTGCGCGGCGCTGCCCGCCGGGCGGCGCCCGCGCATCGTCGCGATGACCGCCAACGCCATGCAGGGCGACCGCGAGATGTGCCTCGCCGCCGGCATGGACGACTACATCACCAAGCCCATCCGCATCCACGAGCTGGTGGGCGCCCTCGACCGCGTGACCGCGCGCAAGGACTGACGCATGAGCCAACCCACGATCGATCCGGCCGTCTACAACGAGCTCTGCGAGACCGCCGGCCGCGAATTCGCCGCCGAGCTCGCCGGCACCTTCATGGAGGAGGCGCCGGGCATGTTCGCGGAGTTGCGGTCGGCGCAGGCGGCAGGCAAGGCGGATGCGTTCCGCCGCGCCGCGCATTCGCTCAAGACCAACAGCGTCACCTTCGGCGCGACCCGCCTGGGCGAGATGGCGCGCGACCTCGAGCTCGGCGGGCTGATCGCCGCCGCCGCGCCGCTCGACGCGCTCGAGGCCGAGTACCGGCAGGTCGCCGCCGCGCTCGCGGAGCTCGCCCGTGGCTGAGCGCGGCGCGCGGCTCCTGGTGGTCGACGACAACAAGGTCAACCGCCTGCTGCTCGCGCGCGGCCTCGAGCTCCAGGGCCACCGCGTCGCCAGCGCGGAGAACGGGCGCGTCGCGCTCGGGATGCTGCGCGCGGAGCCCTTCGACCTCGTGCTGCTCGACATGGAGATGCCCGAGCTCGACGGCTTCGGCGTGCTCGAGCAGATGGTCGCCGACCCGGTGCTGCGCGACGTCCCGGTGATCGTCACCAGTTCGCTCGAGGGCGTCGGCGACGTCGTGCGCTGCATCGAGCTGGGCGCCGACGACTTCCTGAGGAAGCCGGTGAACCCGGTGATCCTCAAGGCGCGCGTCGACTCGAGCCTGGAGAAGAAGCGCCTGCGCGACATGCAGAAGGACCTGGTGCGGCGCTTCGCCACCTCGGCAGTCGCCGAGGACCTGCAGCGCTCGGGCTTCGCGCTCGGCGGCCGCCGCGTGCCGTGCACGGTGATGTTCGCCGACATCCGCGGCTTCACGACCCTGTGCGAGGCGCAGCCGCCGGAGGAGACCATCGAGCTCCTCAACAGCTACTACGCGCTGATGTTCGACGCCATCAGCAACCACGGCGGCGTCGTCAACCAGATGATCGGCGACGGGCTGATGGCGATCTTCGGCGCGCCGCTGCCCCTGGCGGAACCGGAACTGGCGGCGACCCGCGCGGCGCTCGACATGATCGAGACCATCGAGATGTTCAATCACGAGCGCGCCGCGCTCGGCAAGGAGCCGATCCGCATCGGCGTCGGCATCGCCTCGGGCGACGTGGTGGCCGGCTACACCGGGACGCAGGAGCGCGCGACCTACACCTGCATCGGCGACACCGTCAACCTCGCAGCGCGCCTCGAGGCGCACACCAAGGCGGCCGGGCGCGACATCCTGGTCGACGGCGCCACCCGCGACGTGATCGGCGCGCGCGTGCCGGCCGAGCCGCTCGGCGAGGTGCAGTTCAAGGGCAAGGGTGCGGCCGTGCCGGTGTTCGCGGTGACGGCGCAGGCGCAGCGCTGATCCCGGCGCCGGAGCGCGCGGCGGCGAACGGGCGCCGGGAACGGGGGCGGCGCGGCGCGCGGCTGCCGGGCGGCACGCGCCACAGTCAACCGGTCGGCGCCGTGCCGCGCACGTAGCGGCCCGGCACGCGCACCGCCATGCCGAGCAGGAGGTACGAGTTGCTCTTGCCGTGACCGTCGAGGTTGAGGCTGCCGTTGACGCCGCCCTCGAGCACCTCGTCGACGACGAAGTTGAACCCCGGCAGGCGCGGCAGGTCGTGGCGCGTGACGCGCGTCGCGCCGCGATGCGCGAACAGCGCGAGTACGCGCGCCTCGGTGAGCTGTTCGGCGAGCACCGCGTAGGCCGCGGGGTCGTAGGGCAGGAT
>JAEUOS010000165.1 GCA_016790695.1 Burkholderiales bacterium
CCCACCTCGAACAGCGCGTTGGTGATCTGGCCCAGCGAGCAGACGCGCGCGGCGTCCATCAGCACCTCGAAGACGTTGCGGTTCCCGATCACCGCCTGCTGCAGGCGCTGCAACTGAACGGGCGCGACGTCCTGGTGGCGCGCGTGGAAGTCGGCGAGGCGCTTCAATTGCGACTGCTTCTCCTCCTCGGTCGAGCGGATCAGCTCGATGGTCTGCGGGATGCCGGCGTCGTGCGGATTGCGGAAGGTGTTCACGCCGATGATCGGGTACGAGCCGTCGTGCTTCTTGTGCTCGTAGTGCATCGACTGCTCCTGGATCTGGCCGCGCTGGTAGCCGGTCTCCATCGCGCCGAGCACGCCGCCGCGCTCGGAAATCGCCTCGAACTCGCGCAGCACCGCCTCCTCGACCAGGTCGGTCAGCTCCTCGATGATGAAGCTGCCCTGGTTGGGGTTCTCGTTCTTGCCGATGCCCCACTCGCGGTTGATGATGAGCTGGATCGCCATCGCGCGGCGCACGCTCTCCTCGGTCGGCGTGGTGATCGCCTCGTCGTAGGCGTTGGTGTGCAGGCTGTTGGTGTTGTCGTAGGTCGAGATCAGCGCCTGCAGGGTGGTGCGGATGTCGTTGAACGCGATCTCCTGCGCGTGCAGGCTGCGGCCCGAGGTCTGCGAGTGGAACTTCAGCTTCTGGCTGCGCTCGTTGCCGCCGTACTTGTCGCGGATGGTCGTGGCCCAGATGCGCCGCGCGACGCGCCCGATCACCGAGTACTCCGGGTCCATGCCGTAGGAGAAGAAGAACGACAGGTTGGGCGCGAAGTCGTCGATGTGCATGCCGCGCGCGAGGTAGGCCTCGACGAAGGTGAAGCCGTTCGAGAGCGTGAAGGCGAGCTGCGAGATCGGGTTGGCGCCGGCCTCGGCGATGTGGTAGCCGGAGATCGACACCGAGTAGAAGTTGCGCACCTTGTGGTGGACGAAGTACTCCTGGATGTCGCCCATCACCTTGAGGCTGAACTCGGTCGAGAAGATGCAGGTGTTCTGGCCCTGGTCCTCCTTGAGGATGTCGGCCTGCACCGTGCCGCGCACGTTCTCGAGGGTCCACGCGCGGATCTTGGCGGCCTCGTCGTCGGTGGGCTCGCGGCCGTTGTCGGCGCGGAACTTGTCGAGGTTCTGGTCGATCGCCGTGTTCATGAAGAACGCGAGGATGGTCGGCGCCGGCCCGTTGATGGTCATCGACACGCTGGTGTTCGGGCTGGTCAGGTCGAACCCGGAATACAGCACCTTCATGTCGTCGAGCGTCGCGATGGAGACGCCCGAGTTGCCGACCTTGCCGTAGATGTCGGGCCGCAGCGCGGGGTCGTTGCCGTACAGCGTGACCGAGTCGAACGCGGTCGACAGGCGCTTGGCCGGCATGTCCTTGGAGACGTGGTGGAAACGCCGGTTGGTGCGGAACGGATCGCCCTCGCCGGCGAACATGCGCGTCGGATCCTCGTTCTCGCGCTTGAACGCGAACACGCCGGCGGTGAACGGGAACGAGCCCGGCACGTTCTCCCGCATCAGCCACTTGAGCAGCTCGCCGTCGTCCTCGAAGCGCGGCAGCGCGACCTTGCGCACCTTGGTGCCCGAGAGCGAGGTGTAGGTGAGCGCGGTGCGGATCTCGCGGTCGCGGATCTTCACCACGTACTCGTCGCCGGCGTAGGCCTTCTGCATGTCGGGCCACTGCGCGAGCAGCTTCTTCGCCGCGGCGTCGAGCTTGCCGTCGCGGTCGAGCAGCAGCATGTCGATGGCGGCCACCTCCTGCGCGCACTCGCGCGCGAGCATCGCGCGCACCGCGCGCAGCTGGGCGCGCTCGCGCGCCAGGCCGGCCTGCTCGCGCACGCGCGCGTGGTAGCCGCGCACGGTCTCGGCGATCTCGGCCAGGTAGCGCGCGCGCTGCGGCGGCACCACCGGCGTCTGGTTCGACGACGACTTGCCGGGCACCGGCGGCAGCCGCCCGGCGCGCGCCGTCAGGCCGCGCTCGACCAGGCGCGGCAGCATGCCCTGGTACAGCGCGGTCACGCCGTCGTCGTTGAAGCGGCTCGCCATCGTGCCGTAGACCGGCATGTCCTCCGGGCTCCGGCCGAAGGCCTCGCGGTTGCGCTGGTACTGCTTGCGCACGTCGCGCAGCGCGTCGGCCGCGCCCTTGCGGTCGAACTTGTTGATCGCCACGAAGTCGGCGAAGTCGAGCATGTCGATCTTCTCGAGCTGCGAGGCCGCGCCGAACTCGGGCGTCATCACGTAAAGCGACGCGTCGACCAGCGGCACGATCGCCGCGTCGCCCTGGCCGATGCCCGACGTCTCGACGATCACGAGGTCGAAGCCCGCGGCCCTGCACGCGGCGATCACGTCGGGCAGCGCGCGGGACACCTCGCTGCCGGCGTCGCGCGTGGCGAGCGAGCGCATGTAGACGTTCGGGTGCCCGATCGCGTTCATCCGGATGCGGTCGCCGAGCAGCGCGCCGCCCGACTTGCGGCGCGACGGGTCGATCGACACGATCGCGAGCTTCAGCGCGTCGCCCTGGTCGAGCCGGAAGCGGCGGACGAGCTCGTCGGTCAGCGAGCTCTTGCCGGCGCCGCCGGTGCCGGTGATGCCGAGCGTGGGCGCGCCGGACTTCTCGGCGGCCGCGTGCAGCGCCGCGCGCAGGCCGTCGGGGGCGGTGCCGTTCTCCAGCGCCGAGATCGTGCGGGCGAGCGCGTTGGTGCGCGCGTAGCGGTCGCCCTTGCGCAGCGCGTCGACCGCCGTCGGCGCCGGCTGCGCGGGCATCGCGTCGCACGCGGCGACGATCTCGTTGATCATCCCCTGCAGGCCGAGCCGCTGCCCGTCCTCGGGCGAGAAGATGCGCGCGACGCCGTACTCGTGCAGCTCGCGGATCTCGTCGGGGACGATGACGCCGCCGCCGCCGCCGAACACCCTGACGTGCGCGCCGCCGCGCTCGCGCAGGAGGTCGATCATGTACTTGAAGTACTCGACGTGCCCGCCCTGGTACGACGACACGGCGATGCCGTGGGCGTCCTCCTGCAGCGCGCAGTCGACGATCTCCTCGACCGAGCGGTTGTGCCCGAGGTGGACGACCTCGCAGCCGGTGGCCTGCAGGATCCGCCGCATGATGTTGATCGACGCGTCGTGGCCGTCGAACAGGCTCGCGGCCGTGACGAAGCGCACCTTGGTGGCGGGCTTGTAGACGAGCGGCGGGCGGGAGGAGTCGTTCATCGCGGACCTCGGAAGGGGCGCCCGGCGGCGCGTGGGGCCGGGCCGGACAGCTTAACGCAGCGGCGGCGGCGGGCGAA
>JAEUOS010000172.1 GCA_016790695.1 Burkholderiales bacterium
ATCGCCCGACCGCGCGACTCGATCACCGAAAAGCTGCTCGGTGTGTCGGCGATTGACGACAAGCGCGCCTACTTCGACGCCTCGCCCCTCTCCTGGATCACCGGCCGCGACAACGCCACCGCCTTCCTCGTGGTCTGGGGCACGCGCGACGACGTCGTCGACCACGTCACGCAATCGGAGGCCTTCATGCTCGCGCTCAAGCAGGCCGGGCATTTCGTCCGCCCCGTGCCCTGCGAGGGCGCGCCGCACTTCTGGGTGTGGGAGCCGGTGGACGAGCCGGGGACGTGGAACCACCATCTGGCGCCGCGGCTGTTGCGGTTCCTCGAACAGCGGCTGTAGAGCGCCGTGTCGACGCGAAGGACGGGCGATGCGCCGACCGGCGGCGGCGGAACGTTCGGCGGGCACTCGAGAAGGAATGACACCATGCGCCGTGTGCCTGCAATCCTTGGTTTCGCGCTGGCGCTCCTTTGCTGTAGGCCGTCGCTCGCCGCCGATTCCTGCCCCGCCCTCCTCAACCACACCCTCAACCCCCTGATCGGCGGCAAGCCGGTCGCGCTGTGTCAGTACGCCAGGGGGCCGGTGCTGCTGGTGAACACGGCGAGTCAGTGCGGCTACACCTACCAGTACGCCGGGCTCGAAAAGCTGTGGCGCCGGTACAAGGACCGGGGGCTCACGGTGATCGGCATCCCGGCGAATGATTTCGGGCAGCAGGAGCCGGGCTCGAACCGGCAGATCGCGGACTTCTGCCAGGTGAACTTCGGGGTGTCGTTCCCGATGTTCGAAAAGCTGTCGGTGCCGATCCCGAAGAGTGCGCTCTACGCGCCCATCATCGCGCATGCCGGCACGGCACCGCGCTGGAATTTCCACAAGTACCTGATCGACCGCTCGGGCAAGGTGACGAGCTTCGACAGCAACGTGGAGCCCGAGAGCCGCGCGTTGACCGCGGCGATCGAGCGCGCGCTGGCGGCGCGCTGATCGTCAGGCGCCGCCGCGCTGCCGCACCGCCTCGAACAGGCAGATCCCGGTCGCCACCGAGACGTTGAGGCTCGCGACGCTGCCGGCCATCGGAATGCGGCGCAGCTCGTCGCAGGTCTCCTTCGTGAGGCGGCGCAGGCCCTCGCCCTCGGCGCCCAGCACCCAGGCGAGCGGCCGGTCCAGGCCCGGCGCGTGGTGCGCGACGGCGGCTTCCTCGGCGGCGCCGACGATCCAGATGTCGCGTTCCTTCAGCTCGCGCAGGGTGCGCGCGAGGTTGGTCACGGTGATGTAGGGCACGGTGTCGGCCGCGCCCGAGGCGACCTTCATCACCGTGGCGTTGAGGCCCACCGCGCGGTCCTTGGGCGCCACCACCGCGTGCACGCCGGCGGCATCCGCGCTGCGCAGGCACGCGCCGAGGTTGTGCGGGTCGGTCACGCCGTCGAGCACCAGCAGCAGCGGCGGGCCCTGCACCGCGTCGAGCACGTCGTCCAGCGAGGTCGCGAGGTCCACCGTGTCGACCTTGGCCGCGACGCCCTGGTGCCGGCCGGCGCCGGCCATGCCGGCCAGGCGTGCGGCGTCGATCTCGACCACGCGCACGCCGGCCGCGCGCGCCTGGCGCACCAGGTCGGCGGTGCGGGCGTCGCGCCGGTTCGATTCCACGTAGACCTCGTGGACCGAGCCGGCCCGCTGGCGCAGGCGCGCCGCGAGCGCGTGGAAGCCGTAGATGTAGCGGGTGTTGGCCACGTCAGCCGCGCACCTTGAGGACGATCTTGCCGATGTGGGTGGAGGCCTCCATCAGTTCATGGGCCTGCGCCACGTCCGCCAGCGCGTACTCGGCGTGGATGATGGTGCCGACCTTGCCGGCCTCGATCAGCGGCCACACCTTCTCGCGCAGCGACGCCGCGATCGCGGCCTTCTCCTCGATCGTGCGCGGCCGCAGGGTGGAGCCGGTGAACGTCAGGCGCTTGACCATGATCTGGCTCACGTCGACCTCGACCTTGGCTCCCTGCAGCACGGCGATCTGGACCAGCCGGCCCTGGGGTGCGAGCGCGCGCAGGTTCTTGTCGGTGTAGCCGCCCGCCACCATGTCGAGGATCAGGTTGACGCCGGCCTTGCCGGTGCGCTCGCGCACCACGGCGGCCCAGTCCTCCTCGCGGTAGTTGATCGCGACGTCGGCGCCGAGTTTCTTCACCGCCGCCACTTTGTCGGCATTGCCGACCGTGGTGTAGACGGTGGCGCCGAACGCCTTGGCCAGCTGGATCGCGGTGATGCCGATCCCGGAGGAGCCGCCGTGCACGAGGAACGATTCGCCGGCGCGCAGCTGCCCGCGATCGAACACGTTGGTCCAGACGGTGAAGAAATTCTCGGGCAGCGCCGCGGCCTCGCGCACGCTCATGCCGCGCGGTATCGGCAGGCAATGCGAGGCCGGCACGGCGCAGTACTCGGCATAGCCGCCGCCCGGGGTCAGCGCGCAGACCTGGTCGCCGACCCGCCACTGCGTGACGCCGTCGCCGGCGGCCACGACGCGGCCGCCGATCTCCAGGCCCATGATCGGCGACGCCCCGGGCGGCGGCGGATACGAGCCGCTGCGCTGCGAGACGTCGGGCCGGTTGACGCCGGCGTAGGCGACTTCGACCAGCACCTCGCCCGGCCGGACCGCGGGCAGCGGCCCCTCGGCCACGCGCATGCAGGACGCCGGTCCGCCCTGCCCGTGTTCGATGTATTTCATGTTCGCAGGCAATGCCATGGGATTCTCCTTGGTTGTCGTCGTCATCGGGTCCGGCGCCGCGGCGGCGGCGCCTGGGGGGGATCCGCGGCGCGCGGCGCGGCGGGGGCCGCCAGCGCCAGGTCGATCCGCAGCGTCTCCGGGTCGGCGCGCACGATGGTCGCCTCGACCCGCTGGCCGAGGCCGAACACCGCGCCCGAGCGCTCGCCGCGCAACTGGTGGCGCGCGTCGTCGTAGACATAGTAGTCGCGCCCGAGTTCGGAGACGTGAATCATGCCGTCGATCAGCAGGTCGTCGAGGGTGACGAAGATGCCGAAGCCCGTCACGCCGCTCACCGTCCCGCCGAACAGCTGCCCCAGGTGCTCGGCCGCGTAGCGGCACTTGAGCCACATCTGCACCTCGCGCGAGGCGTCGTCGGCGCGGCGCTCGGCGGCCGAGCAGGCCGCGCCGAGCGCGTCCCAGTCGTCCTCGCGGTAGGTGCGGCGCTTCAGGATGGCCTTGATCGCGCGATGGGTCAGCAGGTCCGGGTAGCGCCGGATCGGCGAGGTGAAGTGGGTGTACTTCTCGTAGGCGAGGCCGAAGTGCCCGATGTTGTCCGGGCTGTACTGCGCCTGCTGCATGGAGCGCAGCAGCATGGTCGAGATGAGGCCCGCATCGGGCCGGCCGCGCACCTCCTGCGCGAGCCTGGCGTAGTCGAGCGCGCCGGGCGCCTCGCCGCCCCCGAGGGAGAGCGACAGCGGGCCCAGGAAGGCGCGCAGGTTCTCCAGCTTCTGCGGCGTCGGCCCCGCGTGCACGCGGTACAGTCCGGCGTGGCCGTGCTGCTCGAGAATGTCCGCCGCGCAGACGTTGGCGGCGAGCATGCATTCCTCGATGAGCCGGTGTGCGTCGTTGCGCCGGACCGGCACGATCTTCTCGATGCGGCCGCGCTCGTTGAACAGCATGCGGGTCTCGGTGGACTCGAAGTCCACCGCGCCGCGCTTGGCGCGCGCCGCGAGCAGCACGCGGAACACCCGCTCGAGCGCCTGCAGCCGCGGCACCAGCGCGGCGCGCTTCTTCGCGTCCGTGCCGTGCGGGTCCGCCAGGATCGCGGCCACCTCGGTATAGGTGAGCCGCGCCTGCGAGTGCATCACCGCGGGGTAGAAGGCGTAGGTCGCGATGTCGCCCTTGGGATTGACCACCATGTCGCACACCAGCACCAGGCGATCGACGTCCGGATTGAGCGAGCACAGCCCGTTGGAGAGCTTCTCCGGCAGCATCGGGATCACGCGGCGCGGAAAGTACACCGAGGTGCTGCGTTCGCGCGCGTCGCCATCGAGCGCCGCGCCGGGCTTCACGTAGTGGCTCACGTCGGCGATCGCGACCACCAGGCGCAGCGAGCGGGTCGCGCGCCCGGCGGCCGAACGCACCGGCTCGCAATAGACGGCGTCGTCGAAGTCGCGCGCGTCCTCGCCGTCGATGGTCACGAGGGCGAGGTCGCGGATGTCGCGGCGGCCGGTCAGGTCGCCCTTGCGCACGCGCTCGGGCAGCGCCGCGGCCTCGGCCTCGGCCTCGGCGGAAAACACGTGCGGCAGGTCGTGCTTGCGCAGCGCGACCTCGATCTCGATGCCGGAGTCGTCGTCGGCCCCGAGGACCTCGAGCACGCGGCCCTCGGCCGGCTCGTTGCCGCGCGGGTAATGCGTGAGCTCGACGCTGACATACGCGCCTTCCTCGCCGCGCGTGCCCCGTTCGAGCAGCACCGGCAGCGCCATGCCGCGCTCGCGCGGCGCGACCTGCCAGCGCTGGCCGTCGCGCACCAGGCGCCCGACCACGCGCTTGACGCCGCGCTCGACGATCTCGACGACGCGCGCCTCGATGCGGCCGCGGCGATCGGCGCCGCGCCGCGCGAACGCCACCATGTCGCCGTGCATCACGCCCTCGAGCGAATGCGCGGGCACGAACAGGTCCGCGCCGCCCGCCTGCGGCGTGATGAAGCCGTAGCCGTCGCGATGCCGGCTCACGCGGCCGTGCTCGAGCTCGCGCGGCCGGCCCGCCGCGAGCCGCGCGCCGGCCGACAGGATCAGCTCGCCGTCGGCGATCATCGCGTCGATGCGGCGCAGGAAGCCCTCGCGCGCGGCGCGCGGCACGGCGAGCGCCTCGCCGACCGAGCGCACCGTGGCGCCGCCGTGCGCGGTCGCCGCGGCGAGGATCGCCGCGCGCGTCGGCACGGCGTCGGAATCGCCGCGGGGGGCGGCGCGCGGCGCAGGGGCCGGCGCACGCCGTGAGTTTTGCGGCCGCGGGGGCCGGGTTTTATTGTGTTTCAATTTTGGTTATAATCTTTCTCTCGTCGCATCCGGGTGCACGCTTTCAGGCGCAAATTCGGTCGACGATGCAACCGGGCCCAGATGGCGGAATTGGTAGACGCACTAGGTTCAGGTCCTAGCGGTGGCAACACTGTGGAGGTTCGAGTCCTCTTCTGGGCACCACGCATTCCCGGTTGATCAGGCAGCGCCGCTGGCGCGGCCTTCCGAAAGCCGCCTTCCCGGGCGGCTTTTTTGTTCCCGGCCGGTGCCGTGCAGCCGCGGGGCGCGATCGCGCAAGCGCGGGTGCTCAGGCGGCGCCCAGTCGCGCGGCCAGGTCCTCGGGCTTCAACTGGTCGTAGATCTCGAACGGCTGGTGTATCCATGGGTTGTGCGGCAGGTCGTCGGCCCAGAAGTCGGGGGTGAAGACCGAGCAGCCCTTCTTCCAGATGACCGCGGTGCGCACCTCCTTGATGCCGGGATAGCGATGCCGCAGGTGCGCGACCACCTCCTGCATGGTCTTGCCGGAATCGACGAGGTCGTCGACCAGGAGGATGCGGTCGCCCAGGCGCTCGTTGATCTTCGCCATGTGCTGGCCGATGGTGAGCTCGCCCTGGGTCTCGGCGCTCTTGTCCGCGTTGGCGAAGTAGGACTGCGTCGCGAGCACGCCGAGCGGCTGGTTGAAGATGCGCGAGAGCATGTCGCCGACCCGCAGGCCGCCGCGCGCCAGGCAGATGATCTGGTTGAACGCGAAGCCCGACGCATGGACCTTGGCGGCCAGGCGCTCGATCGCGTGGTGATAGTCGTACCAGGAGACGTAGAGATCGGCCATCGGCTTCACTTGAATGGGTGGGACAGCACGATGGTCTGATCGCGCTCGGGCCCGGTGGAGATCAGCGCGATCGGGGCGCCGCAGGCGGCCTCGAGGCGCTTCAGGTAGGCGCGCGCGTTGGCCGGCAGGCCGTCGATGGTGTCGACGCCGACGGTCGATTCGGACCAGCCCGGCATGTCCTCGTAGATCGGCGTGCACGCCGCCGCGGCGTCGGCCCCGGCCGGCAGCAGGTCGCGGCGCACGCCGTCCTGCAGGTAGCCGACGCACAGCTTGACGCTTTCCATGCCGTCGAGCACGTCGAGCTTGGTGATGCACAGGCCCGAGATGCCGTTGATCTGGATCGAGCGCTTCAGCGCCGCGGCATCGAACCAGCCGCAGCGCCGCGGCCGCCCGGTGACCGAGCCGAATTCGCGGCCGCGCTCGCGCAGGTGCGCTCCGGTCGCGTCCGCGAGTTCGGTCGGAAACGGCCCGGAGCCCACGCGCGTCGCATAGGCCTTGGTGATGCCGAGCACGTAGTGCAGCTGGCCGGGCCCGACGCCGGCGCCGGCCGCCGCCGCGCCGGCGACGCAATTCGACGAGGTGACGAACGGATAGGTGCCGTGGTCGACGTCCAGCAGCGTGCCCTGCGCCCCCTCGAACAGGAGGTTCCTGCCCGCGGCGCTGGCGGCATAGAGCTCCGCGGACACGTCGGCCACCATCGGCGCGAGCCGGGGCGCGAACGCCAGCGCCTCGTCGAGCGTCTGCCGCACGTCCACCGCGGCCACGTTCAGGTGGCGCGTCAGCACGAAGTTGTGGAACTCCATCACCTCCTCGAGCTTGGCCGCGAAGCGCGCCGGGCTGTAGAGGTCGATCACCTTGAGCGCGCGCCGCGCCGCCTTGTCCTCGTAGGCCGGGCCGATGCCGCGCCCGGTGGTGCCGATCTTGGCGTCGCCGCGCGCCGCCTCGCGCGCCTGGTCGAGCGCCACGTGATAGGGCAGGATCAGCGTGCACGATTGCGAGATGCGCAGCCGGCTCTGCACCTCGACGCCCGCGCCCTCGAGCTCGGCGATCTCGGCGAGCAGCGCGGCCGGCGAGAGCACGACGCCGTTGCCGATGTAGCAGGTGACCTGCGGCCGCAGGATGCCCGAGGGGATCAGGCGCAGGATGGTCTTGCGCGCGCCGATCACGAGCGTGTGGCCGGCATTGTGCCCGCCCTGGAAGCGCACGACGCCGCCGGCATGGTCGGTCATCCAGTCGACGATCTTGCCCTTGCCCTCGTCGCCCCACTGGGTGCCGATGACGACTACGTTCTTTGCCATGGTTGCTGTCTCAGTTGATCGGAACGACCGTCCACGCGCCGCCGACGAGCCGCAGCTCGCGATCGCAGCACGGCTGCCAGCTCGCGCGGTCGTGGCCGGGCAGCGCGGTGACCACCACCTCGCCGCTGCGCCGCAGGGACTCGACCGTCTGGCGCAGGGCCGCATCGCCCGACCACGGGGCGAGAATGCCGACGCAGGCATTGTCGTCACCGGCGAGCGCGGCGAGCTCGCGCAGGTCGAGCGAGAAGCCGGTCGCGGGCCGCGCGCGGCCGAAGGCGCGCCCGACCTCGTCATAGCGTCCGCCGCGCGCGATCGCGTTCGGCAGGCCGGCCGCGTAGGCCGCGAACACCACGCCGCTGTGGTACTGGTAGCCGCGCAGCTCCGCGAGGTCGACGCTGACCTCGGCGCCGTCGATGGCGCGCGACAGCGCCGCCAGGTCGTCGAGCGCGGCGTGGATCGAGGCGATCGCGGGCAGCGCGCGGCGCGCCTCCTCGAGGACCTCGGCGCCGCCGTAGAGCCGCGGCAGCAGGCGCAGCGCGTCGCGCGCCGCCGCCGGCAGGGCCGCGGTCGCCGCTTCGATGCCGGGCGCGTCCTTGGCCTGCAGGAGTGCGAACAGGCGCATCGCCTCGTCACCGCCGAGGCGTGCCGCCTCGGCGAGCGCGCGGAACACGCCGACGTGACCCAGGTCCAGGCGTGCCGCGACGCCGGCCGCCTGCAGCACCGAGAGCAGCAGGTTCTGGATCTCGATATCGGCCTCGAGCCCCGCATGGCCGTACAGTTCGGCGCCGATCTGGAGCGGCTCGCGCGTGCCCGACAGCCCCGCCGGCAGCGTGTGCAGCACCGGTCCGCAGTAGCACAGGCGGGTCACGCCCTCGCGGTTGAGCAGGTGGGCGTCGATGCGTGCGACCTGCGGCGTGATGTCGGCACGCAGGCCCATGGTGCGGCCGGTGAGCTGGTCGACCAGCTTGAACGTCGACAGCTCCATGTCGTGCCCGGTGCCGGTGAACAGCGAGTCGACGTATTCGAGCAGCGGCGGCATCGTGAGCTCATAGCCGTGGCAGCGGAACCGATCGAGCAGCAGCCGGCGCAGCGACTCGATCCGCCGCGCCTCGGCGGGCAGGACGTCGCTGATGTACTCGGGCAGCGCCCACTTGGACATGCTAGGCCGCCAGGAAGTAGAGCAGCACGCCGGCGATCACCGACCCGAGACCGATGAAGCGGATCTGGCCGTCGCGCAGCTCGGTGAGGCGGCGGAAGGTGTCGCGCCACATCGCCGGCGCGACCAGCGGGACCACGCCCTCGAGGACCAGCATCAGGGCCAGGGCGGCCAGGAACACGGTCACCACACCGTCGCCGTCGCGCTAGCGCGACTTCGCGCCGCTGCTGCCGGCATTCTTGAGGTAGCGGAAGAACTCCGAGCTCGGCTCCACCACCAGCACGTCACCCTTGTTGCGGAAGCTGTTCCGGTAGGCCTCAAGACTGCGATAGAAGCTGTAGAACTCCGGGTTCTGGCCGAACGCGGCGGCATAGATCGCCGAGGCCTTGGCGTCGCCGTCGCCCTTGACCGCCTGGGCGTTCTTGTTGGCCTCGGCGAGGATCACCTCGCGCTGGCGATCGGCGTCCGCCCGGATCTTCTCGCTGTCGGCAAAGCCGGTCGAGCGCAGTTCGTTGGCGACGCGCTTGCGCTCGGATTCCATGCGCCGGAACACCGAGTCGCGGATCTCGTCCGAGAACTCGACCCGCTTCAGCCGGACGTCGACGATCTCGACCCCGATCTTGGCGGCGTCGGCATTGACCTTGCTGCTGATGTCCTGCATGACGCGGTCGCGCACGCCCGAGATCATCTCGTTGACGGTGCGCCGGCCGATCTCGTTGTTCAGCGCGTCCTTGAGGCTCTGCTGGATGCGGTAGACGGCGTCGGACTCGCGGCCCTGCACGCTGACGTAATAGAGCTTGGGATCGCTGATCCGCCACTTGACGAACGAATCGACGACCAGGTTCTTCTTCTCCGAGGTGATGAAGCGGTCGGAGTCGGGGGTGTCGATCGTGAGGATGCGCTTGTCGAAATACAGCACGTTCTGGAACGGCGGCGGCAGCTTGAAGTGCAGCCCGGGGTTGCCGATCACCTCCTTGACCTCGCCCAGGGCGAAGACGATCGCGTACTGGCGCTGGTCGACCACGAACAGCATCGACGCCGCCAGCATGCCGGCCACCAGCAGCGCGAATATCGAGGAAACGATGCGGTTCATCAGCGCGCCTCCCGCTCGCGGTTGCGCTGGGCATCGCGCGAGCGCGCCTCGGCGGGCGGCGGCGCCTGCTCGACGTTCGGCCGCGAGGGCGTGAGCCCCGACGGCTCGACCGGCGCGCCGGGCACGCCGGGCGTGCCCGCCTGCTGGATCAGCTTGTCGAGCGGCAGGTAGAGCAAGGGGCTGCCCGTGCGCAGGTCGACCATCACCTTCGAGGTGTTGGCGAAGATCTGCTGCACCGTCTCGATGTACATGCGCTCGCGCGTGACCTGGGGCGCCTTCGCGTACTCCGCGAGGACCTGCTTGAAGCGGCTCGCCTCGCCCTCGGCGCCGGCGATGACCTTCTGCCGATAGGCCTCGGCCTCCTCGGTCAGGCGGGCCGCGGTGCCGCGCGCCTTCGGGATCACGTCGTTCGCGTAGGCCTGGCCCTCGTTCTTCTGGCGCTCGCGATCCTGGCCGGCCTTGACCGCATCGTCGAACGCCGCCTGCACCGGTTCGGGCGGCTGGGCGTTCTGCAGCGTGACGTTGACGATCGCGATGCCGGTCTTGTAGCGATCGACGATCTGCTGGATCAGCTTCTCGGCCGACTTGGCGACCTGCTCCTTGCCCTCGTAGAGGACGAAATCCATCTTCGAGCGCCCGACCAGCTCGCGCATCGCGGTCTCGGCCGCCTGCAGAACGGTCTCGTCCGGCGACCGGTTGTTGAACAGGTAATCGGTCGCGCTGGAGAGGCGGTACTGGACGGCGAACTGGATGTCGATGATGTTCTCGTCGTCGGTGAGCATCAAGGATTCCTTGAGCACCTTGGTCTTGACGCTGTTGCGGTATCCGACCTCGACCTGGCGCAGCTGCAGCAGGTTGACGATCTCGTGCTGCTCGATCGGGTACGGCAGGCGCCACTTGAAGCCGGCGCGGTCGGTCAGCTGCGTGAACTTGCCGAAGCGCATGATCGCCGCGGTCTGCCCTTCCGGCACGATGAAGAACCCGCTCGCCGCCCACAGCAGGCCCGCGACCACGAGCACGAGGAAGAATCCGCCGCCGACCGCCTTCATGTTGGGCGGCTCGCCGCCGCCGGAGCCGCCCCCGGCGGACGCCGGCCGCCCGCGCGCGCCGCCGAACAGGCCCGAGAGCTTGCGATTGAAGTCGCGCCAGAGGTCCTCGAGATCCGGCGGCCCGCCGCCGGTCGCGAAGACGCGCAACCCGGCGATGCGTTGGCGCAGGGAGGAGAACAGCGAAGCTGGACGCATGGAACGACGGGTCCTCAGAAAGCGGAAGCGGCGGATGGCCCCGTTGCCTCCGCCGCCGCAATGGAGTGCCCCGCACCGGAACCGCGCTCCGCCTGGCGGGCGCGCTCGATCAGGGCCTCGCGCAGCAGATCAAGCCCCTGCCTGGTCCGCGCGCTCACATACAACCTTTCAATTTTACCATACTCGTCACGCTCGATCCCCGGCGAGAAATGCAGCGCGCCGTCGGCGCCCGGCAGGTCGATCTTGTTCCACACCATGATCTGCGGCACCTGCGCCGCGCCGATCTCGGCGAGGACGCCGTTGACCTGGTCGATCTGCGCCAGGCGCGCCGGCGAGGCCGAATCGACCACATGCAGCAGCAGGTCGGCCTGCACGGTTTCCTCGAGCGTGGCGCGGAACGCGGCCACCAGCGTGTGCGGCAGGTCGCGGATGAACCCGACCGTGTCCGAGACGACCACCTCGACGTCGGCGGCCAGATGCAGGCGGCGCGAGGTGGTGTCGAGGGTCGCGAAGAGCTGGTCGGCGGCGTACGACTGCGCCTTGGTCAGGGCATTGAACAGGGTCGACTTGCCCGCGTTGGTGTAGCCGACCAGCGACACCGAGAACACCCGCCCGCGGCTGCGCGCGCGGCGCTGCACGTCGCGCTGCCGGCCGACCTTGGCGAGCCGCTCGGACAGCAGCTTGACACGCTCTCCGATCAGCCGCCGGTCGGTCTCGAGCTGCGTTTCCCCGGGACCGCGCAGGCCGATGCCGCCCTTCTGCCGTTCGAGGTGGGTCCAGCCGCGCACCAGGCGCGTCGCGAGGTGGCGCAGCTGCGCCAGTTCGACCTGGATCTTGCCCTCGTGACTCTTGGCGCGCTGTGCGAAGATGTCGAGGATCAGCGCCGTGCGGTCGACGACCCGGGCGCCGACCTCGCGCTCGATGTTGCGCTGCTGTGCCGGCGAGAGCACATGATTGACCAGGACCACGCCCGCGTCGCCGGCGGTGACGGCGGCAGCCACTTCGGCGATCTTGCCGGCGCCGGCGAACAGCGCCGGATCCGGCCGCTGGCGGCGGCCGCGCACCAGCGCCGCCTCAGTCAGGCCGGCGCTGGCGGCGAGCAGACGGAACTCGGCAAGCGCCTCATCGAAATCGTCCTGACCGAAATCCAGGCAGACCAGCACGGCGCGGTCGAACGCATGCGGTGTGCCGCGCCGCGCGCGCGCCTCGTAGGTGTCGAGCATCGACGCCTAGGCGACCCGCCAGGTGCGCGGCCGTGCCCCGGCCAGCGCCATCATCCGGCCTCGCCCGCCGGTTCCAGGTTGAGGTTGACCGGGCGCGACGGCACGACCGTGGAGATGGCGTGCTTGTAGACCATCTGGGTGACCGTGTTCTTGAGCAGCACGACGTACTGGTCGAACGATTCGATCTGCCCCTGCAGCTTGATGCCGTTGACCAGGTAGATGGCCACCGGCACGTGCTCGCGGCGCAGGGCGTTGAGGAACGGGTCTTGTAACAGTTGCCCTTTATTGCTCATGATTGCTCCGACCTGCTTGTTCTTGAAGAGTCAATGTACACGAAGAGCGCCGGCCCCGCCATACGGAATACCCGCAGGACGCCCCGCACCGACGGGCCCGGCCACCGGGACCGCACCACCGGAACCCCACCGACGGAACCCCACCGACGGAACCGCGCGACCCGGACTGCGCGGCGCCTGCCGCCCGTGCTCCCGGGCGCTGCGCGCTCAGGCCGTCGCGAACGGATTGCGGCCTTCCTTGAACTGCACCTTCAATGGAGTTCCCTTGAGCCGAAAAGTTTCCCGGAAATAGCCTTCCAGGTAGCGCCGATAGGCCTCCGGGACACTCGAGAGGGAATTGCCGTGCACCACGATGATCGGCGGGTTGCTTCCGCCCTGGTGCGCGTAGCGCAGCTTCGGCCGGACCGCACCCGCGCGCGGCGGCTGCTGGCGCGCGACGGCATCGAGCAGCGCGCGCGTGATGCGCGGCGTTGCGAGCTTGATCGTGGCGGCGCCGTAGGCGGCGCCGACCGAGCGCATCAGCGCCGCGATCCCCTGCCCTTCGCGCGCGGAGATGTAGTGCAGGTTGGCAAAGGAGAGGAACGCGAGCTTGCGGGCGAACTCCTGCTTGACCCGCTCGCGCGTGTAGCCGTCGAGGCCGTCCCACTTGTTGACGGCGACCACGAGAGCGCGGCCGGAATCGAGGATGAATCCGGCGATGTGCGCATCCTGCAGCGAGATGTCGGCGCGCGCGTCGAGCATCAGCACGACCACATGCGCGTCGGCGATCGCCTGCATGGTCTTGATCACCGAGAACTTCTCGACGGTCTCGAACACCTTGCCGCGCCGGCGCAGGCCCGCGGTATCGACCAGGGTGTAGCCGCGCCCGTGGTAGTCGAAATCAACGGCGATGGCGTCGCGCGTCGTGCCGGGCTGGTCGAAGGCGATCACCCGCTCCTCGCCGAGGAGCGCGTTGACGAGGGTCGACTTGCCGACATTGGGCCGCCCGGCGATCGCCACGCGGATCCGCCCCGTCGCGTCCGCGTCCGGCGCGTCGTCGGGCGCGGCAAACGGCGCGAGCGCCAGCTCCAGCAGTTCGCGCACGCCGTCGCCGTGCGCGGAGGAGATCGCGTGGGGCGTGCCCAGGCCGAGTTCGTAGAACTCGGCGGTCACGCCCGACAGCGCCATGCCCTCGGTCTTGTTGACGGCCAGCAGCACGCGCCGGCCCGACTTGCGCAGGAGGTCGGCGATCGCGTGCTCGCGGCCGGCAAGCCCGGCGCGCCCGTCGACCAGGAACACCACGACGTCGGCCTCGGCGATGGCCTGTTCGGCCTGCCGGGCCATTTCGGCTTCGACGCCGCCGGCGGCCTGCGGCTCGAATCCGCCGGTGTCCACCACCAGGAACGGCTTGTCGCCGAGCCGGCCGTTGCCGTAGTGCCGGTCCCGCGTCAGTCCCGGGATGTCGGCGACGAGCGCGTCGCGCGAGCGCGTCAGGCGGTTGAACAGCGTCGACTTGCCGACGTTGGGCCGGCCGACCAGCGCGATGACCGGTTTCATGGAAAGGTTCCGTGCGGCGCACGGCGCCGGAGCGTCGCGGCCGGGATCGACCGCCGACAGAGTGTCGCGCACATGCAAGGGGTCGAATTTTACCACCCGCCCCCGCGGCGCCTCGCGCCGCGCTAGCGGAACCGCGCCAATGCCTCCGCAGCGCGCTCGACGCCGATCACCTCCAGGCCGGCGATCGGCTGCCGCGGCAGATTGGCCTTCGGGACCAGGGCCTGGGTGAAGCCGAGCTTCGCCGCCTCGCGCAGGCGTTCCTGGCCGCGCGGTGCCGGACGGATCTCGCCGGCCAGGCCGACCTCGCCGAACACCACCAGTCCGCCCGGCAGCGGCTTGGCCTTGAGCGACGACATGATCGCGAGCAGCACCGCCAGATCGGCGGCCGGCTCGGCGATCCGGACCCCGCCGACGGCATTGATGAAGACGTCCTGGTCATAGCAGGCCACGCCGACGTGCCGGTGCAGCACGGCGAGCAGCATGGCGAGCCGGTTCTGCTCGAGACCGACCGACAGTCGGCGCGGATTGGGCGAATGCGCGTCGTCGACCAGCGCCTGGATCTCGACCAGCAGCGGTCGCGTGCCCTCCTGGGTCACCAGCACCGCGGAGCCCGGGGCGTCGCGCTCGTGCTGCGACAGGAACAGGGCCGACGGATTGGCGACCCCGCGCAGGCCGCGGTCGGTCATCGCGAACACGCCGAGCTCGTTGACGGCGCCGAAGCGATTCTTGAAGGCGCGCACCAGGCGGAACGCGGAATGGGTGTCGCCCTCGAAGTACAGCACCGTGTCGACGATGTGCTCGAGCACGCGCGGGCCGGCGATCGCGCCTTCCTTGGTGACGTGGCCGACCATGACGATGGCGATGCCGGACTGCTTGGCGAGCCGGGTCAGCTGCGCGGCGCATTCGCGCACCTGCGAGACCGAGCCGGGCGCGGCCGTGAGCGCATCGGAGAACAGCGTCTGGATCGAGTCCACGACCGCCACGGTCGGGCGCTCGGACAGCAGCGCGGCCGCGATGCGCTCCAGGCCGATCTCCGGCAGCAGCTTCAGTCCCGGCGCCACCAGGCCCAGTCGCTGCGCGCGCAGTGCGACCTGCTCCGCCGATTCCTCGCCCGATACATAGAGCACCTTGTGCTCGGCGGACAGGCCCGCCAGCGCCTGCAGCAGCAGCGTCGACTTGCCGATCCCGGGATCGCCGCCGATCAGCACCACGCCCCCGGGCACGAAGCCGCCGCCCAGCACGCGGTCGAGTTCCTCGATGCTGCTGCCGATGCGCGGCAGGGCGCGCGCCTCGATGTCCGCGAGCGCGCGGAGCCCCGGCCCGTCGGGCGCCGCGCCCGGCGCCGTCGCGTACCGGTTCGCCGCCGCGCCGCGGGCGGATTCCACGCGCACCTCGGCCAGGGTGTTCCACGCGCCGCAGTGCGGGCACTGGCCCTGCCATTTCGGAGCCTCGCCGCCGCATTCCCCGCACACGTACGCGGTGCGCGCCTTAGCCATCACGGTCCTTCAAGGTCGCCTCATACAGGAGTCGGAACGGCGCGTCCGCGGCCACCGCCCGGTGCGCGACGTACTGGGCCAGCACCGCCTCGCGCAACCACGCGCGGCGCTCGGGCGCCACCATGGCCAGTGTATCGCGCGCGCGCCGGGCGTCGCCGGCAAGGAAGTGCGTATACGCGAGGCCTGCGAGGGCCTCGGCCCGTTCCGCCGAGGCGTCCGGGGCGGCCGCCAGCGCTGCCTCGAAGCCGGCGCGCGCGGACGCGAGCGCGGGCGCGGCGGGTGGGCCGCCGCCCGCCTCCGCCTTCGCGCGCCAGACCAGCGCCAGCGCCTGCATGTAGTGCGCATCGGCCACCTGGACGCGCACCTGCGCCGACTGCACGCGCGCGAACCGGCGCACGACCTCGCCCATGCGGGCCAGGCCGGCGCCCTCGCGCTCGTGCTCTTCCAGGAGCGCCAGTTGCAGCATGCTCCAGGCCAGGCGCCACTGCAGTTCGGGATCCGCGGCGCCGTCGAGGCGCTCGATCAGCCGCGCATAGGTCTCGCGCGCGGCGTCGGGGCGACCGCCGTCGGCGAGCGCGTAGCCTTTCAGTCGCAGCGCATCGGCGACGCCGGCCGCGAGTGCGCCGGCGTCGCCGGCACGGCCGAGCGCAGCGGCCTGATCGTAGGCGGCGATCTGCTCGTCGGTCCGCTGCAACTGGCCGAGGCGATCGGCGCGCCGGATCAGCAGCCCGATGGCGGCCTCGCGTGCCGCGGGCGCGCCGGCATCCGCACCCGCCGCCAGACGGCGCAGGCTGTCATCGAGGGTCGCGATGGCGGCGTCGGCGTCGCTCGCACCGGACCCGATGTCGCCCGCGTCGTCGCCGAGCCAGGCGGCGCGCACGACATCGCGGAACGTGCGCGCCTCCGGGTAGGCCGCCTGGCCGACCACGGCGAAGGCACAGGCTGCCGCGGTCACCGCCGCAAACGGCAGCAGCGTCCGGCGCGCGACGACGCCGAGCCAGCCGCCGGCGCGCGCCGCACGCAGGGAGCCAAGCAGTCCGCCGGCCAGCATGGCCTCGAAGGCGGCCTCGACCAGGATCTCCGGCCCCACCCACACCAGCCACGCCGCGCCGCCGACGATCGCGATGAGCACCACGAGCGCCAGAACCAGGACCACCAGTCCCTCGCCGTCGCCGAGGTCGAGGCTGATCCCGGAACCCGATCCCGAACTGCCGGATGCGGCGGCGTCGCCGAGCGCGTCGAACGGCACATCGGGCGGCACATCGGGCGCCGCGAACGAACCGCTCGCGCCGCCGCCGGCGAAGTCGCCGCCGCCGCCGGCGACCGGCGCGCGCATGCCCCCGGCCACGCCGCCCCTGCCAGGGCCCGGAAGCAGGTCGAGGGGCAGGTCGAAGCCCGCGCTGCCGTCGCCGCGCCGGTCCGCGCGCCCGCTGCCGCGCGTCAGTGCGGCAGCGGAGTCGCCGGCTGCGCCCACGTAGGCGAGCCAGAGCCGGACGCCCGCGAGGAATGCGGCGTAGGCGGCGAGCATCGCGAGCAGGTAGCGCAGCCACATCGCGTCCACGCCGAGCCACAGCAGCGCACGGGTCGCCACGAGCCCCGCGCAGAAGCTGAACAGCAGGATCAGGCTGACGTGAAAGCGCAGCAGGAAACGCCGCTTGAGCGCGCCGCCGAGCCGTGCCCGCATCAGCGCCGCGCGGTCGCCCGCACCGCGCGCCGCCACCGTCACGCCGTCGCCTCGGACGCGGGAACGCGCGCCGCGAGCGCGCAGAACATCTCGTAGGAGACCGTCCCGCAGGCCGCGGCGACGTCATCGGCGGGCAGGCCGTCGCCCCAGAGCACCACGCGGCTGCCGACGCGTGCGCCGGGCAGCGCGGTCAGGTCGACATAGAGCATGTCCATCGCCACGCGCCCGACGGACCGGGTCGGCACGCCGTCGACCAGGACCGGTGCGCCCAGCGCGTTGTCCGGCGGGGCGTGGCGCGGATACCCGTCGGCATAGCCGCATGCGACCACGCCGATGCGCATGTCGCGCGCGGCGCGATAGCGCCAGCCGTAGCCGATGCCCTCGCCCGCCGCGAGAGTCTGCACGGCGATGATCTCGCTCGTCAGCGTCATCGCCGGCCGCAGGCCGAGGTCGGCGGCGCCGCGCTCGGGAAACGGCGATGCGCCATACAGGGCGATTCCCGGACGCACCCAGTCGCCGTGGGTCTCGCGATAGCGCAGGAGCGCCGCCGAATTGGCGAGGCTGCGCGCGCCCGGCAGGTCGCCGGCCACGGCGGCGAACGCAGCCATCTGGTCGGCCACGCCGCCGGGCCCGTCGGCGTCGGCGAAGTGGGTCATCAGGGTGACCGACTTGACCTGCTTCAGGCGCTTGAGGCGCTCGTGCGCGAGGCGGACCGCCGCGCCGGTGAAGCCGAGCCGGTTCATGCCGGTGTTGATCTTCAGGTAGACGTCGAGCGGCCGGCGCAGCGCCGCGCGCTCGAGCATCTCGACCTGCGCGAGATGGTGGACCACCGGCGTCGCGTGCAGCGCATCGACGGTCTCCAGGTCCGCGGTCTCGAAGAAACCCTCGAGCAGCAGGATCGGGTGCGCGAAGCCCGCTTCGCGCAGGCGCGCCGCCTCGTCGAGGTCGAGCAGCGCGAAGCCGTCGGCCGCGCGCAGCGCGTGTGCGGCGCGCAGCAGGCCGTGCCCGTAGGCGTTGGCCTTGACCACGGCCCACACGCGCGTGCCGGGGGCCGCCGCGCGCACCACCTGCAGGTTGTGGGCCAGTGCGCCAGTGTCGAAGCGCACGCAGATCGGACGCGGCATGAAGGATCCTGGGACGGGTTGTCGGGGCCGGACGCGCTGCCGGCGCAGGCGGCGCACAGCGGCGGCCTATACGGGTAAACCAGGGCTAAATCTTTGATTTCCGGGGATGTTTTCGTGCTATAACGCCGAGCGCTCGCGCCTGCCCCGGGGCCATTCCGGCACGCGGCGCAGGCGAGGAATTCTAAATGACAAGGGCGAGATGAAGACCGGTTTCTACACGATCATGTCGGCGCAGTTCTTCTCGTCACTGGCCGACAACGCACTCTTCGTCGCCGCCGTCGAGCTCCTCAAGAGCGGCGGCGCGCCCGAATGGCAGCGCGCCGCCCTGGTGCCGATGTTCGCGTTCTTCTACGTGGTCCTCGCGCCCTTCGTCGGTGCCTTCGCCGACCTGCTGCCCAAGGGACGGGTGATGTTCCTGTCCAACATGCTGAAGGTGGTCGGCTGCCTGATGATGCTGGTCGGAATCCATCCGCTGATCGCCTACACCATCGTCGGCCTCGGCGCGGCCGCCTACTCGCCGGCGAAGTACGGCATCCTCACCGAGCTGCTGCCCCCTTCGCAACTGGTGAAGGCCAATGGCTGGATCGAGGGCCTGACGATCGCGTCGATCATTCTCGGCGTGCTGCTCGGCGGGCAACTGATCGGGCACCGCGTCTCCGACGTGCTGCTCGCGATCGATCTGCCTCACATCGATCTGGGCATCGACACGCCGCCGGAGGCGGCGATCGCCTCCATCGTCAGCCTGTACGTCGTCGCTGCCGCCTTCAACCTGTTCATCCCGCTCACCGGCGCCGCGATGCTGCCGCTGCCGGAGCGCCCGCTCGAACTGCTGACCGATTTCTGGCGCTGCAACATCACCCTGTGGCGCGACAAGCTCGGGCAGATTTCACTCGCCACCACCACCCTGTTCTGGGGCGTGTCGGGCAATCTGCGCTACATCGTCCTGGCCTGGGCGGCGGCGGCGCTCGGCTATGGCACGACCCAGGCCTCGGGCCTGGTCGGCGTGGTCGCGATCGGCACCGCGGTCGGCGCGGTCGTCGCCAGCATGCGCATGCGCCTCGACCAGGCCACGAGCGTGATTCCGCTGGCCATCGTCATGGGATTCCTGGTCATCCTGCTGATCTTCATCAACAACGTCTGGGTCGCGGCACCGTTCCTGATCCTGCTCGGCGGCATCGGCGGCTATCTGGTCGTGCCGATGAATGCGCTGCTGCAGCATCGCGGCCACAACCTGATGGGCGCCGGCCGCTCGATCGCGGTGCAGAACTTCAACGAGCAGGCGTGCATCCTGGCGCTGGGGTTCCTCTACACCTCAGCGACCGGCGTCGGGGTCTCGGCGTTCACCGCGATCGCCGGCTTCGGCGCCCTCGTCGCCGGCACCATGTGGCTGATCGGGCGCTGGCATCGCAGCAACGTCGTGCGGCACCGCGACGAGGTCGAGCGTCTGCTCGCGATCGCGCGCAGCGATCCGGGCCACTGACCCCGTCGCCGGACCCGGGCCTCGCGCTCAGAGCACCACCGGCGCATCGGCCAGTTCGTTGGGGTTTCCGGCCTGCGGCGGAAAGTGCGCGGCGAGCAGGCCGTGCACCCGCTCGAGTGCCGCCAGCACCCCCTCTTCGGCGCGGCCGGCACGGAATGCCGCCGACATGTCGGCGCACACCGCATCCCACTGCGCCTGCGGCACCGCGCGCGCGATGCCGCGATCGGCGACCACCTCGATCGCGCGATCGGCGAGGAGGACGTAGAGCAGCACGCCGGTGTTGCGTTCGGTGTCCCAGACGCGCAGCTTGGAAAACAGCATGATCGCGCGCTCGCGCGCGCGCGCGCCGCGCCGCAGATACGACCACGGCAGGCCCGCCTCGACGCAGAATCGGACCTCGCCGTCGTGACGCGCCTCCCCGGCGGCGATGGCCTGGCCGATGCGCGCCATCGCCGTGGCAGGCAGCACGCGCCGCACCGCGCGTGCGTCGGCCAGCAGATGGCGCAGGATGCGCATGCCTCTAGTCATCGCCGCCTCCCCAGCCGCCGGACGCGCCGCCGCCGCCGAAGTCCCCGCCGCCGCCCGAGGAGAATCCGCCCCAGGAATCGCCCCCGCCATGGCCACCGAAGCCGCCGCCGAACCCGCCGCCGCCCACGCCCGGGAGCATGCGCGCGCCGCGTCCGCCGCCCATGACCAGGAGAAAGACCAGCGCGGCGAGCGCCACGGCCGCCGCCACCCACAGGCTCCCCGCCACCAGCCAGGCGATCACCCCCGCACCGCCGGCGCCGAGCGCGGAGCCGCCGGCGCGCCCGAACAGTGCCTTGAGGATCGACCCGCCGACGATGAGCGCGATGAATCCGAGCATCAGCCAGCCCTCGAGGTCATTGTTCTCGGGAGGCGCGGCGCGGCCGCTGGGCGCGGGCAGCGCCTCGCGCTCGATCAGCGCGAACAGCGCGCCGAGTCCGGCCTCGAGGCCGCCGGCAAAATCGCCCTGCCCGAAGCGCGGCGCCATCTGCTCGCGGATCACGCGCCGCGCCTCGAGGTCGGGAATCGCGCCCTCGAGGGCGCGCGCGACGTCGATGCGCACCCGCTTGTCGTCGCGCGCGACCACGACGAGCAGGCCGTCGCCGACGCCCTTGCGGCCGATCTTCCAGGTCTCGCCCACGCGATGCGCGTAGTCTTCGATCGGCTCGGGCCGGGTCGAGGCCACCAGCAGCACGGCGACCTGGGTGCCGCGCGCCTGCTCGAAATCGGCCAGCCTGCGCTCGAGCGCCTCGCGTGCCGCCGGCTCGAGCACTCCGGCGACGTCGGTCACGCGCGACTTGAGCGGGGGCACCGCGAGCAGCGCCTGCGCCGCGGCCGGCAGCGGCAGCCACAGCGCCAGCCACACGCACGTCGCCGCCCAGAAGCGGCCGCGCGCCCCCGCCCTGCCGTGCGGCAGCGTGGCCAAGGCGATCGCTGCCGGCAACGCTGGCCTACTTCTTTTCGCCCGGCTTGTCGAAATTCACCGCGGGCGCGTTCGAGATCGCCTTTTCGTTCTCGACGGTGAACGAGGCCTTGGTCTGGTAGCCGAACACCATGGCCGTCAGGTTGCTCGGGATGGTGCGCACCAGCACGTTGTAGGCCTGGACCGACTTGATGTACTTGTCGCGCGCGATGTTGATGCGGTTCTCGGTGCCTTCGAGCACCGTGCGCAGGTCGCGAAATCCCTGGTTCGCCTTCAGGTTCGGATAGTTCTCCGCGACCACCAGCAGGCGCGACAGCGCCCCGGACAACTCGCCCTGGGCCGCCTGGAACTTCTGGAAGGCCTGCGGATCGTTGATCAGCTGCGGTGTGGCCTGGATCGCCGTGGCCTTGGCGCGCGCCTCGACGACCCGCGTCAGGGTCTCCTGCTCGAACCCGGCCTCGCCCTTGACCGTGGCGACGATGTTCGGCACGAGGTCGGCGCGGCGCTGGTATTGCGCCAGCACGCCGGCCCAGTCCGCGCTGACCTGCTCGTCGAGCCGCTGGAAGTCGTTGTATCCGCAGCCCGAGACAAGTACGGCGGCAAGGAGACTCAGGAGGACGAGGCGGCGGCGCATGGAGGCGGATCCTTCTTCGGGGGCGTCACGAGGACGATGTGGGGGACGCGCGCGCCGATTGCAAGTCCTGCCAGGTCGCGCGCGCGAGCACCAGATCCTGCCACGCGCGCGCCTTGTCGAGCGGCGTGCGCAGCAGGTAGGCCGGATGATAGGTGACGATCGCCGGGGTGCCGGCGACGCGGTGCAGGCGCCCGCGCAGCGAGGCGATCGAGGCGTCGGTCGCGAGCATCGCGTGCGCGGCGAAGCGCCCCATGAGAAGGATCAGGCCGGGCCGGACCAGCGCGACCTGGCGCATCAGGTGCGGCAGGCAGCGCGCCACTTCCGCCGGCTCCGGATTGCGGTTGCCCGGCGGCCGGCACTTGAGCACATTGGCGATGAACACGTCGTTCTTGCGCGACAGGCCGATGGCGCCGAGCATCGCATCGAGCAATTGCCCGGCCTGGCCGACGAACGGCTCGCCGCGCGCGTCCTCCTCCGCGCCGGGCGCTTCGCCGATGATCATCCAGGCCGCGCGCTCGTTGCCGACCCCGAAGACGGTATTGCGTCGACTGCCGGACAGGCTGCAAGCGGTGCAGCCGGCGACCGCCTCGCGCAGTGCCTGCCAGTCCATCGCGAGGATCGCCTGCGCGCGCGCGTCGCCATCGGGTGCCGGGTCGGGCTGCCGCGTTGCAGCCTCCCGGACGCGGCGCGGCGCGTCGGGATCGGCGGGTGGCTGGGCCGCGCCCGCGGCGACCGGGACGGACGGCGCCATCGACGCGGCCTTCGCGGGCGCGTCGCCGGCCACCCGCTGCTTCCACAGCGGGCCCACGCCCATCTCGAGCAGGATGCGCTCGCGGCGACTGGTCACAGCGCGCGCCTCAGCACCAGGGCGTCCTCGCGGCCGTCGCGCGCGGGATAGTAGCCGCGCCGCAGTCCGACCTGCAGGAACCCCGCGCGCGCATAGAGCGCGCGGCCGGCCAGGTTCGACGGGCGAACCTCCAACAGCATGGTGCGCGCACCGTGGTCCCGCACCACCGTGCAGAGTTCGGCAAGCAGCGCGCGGCCGTGGCCGCGCCCCTGGGCGGCACGCGCCACCGAGAGGTTGAGCAGGTGCGCCTCGTCGACCGCCAGCATCACCACCGCGTAGCCGAGCAGGTCGGCGCCGCAGCCGTACAGCCAGCAGCTGTAGCCGGCATCGAGCGAATCGAGGAAATTGCCGCGGGTCCAGGGAAACTCGTAGATGTCGTTCTCGACCGCCAGCACGGCGGCGAGCGCATCGCGCGTCATCGGCGTGAGCGCGGGTCGTTCGGCGCGCCAGATCGCATTCATCGCGCGCCCCGGGCCAGGCGGGCCGCCGCCTGCTCGCGCACATCGAGGGCGACCTTGTCGCGCAGGTACAGCGGTGCGGCCGCCTCGGGCGCCACCGTCCGGCCCGCCGCCAGCGCGCGCGCGCCGATGCGGGCGACCGCGCGCGCGCGCGGGAACGCCGCGGCGTCGACCGTGTCGAGGCGATAGGCACCCGCGAGGGCCGCGCCATGCGCGGCGAAGCCGCTGCCGCGGCCGGTCCATGTTCCGTCGAGCGGCGGCAATGCCTGCGGCTGTGCCAGGCACGGTCCCTCGATCGTCTGCCAGCCGTCGCCGCTGCGGCGGAAAGCCGCCAGATAGAGTTCGCCCATGCGCGCATCCAGCGCGGCGAGCACGCGCTCGCCGTCGACCTCCTCGGCGAGCGCCTCGAGGGTGCTCACCGGCAGGACCGGGAGACCGCGCGCGAACGCGATGCCCTGGGCGACGCTGCACGCAATGCGCAGCCCGGTGAACGAACCGGGGCCGGCGCCGAACGCGATCGCATCGAGCGCGTCCATGCGCGTCCCGTGGTGCGCGAGCAGCCGTTGCGCCATCGGCAGGAGGAGCGACGAGTGCCGCTGGCCCGCGCGTTCGACCGCCTCGTCGGCCTCGCCCCCGGCCCACAGGGCGCAGGAACAGAATTCCGTGGACGTGTCGAAAGCAAGGATTCGCATGGCGGCAACCGCGCGGCAGTGCCGACCTTGCCGCACTTGCCAGTATAGCGACCGCACGCGCGCGGCCGGCCGTCGCGCGGCGCCGCGCCGATCAGGCGAACGGATTGTCGTCGCCGCCGGAGCTGCGAACGCGGCCCGCGGGCCGCGCCGTGAACTCGTCGGCGATGTTGTCGCGGTAGTACGACAGCGGTGACGCGCTGGTCATCAGGCGCCGCGCGATCTCGCGCCCGACGCCCGCATACTCGATCAGCTGCCCGTTCGCCAACTCGACCTCGAGCACGCGCCGCGCCTCGTCGTATCCGGCCGCGCGCAGTTCCCCGGCATGGAGGCGCTTGCGTTCCATCGGTCTACAGGATGCGGTTGAACCAGTAGAGCGACAGGCCGGCGGCGAGCACCGCCAGGAGCGCGGCCGCTGCCGCCGCCAGGGCGCCGACTTCGATCTCCTTGCGCTCGAGCGTCAGGCGCGAGGTCAGCGCCTTGTAGACCTGCTTCAGGTCGCCCGGCGACGACGCGGCGAAGTACTGGCCCTGCGTGGTGTTGGCGACCTTCTTCAGCGCCTCCTCGTCGAGCTTGACGCGCATCGACCAGCCCTCGAAGCTGATCACCTCGCCCTTGGGGGAGCCGATGCCGATCGAATAGACGCGCACGCCGCGCTCGGCCGCCATCTTGGCGGCCTTGTCGACCTCGACGCCCGCGGTGCGCTCGCCGTCGGTGACCAGAATGATCGCGCCGCCGCCGTAGGAACCGGGCGGCACCGGCTTCCAGGGCTCCTTCTTCGGCACGCGCGCGCCCCAGAACTGGCGCCGCGGGCCGCCGCCCTCGGTCAATTCGCTGATGTCGATGCCGGCATCCGGAAACAGCGTCGCCAGCGACACGATGATCGCGCTGCCCACCGCGCTGCCGCGCTGCACCTGGAAGCGGTCGATGGCATTGAGCACGTCCTCCCGGTTCTGCGTCGGATACTGGACGATCGCCGCCGATGCGGCGAACGACACCACGCCGATGCGCACGCTGCGCGGCTGCTCGCGCACGAAGGCCTTGGCCGCCTCCTGGGCCGCGGCCAGGCGGCTCGGCTTGACGTCGGTGGCGCGCATGCTGCCCGAGACGTCGATGGCGAGGATGATGCTCTCGTGCTGGGTCGGGACCGAAACCACGGCGGTCGGCCGCGAGACGGCGAACACCAGGAGCCCGAGCGCGAGCAGGAACAGCACGGGCGGCAGGTGGCGCCGCCAGGCCGGCCCGCCCTGGAGCGCGGCGCGCACCATCGCCAGGTGGGCATACGGCAGGGAGGCGCGCCGCTTGCGCCGCAGCATCCACGCATAGAGCGCGACCAGCAGCGGCAGAACGAGCAGCAGCCACAGCATCTGCGGCCAGATGAACTTCACGCGACCTCCGACAGATGACGCGGCATGCCGCCGCCGGCGAGCTGGGACAGGCGCTTGCGCAAGTCGGCGAAGCGCATCACCGCCTCGATCAGCGTGTCGTCGGTGGCCAGTTCGAGGACGTCGACGCCGGCCTCGGCGAACCCGGCGCGCAGCGCCTCCTCGCGCTTCGCGGCAGCCGCCGCGAAACGCCGCCGAAAGCCGCTGTCGTGGGTG
>JAEUOS010000180.1 GCA_016790695.1 Burkholderiales bacterium
GGCAGGCCGGACAGCGGCGAGTCACCTAGATTTAAGCGGGCGCCAAGTAACCCGACGCACGCCGATTCCCTCTGAATGACGCTACCGCGGGCTTTTGAGGTCCCGCTCCGGTCGAGGGAAGCACCGGTGTAGCGGCTTCGCTAGTTTTTTAGGCTGCGAGAGCAAAACGCTCGTCGTTGGCGTTTGTGGTTTTCCGGTTGGATTTACGAGGTGACCAGCCCTCGGCATGCCCTCACTGCTTTGCAACCCACGTCGAAACCGGATCGGCCCCGTGTTCGTGCGTTCCAACGCAACGCTGGAGGCGCCATTGTAGGCGCTTTCTAGCGGTACATGTAATGTCGGGTCAGGGGCGTGGGATTCAAGCCCTCGGCGCCGGATTTGCACACCAGGACCTGGTAGATCGACACCCAGTCCTGCTGGAACGCGTAGGCGCAGCCGGCCAGGTAGACGCGCCAGACGCGGAAGGTGGTCTCGTCGACCATGCGCCGCAGCGTGCCGGCATTGGCCTCGTAGTTCGCCGCCCACAGCGAGAGCGTGCGCGCGTAGTGGCGGCGCAGGCTCTCGACGTCGAGCGCCTCCAGCCCGGCGGCCTGCATCTCGCGCAGCACCAGGCCGATGTGCGGCAGCTCGCCGTGCGGGAACACGTACTCGTGGATGAACTCGCCGGCGCCGTAGGGCGATTCGGCCGAGTCGGGGTCGGTCGAGGTGATGCCGTGGTTGAGCGCGAGGCCGCCGTCGGCGAGCAGGCTGCGGATCTTGGCGAAGTAGCCGCGGAGGTTCTTCAGGCCCACGTGCTCGAACATGCCCACCGAGGTGATCTTGTCGAACGTGCCCTCGACGTCGCGGTAGTCCTGCAGCCGGATCTCGACCCGGTCGGCGAGGCCGGCGGCGCGCACGCGCTCGCGCGCGAGCTCGAACTGGTTCTGCGACAGCGTCACGCCGAGCACCCGGGCGCCGTGGCGCGACGCCGCGCGCAGCGCGAGCGCGCCCCAGCCGCAGCCGATGTCGAGCAGGCGCTCGTTCGGCTTGAGCATGATCTTGGCGAAGATGTGGTCGAGCTTGGCCATCTGCGCGGTCTCGAGCGCCTCGTCGGCGGCGCGGAAGTACGCGCACGAGTACACCATCTCGGGATCGAGCCACCGGCGGTAGAAGTCGTTGGAGACGTCGTAGTGGTGGGAGATGGCGCGGCGGTCGCGCTCGCGCGTGTGGATCGCGGCCGAGAGCCGGCGGCGGATCCGGCCCGCCGAGGACACGCCGGCGCGCGCCAGGCCCGAGGCGGCCGCGATGACGTCGTCGAGGCGCCCGTCGACGTCGAAGCGGCCGGTGACGTAGCCGCGCGCGAGGTTGGCGAGGCTGGGCGGCACCAGGTAGCGCGCCGCCCGGCGGTCGGGCAGGCGGATGGTGACCTTGGGCGCGGGCCCCAGCGCCAGGGTCTCGCCGTTCCACAATGCCACCTGCAGCGGCAGGTCGTTCTTGGCGCCGAGCGCGCCGAGGAAGCGGGTGATGGCCTTTTCGCGAAACATGAGCGCCTCCATGTCAGGCTGAAACTGGCAAAGCCCGCGATGCCGGCGATCGTCGCGACCGCGGCGCCCCGCGGGAGGGCACGCGTGGAAATTATCCACGCTGCGCGCCGGCGCGCAAGCGATGTTTGATCGACATCAAGGGGGCAGGGCATCGCGGCCGTATGCTGGCGTCGTGTCTGGTGCGCCGCATCATCGCGCGCCGGGTTGTCCGCGGAAGCCCGCGGTTGTCCGCAACATCGCCCCCATCGGAGTAAGCGCATGTCATTCAGTCACGCCGTCGTCTGGCTCGATCACAGCGAGGCCCACGTCCTGCATTTCAACGACGAAGCCGCCGAGAGCGAGAAGGTGCGCGCGCGCTCGAAGCACCAGCACCAGCATCACAAGAAGGGCTCGGTCGGCGCCGGACATGCGGCGGAGGACCAGCACTACTACCACGAGGTGGCGCTGGCGGTCGCCGACGCGCAGGAGATCCTCGTCGTCGGGCCGGCGGGCGCGAAGCTCGCGCTGATCAAGCACATGCAGAAGCACGACCCGGCGATCGCCGACAAGGTGGTCGGCGTCGAATCGGTCGACCACCCGAGCGACGGGCAGCTGCTCGCCTACGCGCGCCACTATTTCGTCAAGGTCGACCGCATGCGCGGCGATCCGCAGGCGGCGCGGCGCTGACGCGCCGCCCACGCGCCGCCCGCGTACCGCGGCTGGCGCGCGGCATCCGCACGCGCGTGCCGTAGCTGCTCCCGGGCACGGCCCGGCAGGCGCGGCATTCGCCTGCCCGGCGCGGCGCCTGCCGGCATAATCGCGCCTGGTCGCTCGATTCCGGGGAGGCGCGATGCGCAGACGTCGATGGCTACTGCTGCCGCTGCTCGCGGCGCTGGCGCCGCTGCGCGCGGTGCTGGCGCAGGCGCTCGAGCCGTGGCGCGCGTTCATGGCGCGCGCATTCGAGATGCGCCGGCAGGCCGAGGCCGCCGGCGACCAGCCCTATGGCGCGGTGGTGGTCCGCGACGGGGTCATCGTCGCCGAGAGTCCGAGCCGCGTCGTCACCGCGCGCAACGCCGATGCGCATGCCGAACGCGAGGCGATCCGGCTCGCGCAGGCGCGCCTGGGCACGCGTGCGCTCGACGGTTGCGTGCTGGTGTCGAGTTCGCGCCCGTGCGGCCTGTGCGAGCGCGCGGCCCACGCGGCGGGCATCGCGCGCATGATCTACGGCGAATCGCTCACCGACGGCGGCCCGCCGCGCGGCTCGGGGGCGCGCGCCGTCCGCGCCGGCAGGCCCTAGCGGGCGTCCGGGCCGCCGCCGGGGACATCCGGCGGCGCGGCGCGCCAGCGCGCGAATGCGGCGCGCATCGACTCCATCTGGCGCGCGAATACCGGGCAGGTCTTGCACGCCAGAAAGTGCAAGCGCAGGGCAGCGCGGTCGGCCAATGACAGCGCGCGGTCCTCGCGCGCGACGATCAGCGCGGCGGCTTCCTTGCAGGTGCGGCGCAGGCGCATGCGGACTCCAGGGTCAATGCCGACCCAGCCAGTTCAGCTCCAGGCATTCGCGCAGGCGCAGGCGGGCACGGTGCAGGAGCACGAACAGGTTGGTCGCGGTGATGCCGATTTCATTACGGATCTCGTCGGTCGAGAGCTCGAGCCACTCGCGCATCAGGAACACGCGGCCCATCGCCGGCGGCAGCTTCTCGACGCAGGCCTCGAGCACGCGCAGGAACTGCGCGCTGCCGAGGCTCTCCTCCGGGTTGCCCCAGTCGGCGGGCGCATGGACGAAATGGCCGTCGGGCTGGAACGCGAGGCGATCGAGCTCCTCGCCGCCATCGCCGTCGTCGCCGTCGTCGCCGTCGCCGTCGCCGCGGACGACCTCGCGCGCGCGGGCGCGCAGCGCGTCCTGCACCTTGTGCTTGAGGATGCCGACGAGCCAGGTCCGGAGCTGGGAGCGGTTGCCGAACGCCTGCGGCCGCGCCAGCGCCGCGAGGATGGTCTCGGAGACGCAGTCCTCGGCCCAGGCGTCGTTGCGCAACTGCAGGCGGGCGAAGCGCAGCAGGTAGGCGCGTGCTTCGGCGACCTGGGATTCGAACGCGGCGGCGGGGGTGGACATGGATGGGGAAGCGCATGCGACGGGCCCGGGCTTCGGCTGCGGGTCCTGTAAGGATTCCGCCTGCGGCCCGACCAACGCCAGGAGAGCATTGTACGGAGTCGCGAACATGACCGGATGCGTCGGCCGCGCGCTATTGGCGGCGGCCTGCCTTGGAGCCACTGCCGCGCACGCGCAGTCCTGCAGTGCCGTCAGCGGCCCGCGGCGCGCGGCGCTGGTCGAGCTTTACACGTCGGAAGGCTGCTCGAGTTGCCCGCCGGCCGACAGGCAGCTCGGCCTGGTCGGCGCGCCGGTCAATGGCAACGTGGTCGCGCTGGCCCTGCATGTCAACTTCTGGGACCACATTGGCTGGAAGGATCCGTTCGCGCGCGCCGAATTCACCGAGCGCCAGCGCTGGCTGGTCGGCGCCAACGGCGGCCGCACCCTGTACACGCCGCATTTTTTTGTGGGCGGGGCCGAGGTCGGCGATCGCTCCCGGCTGGGGGAGGCGATCCGGCAAGCCTCGTCCCGCCCCGCCGGCGCCGTCGTGCGCATCAATGTGTCGCGCGCTGCCGACGCCAGCCTCGCCCTGCGTGCGAGCGCGGCCGACGTGCCGCCCAAGGGGCAGCCGGTGCTCCATGCGGCGGTCACCGAGAACGGCCTCAGCACGCGCGTCACGGCTGGCGAGAATCGCGGCGCCACGCTGGCGCATGATCACGTGGTGCGCCATTGGTTCAAGCCGGTCGCCTTCCTTGCGGGCGCGGCCGAGATGGCGCAGTCCGTGACGCTTTCGCCCGAGCAGGCGAAAAAGGGCGTCGCCGTGGTTGCTTTCGTGCAGGACACGCGCACGGGTGAGGTGCTGCAGGCGGTGACCACCGGGGTCTGCCGTGCCGGCTGATGCGCACGTGGAGGAAAGGACAATGCCGGTACCGGCGTCGACTGTCGTCCATCCCGCCTGGTTGCGAGTCTCGCACTGGATCAACGCGCTCGCCGTCCTGGTGCTGGCGACCAGCGGCTGGCGCATCTACAACGCGGCGCCGTTCTTCGACTTCCGCATTCCCAACGAGATCACGCTCGGCGGCTGGCTTGCCGGCGCGGTGCAGTGGCACTTCGCGGCGATGTGGGTGCTGGCAATCAACGGCGGCTTCTACCTGCTGATGAACTTCTGCACCGGACGCGCCTGGCGCAAGTTCTGGCCGCTCACCCCGCGCGCGCTCCTGCGCGACGTCGCCGCCGCGCTCCGGGGCAGGCTGGTGCATGCCGACCCCACGCACTACAACGCGGTGCAACGGGCCGCCTACCTGTTCGTCTGGGCCGATCTCGCGCTCCTGGTGCTCTCCGGGCTGGTGTTGTGGAAGAGCGTGCAGTTCCCGCTTCTGCGCGAACTTTTGGGCGGGTACGAATCGGCGCGCCGCGTGCACTTCTTTGCAATGGCCGCGCTGGCGGGTTTCGTGCTGGTGCATCTCGTGATGGTGGCGCTGGTGCCGCGCACGCTCGTGGCGATGCTGCGCGGTCGTTGAACAGCAACCGGAGGCACAAGAGCATGTTCAAGCCTTCCTTCGTTCGCCGCGCGTCCGACCCGCGCGCCGAGGCCATCGTCAAGGACGCGCTGCGCGAGATGCCGGCGCCGACGCGCCGCCTGTTTCTGCGGCGCGGCCTGACCCTGGGCGGCCTGACACTGCTCACCGGGTGCGCGATCACCGACGACGAATCGGTGCAGAGCGTGCTCACCGCCGTGTCGCGCTTCAACGATCGGGTGCAGGCGGCGATCTTCGACCCGAGCCTGCTGGCGCCGACCTACCCGGATTCGATGATCACACGCCCGTTCCCGTTCAACGCGTTCTATGGCGAGGACGAGGTGCGGCAGGTCGATGGCGCCGCGTTCCGGCTCGACGTGGGCGGTCTGGTGCGGCACCGCGCCCCCTGGACCCTGGCGCAGTTGAATGCCCTGCCGCAGGTGACCCAGGTGACGCGGCACATCTGCGTCGAGGGCTGGAGCGCGATCGGCAAGTGGGGCGGGGTACCGTTCGCCGAGTTCCTGCGACGCGTGGGTGCCGACACGACGGCCAGGTACGTCGACTTCAGGTGCGCCGACGGCTACCACACGTCCATCGACATGCCGACTGCGCTGCACGCGCAGACCCAGCTCACGCTTTCCTACGACGGCGCGGTGCTGCCGGCGAAGTACGGCTTCCCGCTCAAGCTGCGCATGCCCACCAAGCTGGGCTACAAGAACCCGAAGCACATCGTGGCCATCCGCGTCACCAACACCTACCCCGGGGGCTATTGGGAGGATCAGGGGTACAACTGGTTCGGGGGGAGCTGAAGGCTTCACCGACGTCCGGGGCGCGCCCCGCGGCCGCCAGGCCTGCGCGCCTTCATCCAAGCACCATCACACCACAAGGAGTTCGCATGAACAAGCTGCTCGCAGTGCTGCTGTCCGCCACCTTCGCCGTTGCCGCCGGAGGCGTCCTCGCCGCTGACGACATGAAAAAGGACGGCATGAAGAAGGATGCGATGGCCAAGGACGGCATGAAAAAGGACGGCATGAAGAAGGATGCCATGGCCAAGGATGGCATGAAGAAGGATGGCATGGCCAAGGACGGCATGAAGAAGTAGCCGGCCGCCGTAACGAGCTCTCCTGCGGCAGCCGGCGCGTCCCGCGCGTCGGCCGCCGCCCTTTTCTCCGTCGGCACGCACGGCGCTTGATCTTTGGGCGGTGGGCGTCTAGGATCGCCCGGACAGGAACGAGCAGGGACCCGAATGTTGCGCATGTACGATCTTGCCGGGGCGGAGGAAGCGCGGCGCTTCAGCCCGTATTGCTGGCGCGTGCGCCTGGCGGTAGCGCACAAGGGCGTCGACATGGAGACCGTACCGTGGCGCTTTACCGAGAAGGCGGCGCTTGCGCCAAGCGGGCAGGAGCGCGTGCCGGTGCTGGTCGACGGCGCGGCCTGGATCAGCGATTCGTGGGCCATCGCCGGCCACCTCGAGCAGCGCTTCCCCGAGGCGCCGTCGCTGTTCGGGCCGCCGCCGGGGCGCGCGCTGACGCGCCTGCACGCGGTCTTCGGCGACGTTCTGGTGGGCGCCATCGCGCGCTTCATCCTGTGCGACGTCCACGCGCACCTCGATGCGCGCGACCGCGCCTACTTCCGCGCCAGCCGCGAGCAGCGCTTCGGCGCCACGCTCGAGGCCGTGGTGGCCGATCGCGACGCGCGCCTGCCGGCGTTCCGCGACAGCCTGGCGCCGCTGCGCGCGACGCTCAAGGCCCAGCCGTTCCTTGGCGGCGAGCGCCCGCTCTACGCCGACTACGCGGTCTTCGGCGCCTTCCAGTGGGCGCGCTGCACCAGCCGCTATCGCCTGGTCGAGGCCGACGATCCGGTCGCGCAGTGGCGCGAGCGCCTGCTCGACGCGTTCGGCGGCCTCGCGCGCGCGGCGCCCGGCTACGACGCATGAGCGCGTCCTTTCCCGCGCTCGACGAGGCGACGTTCGACGCCGCGGTGCTCGCGCGCCCCGGGGTCAGCGTGGTCGACTTCTGGTCGGTGTCGTGCGTGCCGTGCCGCCAGATGACGCGCGTCCTGCAGGAACTCGCGCGGGAAGTGCCGGCGTCGGTGCTGATCGCGCAGGTCGACACCGACGCGTACCCGGGCCTTGCCGAACGCTTCGGGGTGCGCGCGCTGCCGACGCTGCTGTTCTTCAAGGACGGCCGGCTGGCCGAGACGCGCACCGGCATCGACCGCCGCCAGGTGCTGAAGAAGGCCATTGTCGCGCTCGTCGCGCCCGACGGCGGGGCGGCCGCCGCATCCGAAAGCTGACCATGCCCAACATCACCATGCTCGACATCGAGGCGCTCAAGCAGACGCGGCTCGGGCCGCTGATCGCGCAATGCCTCGAGCACCGCGCGCCGGACCCGGCGTTCCACGCGATGATGGGCCACAACCTGGAGATCGCCGAGGCGGTGTTCGTCGCCTGGAGCACCTGCTTCAACACCGGGCGCATCGACCACACGCTGAAGGAGATCATCCGCGTGCTGCTCTCGCGCATGGCCGCGTGCAGCTACTGAGGCAACGTGCGATCCGCTTCGGCGAAGCGGAACGGCCTGACCGAGGAACTGCTCGACGAAGGCGTGGCCCAGCATGCGACGAGCACCCGCCTGAGTCCGGCGCAGAAGATCGCGCTGCGCTACTGCGAGATGATGGCCACCGACCCGGAGGCCATCGATGCCGGGTTCCATCGCGAACTGCGCCGGCACTACGACGAGGCCGAGGTGGTCGAGCTCACCGCCTTCATCGGCTTCAACATCGGCTATCACACGTTCTTCGGCACCCTGGGCTTCTACCCGATGTTCGCGCCCGACGGGCGCCTCGTGAGCCAGGAGGAGTCGGCGCGCATCTACGGCGCGACGCCGGTCTCGCTCGCCGGACCGGGAGCGGCGCGATGAGCCGCGTCGCCCCGCTGGAGGACGCCGCGATCGACGACCCGGAGCTGCGCGCGCTGATGGCGCGCGCCGCGGCGCTCGGCGTGCCGGACCCGCTGTTCGCGCGCATCCTCGCCCGCGTGCCCGGCCACGCCAGGGTGCTGCTGCGGGCGCTGCTCGTGACCCACGAGGCGGACGGCGTCGACCATCGCCTCAAGGAGATCATCCGCATCGCGCTGGCGCGCTTCGCCGGCGACCGCTACTTTGCGGCCCTGCGCTCGACGCGCGCGCGCGCCGCCGGGCTCGACGAGGCGCGGATCGAGGCCGGCTGCGGCGACTACGAGGACGACCCCCGCTTCACCGAGGCCGAGCGCGCGGCGCTGCGCTATGCCGAGCAGATGTACCTGGACGCGGGCAAGATCGACGCGGCGTTCTACGCCGATCTCAAGAAACACTACACTGAGGCCCAGATCATGGAGCTGGGCGCCTTCATCGCGTTCCACTACAGCATGCAGGTGTTCATGCGCTCGCTCGATGCGGTGCCGTTGCCGCACCCCGCAGTCGTTTCCCCAGCCCACTGAAAGGATCGCCCGCATGGTCGAGAAACTCCACATTGGTTCCGCCTTCCCCGCGATGACCATTCCCCTGGTCGGCGGCGGCGCCATCACCCTGCCCGACGCGATGAACGGCAGGTACGGCGTCGTGTTGTTCTACCGGGGCCATTGGTGACCGTACTGTCGCCGACAGTTGGTCGGCTTCGCGAAGCTGAAGGACGAATTGGCTGCGCTCGGGGTCAAGGTGTTCGCCGCCAGCGTCGATCCCGAGGACAAGGCCCGGCTGGTGGCCGATGAGGTCGACTTCCCGGTCGGCTTTGGGGTCACCCGAGCACAGGCCGACCAGATGGGTTCGTGGTGGGAGGAGCGCCGGCAGATCATCCAGCCCTCGGAATTCATCCTCAACGCCGAGCAGAAGGTGATTGGCGCGAGCTACAGCGACGGTCCGCTCGGCCGCATCGAGGCCGGCGATGTCGTGCGGCTGGTCAACTTCTACGAGGCGCAGAAGAAGCAGTAGCGCGGTCCCGCAGGCGCGCTGCGGTCGCTCGCGCACCGGCGGGGTCCGGAACCGGCGCTGCCGCGCCATCGGCCCCGTGACGCGCCCGCCCCAAGGCGGGCGCGGCGCATCAGGCGCGCACGACCGGCACCGGCAGGCCGTGCCGCGCGCGCGCCTGGGCGCATTTGTCGTCGCCGGGCTGCACCTCGCGGCAGGGCGTCGGCCGGTGCGCATAGAGCGTGCAGCGCACGACGCGGCCGATCGTGCCGTCGAGCGCGGCGCAGCGCGGTTGCGCCGTATTGGTGCCGGCCATGCAGGCGATGAGCGGGGCGGCCTTCTCGACCCGGTCCGGCGGCAGCCCGCGCGCGGCCGCCTCGGCCCAGTAGAACGAGACGCGGTAGGTCGCGCAGCAGGCGCCGCATGCGCGGCAGGGCGAGGCATCCGCATCGGCCATCGCGCCGCTGCTCAGGAAAAGCCCGCGAGCTCCGCGGCGCTGAAGCCGGCCGCCAGGCGCGCCGCCGTGTTGAGCGGCGGGCGCACCGGCGGCGCGCCGCGCGCGGCGCACAGCTGTGCGAAGGCCGCCGGCGCATCGAGGCCGCGCGCCGCGCACAGGTGGTGGAACCAGCGATTGCCGACGGCGACGTGGCCGATCTCGTCGGCGAGGATGATGTCGAGGATGCGCGCGGCGTCCGCGTCGCCGTGGGCGGCGAGGCCGTCGCGCAGCGCCGGCGTCACGTCGAGACCGCGCGCCTCGAGGATGCGCGGCACCAGCGCCATGCGCGCGAGGACGTCGTCGGCGGTCTTCCGGGCCATCTCCCACAGGCCGTCGTGGGCGGGAAAGTCGCCGTAGGCGCGGCCGTAGGCTGCGCGCAGATGGGCCGCGAGGAGCGAGAAGTGGTGCGCCTCCTCGACCGCGACGCGCATCCAGTCCGCGTAGTAATCCGCGGGCATGCCGCCGAAGCGGCACACCGCGTCGAGCGCCAGGTTGATGGCGTTGAACTCGATGTGCGCGATCGCGTGCACGAGCGCGGCGCGGCCGGCGGCGCTGCCGAGGCCGCGGCGCGCGACCTTCGCCGGGTGGACCAGGACGGGCGCGGCCGGCCGGCCGGGCGCGGCGGCGGCGAACACGGCATCGGCGTCCGTGCGCGCGGGCGCCGCCTGCGCGGCGCGCGTCGCCTCGACCTTGGCCTGCGGGTCGCTCTCGAGCAGCGCGGCGTAGGCGGCGGCGCGGTCCATCTAGGCGCGCGCGTCGTCCCCGAAGCCGACGAACACCGCGGCCTCGGCGACGGACTTGCGTTCGGACACCACGGCGTTGGCGGGGAAGTCGTCGTCGGGCCAGCCCAGCGCGATCGCCTTCATGATGACCTGGTCCTCGGCGATGCCGGCGTGCTCGCGCACCACCGGCGACTGCATGATGCCCTGGCTGTTGATCACCGCGCCCAGGCCGCGCGACCAGGCCGCGTTGACCAGCGCGGTGGTGACCGCGCCGCAGTCGAACGGCGCGTCGTCGCTGCCGTGCAGCGCGCGGTCGTAGGTCACGATCACGCACACCGGCGCGTCGAACTGGCGAAAGCCGCGCAGCACCCAGTCCTGGCGTCCCTCCTTGTCGTCGCGCGCGATGCCCATGGCGGCGAACAGCTGCTTGGCGACGCCGACCTGGCGGTCGCGGTGCCGGCCCTCGAACGGCTTGCCGATGCGGAATTCGCGCGACTGCGGCACGCCCGCGACCATGCGCTCGGTGTTGCCGGCGCGGATGCGGTCGAGCGGCTCGCCGGTGATGACGTAGAAGTTCCACGGCTGCGTGTTCATCGACGACGGGCTGCGCATCGCCAGACGAAGGACCTCCTCGATCAGCGCGCGGGGGACCGGGTCGGGCTTGTAACCGCGGATGCTGCGGCGGCCGAGGACGACGTCATCGAACTGCATTGGTTGCTCCTGAAATCGCCGGCCGGGGCGGCCGGACTGAAACTGCGAGTCTAGCCGCAGGCGCGCGGGCGGCCGGCTCAGAGAAACCCGAGCACCGCGGCGGGCGCGTCGATGACCGCGTCGGCGCCCCACTGCGCGGGCGGCTCGCCGGCGCCGAGGTAGCCCCAGGTCACCGCCAGCGTGCGCATGCCGGCGGCACGGCCGGCCTCGATGTCGCGCCGGTCGTCCCCGACGTAGAGGCAGCGCGCGGGGTCGACGCCGCTGAGCTGCGCGGCGTGCAGCAGCGGCGCGGGATGCGGCTTGGCGTGCGGCGTGGTGTCGCCGGAGACCACGCAGGCCGCGCGCGCGCTCAGGCCCATCGACTGCGCG